>JBKHFT010000044.1:0-22384 GCA_046540055.1 Alkalispirochaeta sp.
TCTCACTTCCGACGACGCCCAGGGCGCCGACGACCGCTACGTTGTATTTCTCTTTCGCCATGAATGTACTCCTTTTCCGTATCTGATATTATGTATCGTACATTATATTTCTGTCAAAGAAGAGATGCATCGTCTCGGTCCGGTTGTGAGTACGAGTGTCCGATCACCGAAATTGTGTCATCGGAACGATCACGTCGTCTTCGCATACATGGTCACATACTCCCGAGGTGTGTACACCGGGATCCGTGAGCGCTCAAGGTCGTCAGTGTTTCACGTCATGATTGCGCTGCAGCCGTTGGATCGATCCCGACACCACGGGAAAATCGAAGGTCGGTGCAAAACAGGATCTCCTCTTGGGGGCATCGTCTCAGTCGTGTGACTCAGACAGACGGGATAATTCTTCGTACACCCGCTGCGGGTGCGAGACCGCCAGGGTGAGACCGGCGTCTTCAACCAGCTCAATGCGCAAGTCGCGGTTCAGCTTCCGGAAGATCTCCAGATACGCCGGCGGTGTGGTGGGGTTGCGGCAGCCGTGAAGGAGTACCGTCGGCACCTGCAGGCCGGCGACCAGGCGGCTCCAGTCGGTGAGCATCATCTGCAGATCCTGTTCAAATCCGGCACCCATCTGGTTGAGGTAGAAACTGTAGGTCCCGATGATACCGGAGCGCAACGTCGGATGTTTCATGACGTGACCGTCGGGATCCAGACCGCCGAAAATGACGTCGGTCCACCGCTCCACCCCCAGGCGGCGGGTACGGATCGTCAGGAGCCGCGTCATGAGACGGGCCATCCACGGCGCCGGCCGTCTCCAGCTCGATCAGTGCGGTGGAGAGTTCCAAAGCACTATCCGCCGGCAGCTCCGCCGAGCCCCGCAGTAATGGCATCAACGCCTCTATGAGCTCATCAAATTCGGCGGTACCGCGGCCAACACCCTCCACCAGTTTCTTCAGACAGGTCGGCCGGGGTGTGTCGTTCTGCCCGACAGCCGACCCCACCGGCCGGCCGGGTTCCGGTGCAATCATTCCCTGCCGCATCGTTCTCGGAATATACCACCTCAACGATACGAGTGGGACAAAAAAACATGACAATAAGGGTCGATTTTATACTATGTGGTAGATGCCCGGGGTCTGGCGATGTGGAATCTTTCTCCCAGAATTTTATCGGTTACTGAAGGAGTAAGAAAACATGGTCATGAAAAACAGAACGGGTCGTTTCATCGTTCTTGCAGCCATTGCGCTGTTGGCACTGCTTGCAACGGGGTGCGAAAACCCCGCCAACAGCAGCAGCCATTCGGTCGGCGGTGATACCGCCGACGCAGAACCACACACCCTGGTGCTTCCGGCGGGGACGGTTCAGGGGTGGGAAACAAATGCTTCCGGAACAAATAACTGGCATATCAAGTACTACGGAAATGGAGATTCAAACTCATCATCTCTGATTTCCTTCACCGGGCTCGGTATATTCAGCATGCAGAACGACCAATATCCGGGGCAGACGCACACCCGAAGTGATATCGAATCCCGACTTACTGACAACATGGTGTCTAACACCATCAGGCCTTGGCCCTTGGCAGACACAACAGAAAATTCGTTGGTAGTACTTAGCCCTAATGATGAAATCAAAGCTATAAGAGTATCGAGATTGAGTGGAAAGGGAAGTCTGGATGAATCCATCTTCTACGATCTTGTGCGAAGAAGTGCGGATCGCAATACCCGAATTGAATGGTGGTACGTTGAAGCCGACAGCACGGCGACCGGCGTTTACGATTTCAATTATGCATTCTATCGCTTTGCCAATGACGTTCAATTATCGGCTGGCTGGAATACGATTGTTCTGACTCGGCGAACGCCCTCCTCAGATGAGTGGGATGTGAGCGTTGGAAGTGAGCCTTCAGGAATGTCATGGCATCTATACAGCTCTGCTAACTCCCCACAATGGTACGAATAGGTATGCTCTCTCACCCGCGGCGCTGGGCCGGGGCAGGCGCCCCAGACGGCGGGTATACCGAACATGCCCGTACTTGCCTGCAAACGGGGCTTTGAAGTGCCTGCCGGACGATCAATGAAGCAACCCGAGAACGGTATCTCTCGTCAGAAGTTCAATCTCTTCGGACTTCTCAAGAAAGGGTCTGACGTCGTCGACAATGCGTTTCCACTCGGCAGGCTCATAAGTTGTGAGTCGCTCTGCCACCAGATTACGCCACCCGGAAAGCTGCTGCTCTGACACTGGTGAACCGGTCTGGGCAAGGGAGGTGTGAAGGAGGTGGAGGTTCGGTTCCGGCCAGGTTGGGTCGCTGAGGTACCAGATAAGGTCGTAGATGTCGCGCCCTTTGGCGTAAGGACGCTGCAGAATTGCGTGGAGCTTGCCGGAGAAGAGGCTGGCCTTGTCGTAATGGAGAAGATTGAGCAACACGTGTCGTCTGACGAGTGAGGTTGTCGTTCCAGCACCTTCCGGCGGGTTTGTATCAACCTCTATCTTGATGGAAATCTTCTGATCCCGGTGAGGAGAGAGGCCAAGCTCATAGAGGAGACCGGGAAATCCGATAAAGACAGACTGGACAACTCCGTCCGGCCGTTCACGCGTTTCCACCACGTATGCTTCCGCTTCAAACACGTTCGTTACGTGTGCGATGAGTCGAGTAAAATCAGCCCGGGGAAGATCGGGTGCCCCCTGAACTCCGGCAAGGGAGAAATCCAGGTCTTCCGAGAAGCGGGGAAGGCGAAAGAGAAAGCGAAGGGCGGTCCCGCCCAGAAATGCCCAGTATCTGAACGCCCCGGCGCGTTGAAGCGCCTCGAGAATCCGCGCCTGCAGGTATTCCCGGACACGCAGCGTCGACTCGTTGACCGTTTTCCCCGTTTCAACCAGCGCATGCAACTGTTCTTTCATGCTGAAATCTCCTGAAGGAGGTCTGTGGTCCTTGTGAGCCGCGGTGCTTCAAGACGGGAGGCCATTCTTCTCATGGTATCGATATCGAGCTTTTCCGTTTGCTGCAGCCGCAGCTCACGGAGGAACAGTGCGCTTTCACTGCCCGGTGTCAGGTACAAAAGATCCAGCAGCGCCTTTTCCGGGCGGGCGACAAAAGACAACTGGACGCCGCTCTCAATCTGTCTGTACCCGAAGAAGCCGTCGCGTTTCATGTGGCGGTAGCGAATACGCCCGAATGGTGTCTCTATGACAGTTGGTCTGCCCGTC
Source organism: Alkalispirochaeta sp. (assembly GCA_046540055.1). GTDB lineage: Bacteria > Spirochaetota > Spirochaetia > DSM-27196 > Alkalispirochaetaceae > Alkalispirochaeta. Next base: position 3,193 of record JBKHFT010000044.1, read on the forward strand.
GTGATACAGGTGGTCTCCGGAACGTATTCCGGGATCATACCGTGGTACGCCAACGCGGATTGAAGGCTGACATAGGAGCCCTGTTTGATAGTACACGCGATGACGTGGGTATCGATGCGCACTTTGCGGAAGGGTTCGGCCAGGGTATACCACCCCGTATGAATGCGGACGAGACGGTTGTTGCCCGCCCACCGGCTGAGTTGCACCCGCAGCTGATCAAGTTTTTCTCCGGCGGCAAGCATGCCCGGAGAGAAACAGTGGAGGGTTGCGGTGAGTTCTACAAGCCGTCGAAAATCCATCGCAGTATTTTATCATTAATGTTATAAATGAGCAATGAAAAACAGGTTATCCGGATGCTCCCCCGCGCCAGGGATTGGAGGGGCCCGGAGGGGTCCGGCGGCGCAGCCGCCGGACGGAACCCCCGGAAAGCCCGGTGCCCCGGCCCGACCTGCGCGGGGACGGAGGAGTCCGTTGTGGGACGCCGCTACCAACCGGTGGACTACGCCGCTACCGTCGGTATAGATTCCAGTTCCGGAAAGGCCTGCGCGGGATCGACGACGCCCAGGAGAGACAACGATGGCAACAAAATCACACCTGGCGGAAACGATCGAACGGGCGGCGCGCTTCACCTTCTCCCGTTCCGGTGGACCGGGTGGTCAGAACGTCAACAAAGTCAACACCCAGGTCACCCTGCGAGTTCCCCTCGGTGAGCTCGGACTCGGCGAGGCAGAGCTGGAGCGAGTACGCCGCCGACTCGCCGGCCGCATCACCGGCGAGGGTGAACTCGTCCTCCACGCATCGGAGACGCGCAGTCAGCGGCGCAACCGGGAGCTCGCCCTCGAACGCGCCCTCGAGCTGATCGACCAGGCGCGCCGCCCGACTCCCCGGCGCACACCCACCCGACCGGGCATCGCCGCGAGGGAGCGCCGCCTCCGAGCCAAACGCGCCCGGGGACAACACAAGCGCGCCCGACGCCCTCCGGATCGCGAGGAGTGACGCCGGTCACGGTTGTCCGACCGGGGCCGCAAGGAACGAGGTTGCCCGACGATAGTCGCTTCGATACAGTGCACGAGGAAACAATATGAACAGGAAAGCCGGAGATATCGGCTGGCTGGGAATCATCGGTACAATCGCGGCACTTCTCGCGATCCCGTCGTCCCGAAACCGGTACGAGGTCATCGTCGGGACGCACCCCTATCTCAGCGGGTTCGTGAAGTTTGCAATCCTGGCTTCGATGGGAGAACTGCTCGTGATCCGCCTTAAAGAGGGCCGGTGGCGACGCAGCACCGGTTTCGCTGCGAAGGGGATCGCCTGGGGGGTGATCGGTGTTCTGATCACCTTCATGTTCCGGTTTTATTCCCTCTCTGTTCAGGCGCTTCAGGAAGCAGCTCTCCTGCCGGCACACGACATCCCGATCGCCGGGGCATTCTTCACCTCGTTCTTCATGAACACAACTTTCGGCTTCGTCTTCATGACCGCTCACCGTATCTCCGACGTACTCATCGATTACCGGATACAGAACGGCGGATTTGCGCCGGTACACGAGATGATCTCTCGCGTCGACTGGCCTTCGTTTCTGCTGTTTATCGCAAAGACTGTCGTTCTCTTCTGGATACCGATCCATACCCTTGTGTTCCTGCTCCCCCCGGCGTATCGGATCCTCGCGGCAGCGGCGCTCTCGATCGTCCTCGGGCTCCTTTTGACCCTGGCAGGACGCGCGTCTCCGCGGCGATAAGATCGACACCGATCGGCACCACTCTAGTGTACTTTCCCCCGGTTTCCGGTGTTGAATACCTGTGTCCCGAAACGGTTTCCAGAGGAGAACGATGCTGTTCCGAATTCTCCGTAACGACCTGTTGAGAAGTAAAACGGCGACGGTTACAACCACGCTGTTTGTCACCGTCTCGGCAGTGTTGATTACCCTGGCAGTGGTGCTTTTCGTGAACCTGGCGGGTGCGATCGACTCGCTGATGGAGCGCGCGAAGACGCCCCACTTTCTGCAGATGCACGCCGGAACGGTCGATCGACACCGCCTGGAGTCGTTCGTCCGCGATCATCCCGAGATCGTCGACTATCAGGTCCTCGAGTTCTTCAACGTCGACGGCGCGCGAATCCGCGTAGGCGACCGATCTCTTGCGGGGAGCGTCCAGGACAACGGTTTCTCCGTGCAAAGTCCTCGTTTCGACCTTCTCCTCGACCTCGACGGTACCGTACTCCGTGCCGAGGAAGGTGAGGTTTACCTGCCGATCGTCTACCTCCAGTCCGGATTCGCCGGGATCGGTGAGACGCTGCGCGTGGATGACCTGGAGCTGACCGTCGCGGGATTCCTGCGAGATTCCCTGATGAACTCTCCCCTGTCGTCGTCAAAACGGTTTCTTGTGAGCGATGCCGACTTCGCCCGCCTCCGTCGCCCGGGGACGGAGGCGGGAACGGTGGAATACCTGATCGAGTTTCGCGTCACCGACGATGCAGACCTCGGTGCCCTCGAAAACGCGTATATCACCGCCGGCCTCGAATCGAACGGTCCCACAATCATGGCTCCCCTCTTCCGCACCCTGAACGCCCTGACCGACGGTCTTACGATCGCCCTGGTCCTGCTTCTGAGCGCCCTCGTTCTCTCCGTCGCGTTACTCTGTATCCGGTTTACTCTCCTCGCAAGGATCGAGGACGACTACCGGGAGATCGGCGTGATGAAAGCGATCGGACTGCGAATCTCCGAGATCAGGGGTGTGTACCTTTTCAGATATCTCGTGATTACCGGCCTCGGGAGCGCCCTCGGTCTGGCGACAGGGTTCGCCCTGCAAGGGTTGGTCCTCGAAAACATCCGCCTCTACATGGGGGAGTCCGGGCGCTCCGGTATGATCGTTCTTCCGGCGATTCTTGCCGTTGCGATCATGGACGCCTTGATCATCGTGTTCGTTCATCGCGTTCTCCGCCGGTTTCGACGGATATCCCCGGTAGAGGCGATCCGATACGGGGTAGCCCGGGACACACCGGCGAGAGTCGGACGCTTCAAGGTCAGAACGAGTTCCCGTCTTCCGGTGAATACCGTTCTCGGGATCAAGGACCTCCTCGCACGGTGGAACACATCCCTCACGATGCTGACGGTGCTCATCGTCGCGGTTTTCATCGTGGTCGTTCCGAAAAACCTGGTGAGAACGATCTCCTCCGATGAGTTCATCAGGTATATGGGTATGGGCATCCACGATATGCGGTTCGATGTCCAGCAGACCACCGATATCCCCGGCAAGGTCCGCCGTATTACCGACGCGATCGCCGCTGACGAGCGGGTCTCCCGGTACGTCGTCCTGACGACAAAACACTTCACCCTTCGTGGTACAGGAGGGACGGAGGAGCGACTCAACGTGGAGCTCGGGGACCACTCGGTGTTCCCGATCACCTACGCCACGGGCAGATCACCTCGCAGGGAGAACGAGATCGCCCTGTCCCTCATGAATGCGAACGCTCTGGGGACGGAGGTGGGAGAGACGATTACGGTCGTGATCGACGGAGACCCCCGGGTTCTGACGGTATCGGGAATCTATTCGGACGTCACCAACGGCGGCAAGACCGCCAAGGCGATCTTCACCGACAACTCCGCGGAGGTGATGTGGAGCGTTGTCGCGGCGGAGCTTGCAGACCCGTCCCGGGTCGACACCGTCGTACGTGAGTACGCCGGGCGCTTCGCCTTCGCGAAAGTATCGGGTATTCGGGAGTTCATCCGTCAGACCTACGGCACCACGATCGATGCGATTCGGAGGATCTCTTCGATCGCTGTTGCAGTAGCCCTGGCGATCTGTGTACTGGTATCGCTTCTCTTTGTAAACCTCCTCGTCGCCCGGGACCGGTATTCGATCGCGGTCCTCAAAGCGGTGGGATTTACCACCGCCGATATCCGCTCGCAGTATACGATCGGGGCGGTTCTGATCGCGGTACTGGGCGTGGTCCTCGGCACGATCCTCGCCAACACCGCCGGCGAAGCCCTCGCCGGGTTGGTGATCGCAACGTTCGGCGCATCATCCTTCGATTTTGCCGTCGACGTGTCCTTCACCTATCTGATCGGCCCCCTCTCGATCGTCGCCGTTACCCTCGCAGGGGCATACCTGGCCACAGCGAAGGTCACGATGGTAACGATCTATGAAACGATAAAGGAGTAACCGGTGGATCCAGTGATCGCATGTAACGATGTGACAAAGCGCTTTCGAGATTCTGAACGGGTGGTCCTCGACGGTGTAACCCTGAGTGTCCGGCCCGGCGAGTTCGTGGCGGTTATGGGCCCCTCCGGCTCGGGGAAATCCACCCTGCTTTTTGCTCTCAGCGGAATGGATCGCGTCGACGGCGGATCGGTGACCTTTGAGGGAACCGAGCTGACCCGCCTTCACGAAGACGCCCTCGCCGGAATTCGTCGTCGACGGATGGGCTTCGTGTTCCAGCAGCCGACGCTCCTGCGCAACCTCGATCTTCTGGACAACATCGTGCTTCCGGCGGTGACCGACCGGGGCGCGTCTCGCAGCGACGTCACCGACAAGGCACGGGAACTCATGCGGCGGATGGGGATCGAAGACCTCGCGAATCGCCGCATCACCCAGGCATCGGGAGGACAACTGCAACGCGTGGGTATCTGCCGCGCCCTGATCCGCGATCCGGCGGTGATCTTCGGCGACGAACCGACGGGCGCCCTCGATTCGGGGACCAGTGCGGAGATCATGGCGCTTTTCAACGAGATCCATCGCGACGGAACCACGATCGTCCTTGTCACCCACGATACGAGTGTTGCCGCCAGGACCGAGCGGGTGCTCTACCTGCTTGACGGTCGCCTCACGGGCGAGCTCTTCCTCGGAACGTACGACGGTACGGAAACTGCGCTCACCGCACGGGAGGAGCGTCTGATCGCGTGGATCGCCGAAGGGGCGCCACATCATCACGCCGTACCACACGCCACGGAGGTTCGCGGTGCAACGGAGTGAGGGTAAGCGGTACGGGTTCGTTCGCGGTTCGATCGTGCACGGCGCGGTGTACCCGGGGGTTCATCTGAGGTTACGACCCGGCAGTTGATCCGGCCCCGGTCGTCGTCGCGACCGGGGACTCACCCCGGATCGGCGATCTTGAATCCGCGTCGTTCCAGCCACGTTCCCAGGAGCTCCGATGAGAGGATTACCAGAGGAACCGAGACGAAATAGCGGATAAGAGTAAAGGGGACCCCCAGGAAGGAGATCTCGAACAGCGTCATCGGGATCCGGCTCACTCCGGAAAGCCCGATGTACGAGAGGACCGCCCCGAGGCGCGCACCCTTGCGGTGAAGCGCCGCGGCGATCGGGAAGGCGACGTAGAGACCGCCTACCGCGGTACCTGCGAGCATCAGCATCCAGAACCACTGGGCCGGACGAGAACCCTTCTCTCCGAGATGGCGTTCCACCGTTGCCCGGGGTACCCACACTTCGAACAGCCCGATGAGAACAAAGGCGGCGGGAACGACAAAGACCATCTCCCGGGCAAAATCGCCGAAATTCGTTCCGACCGCGATCCCGAAGGGGATTTCGAACAGGAACGCCGCGACGACGAACGTTCCGTAGAGGACCAGAAAGGCAAGAACCGACGGCGATACCCGCCGGCGCTGCGAGGCCCCGCGGGTCGTACCGCCCGGACCGCCCGGGCCGCTCGTACCGCCCGCGCCACCCGTGCCGGCACCTCCACCCGTGCCGTCCGGACCGCCCGGGCCGCTCGTACCGGCTCCTCCACCCGTGCCGTCCGGAACGCCCGGGCCGCTCGTACCGGCTCCTCCACCCGTGCCGTCCGGACCGCCCACGCCCCCCGTCCTGCCGTTCCCGCCGCCCCCGGTCACAGGAGCTCTCCGAAATAGAGCCCCGTCACGAGGGCAACCGCCACCGCCACGAGGAAGCTGAGGGCGTTCCGGATGATCGTGACCCGGGTTCCGAGGTATCGCTTCTCTATCGGGTACGAAAGGACGCCGACGATCATCAGCGAGGTTGTAAAGGCAGAGAGCGTCATATACGTAACGCCCTTTTCGAGGAGGATTCCGGCGAGGGGAAACGCGACGAATCCCGGCATCAGCGCCACCGACCCGACGAGTGCTCCGGCGGCGGTGGCAAGGAACCGGTTCTCGCCGCCGAGGTAACGAACGATCGCCTCTTCCGGCACCAGAGCGAGGACGATCGACACGAAAGCGAGCATTACGAGAAACGCGGGCAAGAGCGATAAGAATCGGCGGCCCGCAATTACCAGAGCGCGGCCGGTTTTTTTCAAGTCGACGATGAGGGACGCGAGCAGCGCGATCACGGCTCCCACGGTAATGATGACGGCGTCCACGGAACACTCCTTTTGCCGGTCGGTGATGGAGTGTTCGATACTCGCATACCAGGGCTCCCGCGGGCAAGCGGGGCGCCCGGCACATCGTCTCCGGCGTCCGTTATCCGATCAGCTCGTCGATATACACTTTCCGCCCTTCCCGGACGGCGGTTTCCGCTGCGACGCCGACGACAACCGACCAGTACCCCTCTTCCACCGTTGCCGACTGTGTTTCGTGGCCGAGCATCCGCTCCACGAAGTCGATGTGCTCAAAGAAGGTTGCCCCGCTGTGTCCGCTTGATTCGATCATCGCGGGATAATGGACCTGCGACGTAACCGCGGGGTGTCCGTCGGTGGTGCGCAGTTCGAACCCGGTCTCGAGACCGCTTCCGGGGAGAAAATCATCCGTTTCGAAGGCGTGGATGCGACCGGCGCTCCCGCAGAGTGTGATCTCTTCGTGGAACATCGGAGCAAACATACAGAGGCTGAAGTTGGCGTGGATACCGTTCTCATACTCAACGGTAACAAAAGCACTGTCGAGGATGTCTGCCTTTTCACCGTCGCGCTGGAACTCACGGTAGTTCGTATCCCTCCGTCCGACCGCGGTTACCGCCGTCGGTTTCGATCCGCTGAAGTAGTTGAAGAGGTCGAAGTAGTGGCAGCACTTCTCGACGAGGGTCCCACCGGAGTACCGGGAGAACTTGTTCCACTGGGACACTTTGTCGAGGAATTCGATTCGGTGCTCGGAGATCGAGATCGTCTTGAGTTCGCCGATCCGGCGCAGGCCGACGAGGTTGTCGTATGCGGTCCGGTAGATCGCCTTGTAGCGATACTGAAGGCCGACCTGGACGAAACTCTGGTATTCGGCGCTCAACCGGAGGATCTCCTGCGCGTCGGTGAGAGTTGTGGCCATCGGTTTTTCGAGAAGAATCGGTTTCCCTGACTGCACCGCCGTCTTGAGCACCTCGAGGTGGGTGTAGTTGGGGGTACAGATGATGATCCCGTCGATCTCGGGATCGTTGCACGCCTCCGAAAGCGAAGGGTAGGTCCGCACCTCGGCGCCGGGTCTGAGGTCTTCGATCATCCGGAGCGCCTCGGTAAGGCTCCGGGAGCTCGTGTCGTAGAGCCCCTTGATATCGGCCCTTCCTTCGAGATAGGTGACCCGGATGTGCTCCCGGCCGATCATGCCGGTCCCCACCACCAGAAGGTTGAACTGCGGCTCCGGTCTCCTGAAGAGACTCCGGTCGGCCGGGTCGAGATACTCGATCTGTGAAGCGAAATGTGCGGTACTGATTGTCCGTAGTATGTCCATCGAAACGCCTTTTATTTCTTTCTGTTAGTAACTAATTACACGGCAGATTTCGATGGTTGTCAATAGCGAAGTTGAGAACAGGTGGCTACCGCGACGGGCGGGACGGCGTACCGATTGCACGGCCGGGCCGATCCCGCGTGTCCGGTCCGGTTCCGGGTCGGTAGAGCGGCGCCTCGGTCCACCGGCGCCTGTGCACCACCCGAGGCACCATCGCTACGTCTCTCCCGTCTCGAGCGTTCCCGCGACTACACCACTTTTCCGTCGGGGCCGATCACCCCCTTGGTCAGGATAAAACACCCGTAGGGCCGGCGCTCACCGACGGCGGTCACAATCGCAAAGGCGTTGGCCGCCCGCTCGTAGAACGCGTGGCGTTCGATGTGGCCCATCTTCCAGGTTCGGTCGGAAGAGGCATCCATCGCTTTCTGCATATCCCGATGACACTCGACGATCTCGTCAGGTGCACCGACCACCTCCATCCGGAGAACCGGCTCCTTCACGAAACTGTCCAGGGGAAATACCGAGAGGATCGCGTTCGCGGCCGCAGGGATGTCGACCCCTTCCAGTTCGATCGGCACCTCCGTTACCGTCGTCGATGCAACCGAGGTAGACGGAAAGTTTGAGTCTACGATCGCGAGTTCATCACCGTGCCCCATCGCGCGCAGGACGTACAGGAGATCGGCGGTCAGGATCGGATCGATATTCTTCAGCATGGGGGTTCCTCCAGACAGACAGTATAGGTACGTCGATTGTACATCGTGACAGCGTCGCCAACAATTGTCGGTGAGAGGTACACGAAAGAGATCTCTTCCTCATTGTATCCTAACACCAATCTAACATTGTACTCATAATACTCTGATGGGATATACCTATCTGTGTAAGGAGGATTGTGTATGGATATTAGACTTCGTGGTACTGTGGTTCAGACGATCGTCGTCCTCGTCGCGTTCGTCGTGCTTACCGGCTCGCTCTTCGCATCAGGGGCACAAGAAACCGCCACCGACGACGGTCCGGTTACGATCGAGTATTGGCACTGGAGTCCCAACGAGAACGATGTCGTTGAAGCGATGATCGCCGACTTTGAAGCGGAACACCCCGACATCAAGGTCAACGTCACATCGATGGCACCGAGCGATTACTGGACGCGGATTCGTCTTCAGGCGAGTCAGAACGCTCTTCCGGACGTGCTGGAAATGAGCTCGGGCTTCCTCGAAAGCTGGGCGACCGACGGGTTCCTCTACGATCTCGCGCCGTACATCACCGGCAGCCCCGAGGCTGACGAGTTCTACCCGAGCCTGCTCGAAAGCCCGCGATCTATCGCCGGTACCGACGGCTACTTCGCCCTTCCCTACGCGTTCGTGATGCCCGTTCTGTACTTCAACAAGGACATGTTCGATGCCGCCGGGATTTCGTATCCCGATGCCGACTGGACGTGGGATGATTTCCTCGACGCCGCCGAAGCGCTCACGATCGACACCGACGACGACGGCGAGATCGACCAGTGGGGCCATCACTTTTACGGTCGCTACGCCCAGGTAGAACCGTGGATCTATGCCAACGACGGGGCCCTGATCGATCGGGACGCGATGCGTTTCGACCCCGACGCCAACGCGATGGAAGCTCTCGATTTTCTTGTGAGCCTCGTTCTGGATCACGAGGTGGTACCGCCTCCCAAGACGGTAGCGGAGCTCGATACGGAAGAGGTGTTCGCCCAGGGTATCAGTGCGATGTGGATCGACGGCTCCTGGAATATCGACTACATCCGCGACAACGCCGGCGACGACTATAACTGGGGAATCGCGCCGGTCCCGACCGGTCCATCCGGTTCCGGCGATCTCGTCTACGGGTGGTCCGATTTCATTGCGATCAGCCGCGATACGGAGCACCCCGACGCCGCGTGGCAGCTGCTCTCATTCCTGGCCGGCGAAGGCCGGACCCTCGATAACTTCGAGTCCGGCAAGATCCCCGCGTACCAGTCCCTCGCCGAGGATCCTGATTTCCTCGAGGAGGACGAACAGCCCGCCGAGAAGGGTATTCTCCTTGAGCTCGCCCAGCGTGATCCGATGACCTCCTTCACCAAAGCCTGGTCGGAGTGGCGTGGATACGGTCCCGCGGAAGCGATGGGCTTCAACGCGATCATCGACGCGGTTCTCAACGGAGAGCTGGACTACTCCGACGGCATGGACCGGGCACGGGAAAACGTAAACGAGATCCTGGAACGCGAGTACGAGTAGTATCAGCAGGATGGGATTTCAAGCGAAGCTGCGGTGGTACCGATGGTACCACCCGTGGCTCTTTCTGGCGCTTGCGTTGGTCGGACTGGTGGTGTTTCGCCTCTATCCGATCGTCGCGGCGCTTCGTTACAGTTTCACCGCCTGGGATATCATGAACGAGCCGGTATGGCTCGGACTCGATAACTACCGGACGATCGTGTCGGACCCGCGGTATCTGAGTATCGTCAACAATACGATCTGGTTCTCGGCGATCTACACAGTTGGCGTGATGGTGCTCGGACTTGCCCTGGCGATGCTGCTCAATGCGCGCCTCAAGGGGATAACCGTATTCCGGGCCCTCACCTACGCGCCTGTGGTAACCTCCGCTGTCGCGGTCGGCATCGTCTGGAGCTGGATTCTCAGCGGACGCTATGGAATTCTCAACCATTTTCTCGAACTCTTCGGGATCGACGGGCCTCACTGGCTCGGGGAGAGCAACCTTGCCCTGCCTACCGTCGCAACGGTACAGGTGTGGAAGATGGCGGGCTACTATATGACGATCTTTCTTGCCGGCCTTCAGGAGATCCCCCGAAACCTCTATGAGGCGGCGGATATCGATGGCGCGACGGGCTCACAGAAGTTCCGGTCCGTGACGCTGCCGATGCTCGCACCCTTTACATTTTTCGTGCTGATCATCGCCGTTGTCGACTCCTTCAACAACTTCGAGATCATCTATTCGATGACCCGAGGCGGGCCCAATGAGACGACGACCACGATGGTATACAGCGTATTCCTCAACGGATTCGTATTCTATCGCGTCGGGTTCGGCGCGGCCGTTGCGTTTGTCCTGATGTCTATCGTCGGTGTCTTTACCGCCATTAACTTCTGGATGCGCAGACGCTGGGCGGAGCCGGTGGAATCATGAAGGTTGCTATTCTTCCCGGCATCCGTGACGGGCGCATCTATCGGCGACAACGGGCAAGTAACGCGTGGCGGTATCTCTTTCTCGCGCTTGTTGCGGCGGTAATGGTGTTTCCCTTCTTCTGGATGATCGCCAACTCCTTTAATTCCAAGCAGGGGATCCTCTCCCTGCCGCCGAATCTCGTACCCGATCGCCTGTTCACACCCGAGATGTTTCTGAACTATCAGGAAGTCTTCGGTGACTACAATTTCGGCCGGTATCTCTGGAACAGTCTGTTTGTTGCAAGCCTTGCCTCTCTCGGACAGGTCATCACCTGCGCAACCGCCGGTTTCGCCTTCGGGAAGATGCGCTTCCCCGGGCGAAATCTCATCTTCGGGATCATCCTTGCGACGATGATGATCCCGACCCACGCAACGATCATACCCGAGTACATCCTGATGTTCCGCCTGGGGTGGATGAATAGCTATCTCCCGCTGATCGTGCCGTCCTTTCTCATCGGAACCTTCGGCACGTTTCTCTTCAAAGTGTTCTTCGAGAACGCCCCGATGTCCCTCCTCGAAGCATCGGTGATCGACGGGGCATCCCCGGGTCAGGTGTTCTCCCTGGTGTTCGTGCCCCTCGCCCGGGGAGCGATCGTCACGCTTCTGATAATCGCGTTCATGAACAACTGGAACGATCTGCTGCGGCCGGTGTTGTACATCACCTCCCGGGAGCTCATGACGAGCACCCTGGCGTTGACGCAGTTTCAGTCGCAGTATTCTACTGAGTGGAACCTCCTCATCACGGGAGCCGTCGTTTCCACGACACCGCTCCTGGTGATGTACGCGTTCCTCCAGGGCTACATCATCGAAGGCGTCTCCCATCTCGGGAGCAAGGGATAAGCGGCGCGGTGGGAGCTACGTGCATCGTCGTTCTCGGCGGGGGCCACTCCGCCGATGGACGTTCTCTTGATCCCCGGACGATAGAGCGGGTGACCCGGGGAGCGGCTCTCTATCACGGGCTTGTCAATGAAAGCGGCGCCGACAGCACCAACGGCGCCATCGCCGTCCCTGAAAACCCGACGGAACCGCCCCTCGTCGGAGACGTGATCTTTGTGTGTTCCGGCGCGTGGGCACTCACACGCCCTGTACCGCCGCCCCGGACTGAAGCGGCGCTCATGGCGGATCTCGCCGTAGAGCTCGGAGTACCCCGGGAGGCGATCGCGCTTGAGGAACGTTCTCTCGACACGATCGGGAATCTTGCGGTGGTCGGGACTGCGATCCTCCCCGGCCTCGAAGTGGACGACGTGGTGGTCATCAGTTCCGATTTTCACATGCGGCGAGTACGGTACCTCGTGGGCAGAGTGTGGGGGGATCGCTGGCGCGTATCGTTCGTAGGAGCACCTTCGGACATTCCGGTTTCGGTTCGGCTCCGTCTCGCCTTGCGCGAACTTCGCCTCCTGTTCCTGATGCACCGTCTCCTGCGAGGCATTCCCCGGGGGGACATCGCCGGTTGTTTCAGGACACGACCCCTCCGGGATGAATCGTCTCCGGTGTGATCTTCAACCGGTTCGGGCAGGACTGCCCCTCCCCGGGGCCCCCCGGGGTGACCGGTCACCGCGAGACCCTGCTACCCGACAAGAATCGGATTGGTCACGGCGAGGAGACTCCGATAATCCCGCCATCCCGCGGCCTTTCGCGTCGAGGCATCGTCGGCGTCCTCAAAGGGCCCGTGAATCTCGACTCGGTAGTACCCGGGATAACGAGGGGTGTCGAAGGCGGTGTACTCCGCCGTACCGGAGGATGAGGGAGTTACCCACCCGTAGGTAAGGGGCATCCCGTTCTTGAGGACGAAGACGCGAAGGGGAGAATCGGTGGTCACCTGGACACGAATCGTCACGGGATCAGTCCCCACCGGCAGTGTTTCCCACATTCCCCAGGTACCGTCGTTCGTCATGATCTCAAACTCGACGAAGGGTCCCCAGGAAACGATAACCCGCCCCCGACGGATACCCTCGATGATACCCCCTTCCGAAAGCTCGTCGGCGTCTACCCAGGTCACCAGTCTACCGAGACGGTGGCGTCCAACCCCCGGGTCGTGACTGTCGGTTCCGCCGACACCGACGATCCGGCGTCCCACTCTCAGGTGATGGTCCCATAGCGCAAGTTGCAGATTGTTGTTGGGTCGGTCGAGACCATGGATCACCTCCATCACATCGACCTTATCCCAGTCGAGATCCTCGTTGCGCCAACCGAGCACGGCGGCGAAGGGATGGTTGATTCCGAAGATTCCGCCCTGCCGGTGCACCTCGTCGGCAGCATCGTTGATCGTCCATCCCGGTCCGTCGACGCATGGATCGATCGGCGAGGTGATGCCGTGCACGTTCGCGTGGCCGAGGCGACTGGTGATCTCACAGCCCCTGATCAGGAGGGTACGTCCCGTCAGGGCACGTCGCATGTGATACCACCCGCTCATCGCGAAGTGGTCGGTGAGGGAAATGAAATCGAGGCCGACCTCTTCCGCTATGGCTGCGACGACGGAGGCGGGTTGTTTCCCGTCGCTCTCGATCGAGTGGGCGTGGAGCTCACCGCGATACCACCCCCGTCCCCGGCTGATCATATGCTCCTCGGGAACCGCCTTCGCCACGAGGGCCGGTTCAACCGATACCCCATCATCCGTCGCCGGTTCCTCCGTGTACAGAACGAGAAGGCGGTAGTCTATCTCTTCGAGATCGGGCCCGTGGTCGATCACAAATCGCCATACCCCTTTCTCGATCGTCCCGGCGATGACCCCCGGTGAGGCGGTGTCTGCGCGGCAGAGAGCATCGAGGGTCACCCGACCGCGGGCATCGGGATTCATCACCGTTCCACGGTATCCGTCGGGACCGAAGACGGTGAGAAAAAGCATGCCATCTGTATAGGTGAGCAGCGCCCGGACTTCAGTAACGCCCCTCGGCAGGGTAACCTCATAGGTATCGTAACCGGACAACCGAGGTCCTGCGATGTGTCCGATGGTGTCGAGGGCGATCACCCCTCGTGTTCCCGGAGCGGGGTCTGTATCTCCATTCATCAGACGCATCCTACCGGAGCGGCGCGGAGGCAACAAGAACCCGATCGTCGATCGATAATGACAATATCATTTCTGCCCCAGTTCGGATCGTGCCGTTGACAAAACCATACGAAGTTCATATCGTTCCTCTATCTTTTGAAGGAACAGGAGGTCTGTATGAAGGCTATTGTAACCGGGATGCTCCTGTTCTGGAGCCTCTGATCTGAGATCCGTAGGATAGCAGGCAGGGCTTCCCGCGAGTAGTCCATTCCGTCACCGATGTCGTCGCATCAGCGTCGCCGTCGTACAGCTCACCAGAACAGGGCATCCGGAGTTTCCACTCAGTGACACGTTGAGGGATACCCCTATGTCCAGAAATTCGATCCGCATCAAAGAAACGCACGACCATTTCGTGTGTGGATTCTGCGGCCGTACGGTCGTACCCGCCGACTCGGGTACCCGTAATCGCAACCACTGTCCCTACTGTCTCCATTCGAAGCACGTCGACCTGCGTCCGGGAGACCGTCGCAGCGGATGCCATGGGGATATGGAGCCGATCGGCATCTGGGTTCATTCCGACGGTGAATGGAGCATTCTCCATCGTTGCACGCGGTGCGGATTTATCCGTCCTAACCGGATCGCCGGCGATGACAACGAAGCGATGCTCCTGGCCCTCGCTGCCCGCCCTCTCGGACGATTGCCGTTTCCGGTGGAATCCCTCGCACGCATTCAAGGATAACGTATGAATACAGAACGCAAAGACTCCTATCCTGCTCTCATCCCCTGGGGATGGGGGCGGTACCACCAGAACGGGGCGGAACCGGAACGTACCGGAAACGCCCTTGCGCCGGAGTTCGCCGAGCAGCCGGGTACGATGACGGGAGAGCGCCCCGGCACCGCTCGTGACGGTGATGTCCCTACTCGCCCCGGCCTCGTTCCCGCGCGAGTGACGGGGCATCAGCACCACCATTATACCCTCGTTTGTGCCCCCGATGCGCACCGACTCCGGTCCCGGGTATCGGGGGCGTTCAGCTACCGCGCCGCGGGCCCCGATGACTATCCAACGGTCGGAGACTGGGTCCTCCTGGACACTGAGACGGGGACGATCCAGGAAGTCCTTCCACGGCGTACGGCGATCTCCCGGAAGACCGCCGGGTCCGAGACGCTCGAGCAGGTTATCGTCGCCAACATCGACGTGGCGCTCCTCGTTTTTGCAATGGACGTTGGTCGGGGATTCACCGTCGGTCTCGTGGAACGGGCTGCCACCACTGCGTGGAACTCCGGAGCGCGACCGGTCATCGTCCTCAACAAAGTCGACCTCGCAGACGCCCCCACCCGGGACCGGATCCTCCGGGACGCGGAAACGGCGGCGCCGGGAGTGGAGATCTACACCGTCAGTGCCCGGGACGGAACGGGAGTATCCGAGCTGCTCTCGAACATCGCCCCGGACGAGACGGTGGGGATGCTCGGGAAGAGCGGCGTCGGGAAGTCCGCGCTGTTGAACGCCCTTGCCCGGGAACGGGGCAGCGAAATCGGTGCCAGGGAGGGGGAGCTCCGATCGGGCGATCTCCAGGGTCGACACACCACAACGGACAAACAGCTCTACCTGCTGCCGGGAGGCCCGATCATCGCCGATGTTCCGGGTCTCCGGGAGCTTCAGCTCTGGGCCGATGAGGCGAGCCTCGACGAGACGTTTCCGGAGATCGAAGAATTGAGCCGGGAATGCCGGTTCAACGACTGTACCCATACGGGCGAGCCGGGATGTCGGATACAGGAGGCGCTGTCGTCGGGAGAGCTCCCGATCGACCGGTATGAGCGCTACCTCGATCTGCAACGAGAGATCGCCTACCTCAACCGGCGTCGGGACCAGCGGGCGCAACAGGAGGAAGAGATGAAGTGGAAGAAGATCGCTCAGCACATTCGGAACTACAAAAAGATCACGCGCGATCTCGGTTAGAGACGGTACCGTCCAGGTTGCGGGGTTACGGTCACATCCGCCCCGTGGTGCCAATCCCCGCGCCGGAGCGCCCCGCTGCTCAGTACGACGGGTCGAGGGGAATCGAGATCTCCACCACCGCGCCGTCGTCGTTGAAGAAGCGTACCGTACCGTTGTGCTGCCCGGCGAGAGCCGAAACCATCTGGAGCCCGAACCCGAGATCGGCACCGCGTACAACGGTCTCGGGGAAGCCGGTACCGCCGTCGCGCACCCGGAGCAGCAGATGTGTCTGCGGCGTGTCGCTGGTGAGGGCGATACCGATCCGCAATTCTTTCTCGGCGTTCCCGGCGTATTTGGCGACGTTGGTGATCAGCTCGTTAATGATGATTCCTACAGACGTTGCGATCCGGGTAGAGACAACGATACTCTCCGAAAGGTCGAGATCAACGGCGCTCGCGGAGAGTCCCGTCTTCTCGAAAAGATCATCGATGGAGCGATGGATCAGACCGATCAGGTCCGTTTCACCGATGTCGCCTGTCTGGTGCAGGTGATCGTGTGTACGCCCCACCGCATCGACCCGGAGCGCCGCTGCAACGAGCGCCTCTTTCGCTTCGGGATCGTTCGTCCCCGCCGCCTGGAGGTGGAGGATCGATCGGATCAAAGCGAGGTCGTTTTTCGTTCGGTGCATCAGTTCCCGTAATAACCCGTTGCACCTGCGGGTCGCCTCGTCCTGATCTGTAGCCTCCGCCGGCGTGACTATCCGCACCGCGACGCAGGTCTTCACGTGGCGTCCGTCTTTGTCGTACACGAGGCGAGCGATGTCGTTTCTCATGATATACGAGCCGTCTTTCCTGCGCCCCCGATAGGTCATCGAGAGCTCCGGATCGTTCCGCATTACCGCATCGGCAAACGCGTAGAGGATCGTGTCCCGATCGTCCGGATGCAGCAACTCCGGTAGCGCCGTAGCCTCGGTTCCGAGGGCTTCATCCTCGTCGTACCCGACGATATTCCAGTACGACGGTGACGCGTATGTGCATACACCATGCTCGAAGAGGAGATGCGCCGACGGGGAGCAGGCAAGAATCTCGGCGTGAAGGTCGGGGGGATACGAAAGGTTAAAGACGATCGCCATTCTCTTCGCGTCAACTATAGTTGATCAATGAACTCTCTGCAAGTTTGCCGCTTCCCGGTTGACGCAACTATCTTCGTATACCATGAGGTCTTTACACCGGGTGGTCGTTGTCGGCGCGGGCTTCGCGGGGATACAGGCGGCGAAAACGCTCCTTCGCGGAAATGGTAACATCGAAGTTACTCTGATCGACCGCAACGGCTATACCACGATGCTGCCCGTTCTTCCCGACATCCTCTCGGGGCGGGTCGAACGTGTCGCGGTGACCCGGGATCTCCTGGCGGTCTTCGGCGATCGCGTCCGGATACGGAGGGCAACAGTGACCCGGGTCGCCCTCGACGACCGGCGGATATACACCGATGACGGGTTGATTCCCTACGACGGGCTGATCCTAGCCGCCGGGTCCCGGCCGATCGAACCAGCCGGAATGCCGCCGGGGGTCCATACGGTGGATACCTTTGAAGGGGCGCAACGGTTGCGGCACGCTCTCGAGGCGGGGGGCAACCTCTGCGTCGTCGGAGGGGGGTACACCGGCCTCGAGGTGGCGTTGAACACCCGCCTCGGTTTCGGTCCCGCACCGACGGGACCGGCTATCACCGTCGTTGACGCCGCCCCGGAGATCATGACGATCGTCCCCGGGGACGCGCGTCGACGCCTGCTCGAAAGGATTCGTGACGCCGGGGTCGAGGTACGCACCGGCACAACTCTGACCGACTACAACCCTGAGACGAAGCAGACGGTACTCTCCGACGGCACCGTCCTCCCTGACTGCCATGTCTGCTGGGCCCCGGGGATGCGCGCCGCCGGAATAGAGCTGACCGCCGGCGAACTCCCCGTCGATATCCCGCGTACCCGGGACGGCCGGTTCGAAACGGGGGCGACGCTGCAACTCCCGGGCTACCCGGAGGTCGCCGTCGCGGGAGACCTCGCGGCGATTCGCTCCGGCGACGAGCTGATACGCCGGGCGGTGAACATCGCGTTCTACTCGGGACGTCGGGCGGCGAAGAACGTGGCCAGGTACCTCACCGGCGGCGCTCTCCGCCCGTTCAGGCCGGTCGATCTCGGGTGGGTCCTCCCTCTCGGAACGGCCAGTTACGGTCGTGTCTTCGGGTTTCTGACCGTCAGCGGCCGCTTTGCCCTCAGGCTCCACTATCTGATGAGCGGGTTTCGCCACGCCGGAGCCCGGGAAGCGTTCGCCATGTACCGGACCGCGTTTCACCTTCGTCGTCGTCCCGATCCCCCGGGGGCACCGGATCCACCGGGGCCACCCGATCCGCGGAGGCCACCCGATCCGCGGAGGCCACCCGATCCGCCGGAGAACCCCGCCCCGGAATGCCGTTCTGCGGTACGGCGGTGGTTCCGTTCTCTCCGTCCCTACTCCTTCACCGCCTCGATCATCCCTGTCGCCCTCGCCGTGGCTATCTCTTACTCCCGCGACGGTGGGAATCCCCTCGCCTGGTGGACCCTGCTCCCCTTTACGGTGGCAGCACTCCTCCTGCATGCGGGTACTAACGTTCTGAACGACTACTGGGACTACGTGAACGGTGTCGACACCGCAGACACTCCGGACCCGACCCACCTGCTCACAGAGGGCGTCGTCACGCCGCGGTTCATGCTCGTCTCGGGGCGAATCTACTTCGCTGCCGCCGTTGTGATCGGCTCCCTCATCGGCGTAGAGCGCGGAGGGTGGTACGTCGCCGCGGGCCTCGCCGGCGCGCTCGGCGCGTGGCTCTATACGGGAAAGCGGTTCAGTCTGAAATACCGTGGTCTCGGAGATCTCCTGGTATTCACCCTGATGGGCCCCGCGCTGGTAGGAATGGGGCGGTGGGCGCTGGCGGGCGATGTCGGGTGGTCCGCCGTTCTCGCCGCACTTCCGATCGCCCTTCTCGTTACCGCAATTCTTCACGCCAACAACCTGCGCGATATCGACCGGGACGATGCAGCGGGGATTACAACGGCGGCAACACGCCTCGGTCGCCGGAGGTCGGAGCTGTTCCTGGTGCTCCTGCTTCTCGGACCGTACGCGCTCGTGGCGATCTACTCCTGGCTACGGCTGCTTTCGCCGTTGACCCTCGTCACCTTCATTACCGTCCCCGCCGCGGTGGCACCCCTCAGAAAGATGCGTCAGGCGGAACACCTCGACGACCTGCCCCTCCTCCCGCAGGATGTTGCGAAGGTGCATCTGCTTTTCGGCGTAGTGTACGTCGCGACGATCGTGATCGGTTCCATCGCGCCGGGAATTCTCTTGTCCCGATGAACGATGTCCCCGGAGAGACGCCCGCGGCTCCGGACGATGTCGACGTCCTGCCGCTCACCGGCGTCCCGTAACCCCGATTCGCCGATACCGGTC
>JBKHFT010000045.1:0-22267 GCA_046540055.1 Alkalispirochaeta sp.
GCGGGGCCACGAAGAAAGGAGGCGCGTGATGCTCGATACGGTATCTGCATCGGAACTGCAACACGTCGGAAAGACGACCCGCCGGGTCGATATGGTAGAGAAGCTCACCGGACAGGCGATGTACGTGAGCGATATGATCGTTCCCGGGATGCTCTACGCCCGGGTGAAGACGAGTCCCCACGCCCGGGCGCGGATCGTGAAGATCGACACCTCCGCGGCGGAGGCGATCACGGGGGTCCGGGCGGTGGTTACCGGGAAGGACCTGGAGTACAAGCTCGGTCTCTACATCGAGGACAAGGATATCCTCGCCCGGAACGAGGTGCGCCACTTCGGTGAGGCCGTCGCCGCCGTCGCGGCGGATACCCTCGAGATCGCTCAGAACGCGGTTGACGCGATCGAGGTGACCTACGAGGAGCTGGAGCCGGTGCTGCACCCCAAAGAAGCGGTCGAAGAGGGGGCGGCGCTGGTTCACCCCGATCTCGGGAAGTACCACTACATGGAAGCGGCGTTCACCCCGGTGCCGGGGACCAATATCGCCAACCACACGAAACTGCGTAAGGGCGATATCGAGAAGGGGTTCGAGGAGGCGGAGTGGATCCTCGAGCGGGAGTACACCAACCCCTCGGTCCAGCACGTTCCGATGGAGACCCACGTGGCGATCGTCCGGTGGGAGCAGAACGACAACGTCCATATCTGGTCCAGCGCGCAGTCGCCGTACACGCTGCGGAACCTCTTCGCGATCGCCTTCGGGCTGCCTCACCGGAACGTCCGGGTGGAGGTACCCTACGTGGGCGGCGGGTTCGGCGGAAAGGCGGGGATCGGGATCGAGCCCCTGGTGGCGGTGCTGAGCAAGGCCGCCAAAGGGCGCCCGGTGAAGCTCACCGCTACCCGGGAGGAGGAGTTCAGCCTCCTGCCGTGTCGAAGCCAGCTGACCTACCGGATCAAGACGGGGGTCTCCAAAGAGGGCAGGATCGTCGCCCAGGAGATGACGATGTGGTGGGACGCCGGGGCCTACGCAGACTACGCGGTGAACGTGACCCGCGCTTCCGGGTACAGCGCCGGCGGGCCCTACGAGATCCCCAACGCCCGGGTCGACGCGTACACGGTGTACACCAACAAACCCTTCGGGACCGCCTATCGCGGGTTCGGCCACGTCGAGTTCTTCTGGGGACTCGAGCGCCACATGGATCTCGTCGCCGAGGCGATCGGGATGGATCCCCTGGAGTTCCGTCTCAAGAACACGTTGAAGCCCGGTTCGAAGACGCTGACCGGGGAGGTGATCACCGAGCACACCGGGAATATCGATGCCTGCCTCAAGAAGGCGGCGGAGATGGTCGGGTACGGTGAGATCACCGAAGAGGAGACGGCGCGTGCCGCGGCGACGGGGAAGAAGATCGGAAAAGCGGTGGTAGGGCTCCACAAGGCTCCGGCGATGCCGACCTTTACCGCCACGACGGTGATCCTGAAGATGAACGAAGACGGCACGGTGACGGCGAACCTGACCCTCGTGGATTACGGACAGGGCACCTACACCGCGGTGGCGCAGATGATCGCCGAACGCCTCAGAATGCCGATGGAAAAGGTGAAAGTCGCATTCGAGTCCGACACCGACCGGGACCCCTACGACTGGCAGACCGTTGCCTCCAAGGGACTGCTCCTGAGCGGAAACGCGGCGATCCTCGCCGCGGACGACCTTCTGGAGAAAGCGTACGGCGATGCGGCCCAGGTGCTGCGGGCGAACGTCCGTGACCTCGATCACGACGGCGAGGGAATCTTCGTGCGTCACCATCCGTCGAGCCGCGTTGATTTCCGGCGCCTCGCGATCGGATACTCCTTTCCAGACGGGAACTCGATCGGGGGACCCCTCGTCGGGGTGGGGCGGTATATCGCCCAGGGGCTGACGAACCTCGACAAGGAGACGGGGCAGGGGCTGCCGGCGATCGACTGGACCTACGGCGCCCACGGGATGATCGTCGCGGTGAACCCGAAGACCGGTGAGTACGATGTGCTGAAGGTCGCCTCCGTCTTCGACGCGGGACGGGTGGTAAATCCCGACGCGTTCCGGGGACAGGCGATCGGCGGGATGATCCAGGGGCTGGGTACCGCTACGGTGGAGGGGTATATTTACGACAAGAAGGGGCACCTCCTGAACCCGAACTTCACGGACAACAAGATCCCCACCGCCCGGGATATCCCGATGGAAGTGGAGACGTTCGGGGTGGAGACACCCCAGGTGGACGGGCCCTTCGGCGCCCGGGGCATCGCGGAGCACAGTATGATCTCCGTTGCCGCCGCCCTTGGGAACGCGATCCAGCACGCAACCGGCGCGGAAGTGACCCACATGCCCCTCCGCTCGGAGGATGTATGGCGGGCGATCAACCGCAAGGAGGCGGTGGACAACTGGATCACCAAGAGCCCCTACGGGAGCTGCAAGTCCTCCCCGGAGATTCAGAAACACGCGTGCGACTGATACAGGAAGGAGTACCGGCATGAATTTCCCCGGAATCAAGACGGGTATGACCTTGACGAGGCGGCACACGATCACCGAAGAGGACACCTACGGGAACCACCTCCCCGACGATATCGAGAAACTGCTCTCCACGGGAGCGACGGTATCCCTGATAACCGAAGCCTCCGTACGATTGATCGACTCCCACCTTCCCCAGGGGTTTATCTCCGTGGGGAAGAGCAGCGAGGTGGTCCACGAACACCCCACGGTGATCGGTGACACCCTCTCGATCACCGTAACCCTGGTGGCCTTCGACGGATACCATCTGACGATCGCCGCGGAACTCTCCGACGAGTCCGGCGTGTGCGGTCGGGGAACCCACGTCCGGTCGATCGTAAACAAGCGCTGGCTGCAGCTGAAAGTGGCGCGCCGCGTTGCCGAACGATGATAACCGAAGACCGGCAGGACCTCCTGGACGAGGGTGATCTCCTCCCCGTCGATTGCGTCGTTCCCGCTGCGGGTTGCTCGAGCCGGATGGGTGAGTTCAAGCTTCTGCTTCCCTACCGGGGACGTCATCTTGTGACCCACGCGGTGAGGCGGGCTTTGGCGGTGTGCCGCCGGGTGATCGTTGTGACCGGGCACCGCGCCGACGAGGTGGAGGCGCTGTTACAGAGGCATCCCCGGATTACCGTGGTCCGAAATGACGGGCACCGCGACGGGGGGATGATCTCCTCCATCGCGACGGGAGCCGGCGTGGTTGCGTCGCCGTGGTTCTTCGTCGCTCCCGGGGATATGCCGGAACTGCCGGAGCCGGTGTTTCGGCGTCTTGCGGAGGCTGCGGCAGGGGACGTCGGGCCGGGTAGCGGCGCGAGGACCGTCGGAGGGAGTGGGAGCGCCGCCGGAGAGCGTGGGGGCGCCCTGTTCCCCGTGGTCGGCGGACGCCGGGGACACCCGGTCCTCATCGCGCGCACCGTTGTCGATGAACTGCATCGACGGATCGGTGACGTGTCGTCGATGCGTGAGTTCCTCGACGACTTTCCAACCCGGGAGATCGATGTGAGTGATCTTGTCGGCCTCGATGAAGCGGGCGGGATCTTTTACGATATCGATACGCGATCGGATCTGTGAACGGTTTTTCCGGGGGAGTGAATGCTCCGCGGAGAATCCGAGGAACGATTATCGTTCCTGTGCCACGCTCAACGAACGCAACGCTTCCTCTATCCGCTTCTGCAACTGTCGGGTTGCGGTGCCTCTCACGCCCCTGTCCTTCGGCGTCGGAACGGAAATCGGATCTCCGAACCGGACGATACACGATCGCCCCCGCCACGCCGGTCGATCCCCGATCGTGTGACCTGTCGCGCGTTGTGCGAGGTCTACCGCACACAGAAGGTATTCCACCAGCCGGGCGTGGCGTTCTCCCGACGCCCGGGGCATCGGCGCTCCGGGCAGCAACCCCACCTCGGTGAGGTAGGCGAAATCGAGATATCCCAGAACATCGACGACCTGGAAGTATCGTGCCGTGACCCGCGCTTCGAGGGCGACGAGGTCCTTGATCCTGTCACCGAGAGGATTGGCCGCTCTCTGCGGGAAGCGCTGTTCCCAGTAGAACCGACGCAGGCGAAACACCCGGGAAATCGGATCATCCTGCGAGGCGGGCTTGATACCGAGGCGGCGCTCGCCGGCGGAGAGGACTTCAGCGATGATCCGGTGTGCCCGCTCGTTGTACCGGTCGGCATACGTGGCGGGATCGCGTAACAACGACGCCGGCGGCGGTTCCTCTATCGCAAGGTGGTGGCGTTCCAGCGTCTCGAAGAGGAGTCCATACAATCGCCACAGTTCGCCGATGAGGTCGTGCCGATCGGGAGGAACGGTAGGGGGAGAACCGGAGGCGCGACGGGATGCATCAGACGCCTCGGGGGAGCCGCTTTCGGTCGGCGTCACCAGGCTCAGACCGCGATGGAGAATCTTCCGAAAGCGGCGGTGCTCCCGATCGGGGTACCGGTACTCGAGTCCCACCGGGACCACCAGTACATCTCTCGGACGTTCGTTCTCGGGAGCTCCGGCTCCTCCGGTGGGACCGTCCGGATTTTTTGTCGCTTCCATCGCGAGGCGCGCGGTTCCGCGCTGTGTCGGTGCCATCCGGTAGTTGTGGTACGTCACCTGCGCCTCCGGAGCGAGGGCGACCGGTTGCGGGGATTCCCGAAAGAGTCGATACACCGCATCGAGGCTCTCTCTCTGTACCTGTTCGTGGAATACGCTGATTCCACCGATGCGGGGCAGAAGCCAGGCGACGACGGGGCCTCCCCAGACCGGTACGTCCCGGCCGTACAGAAAAACGGGGTACCGACGCGATCCTGCGGACTCCGTCGTTCCCTCCTGCTTCGCCTGACCGGTGCGTCGCCGGAACAGTCCCTGGAGTACGCTGTACATGATCGGCGGATCGTCCGCAGAGGGGTGGCGAAACGCGAAGATCACCTTGTTTCCCGGGTCTGCTGCGACGGGAGCGATCGGGTCCTCACCGATCACCTCCACCCGGGGGATTCCCATCACTACCCGTCGGTAGACAGGCCCGAGGAGGGCGAGCAGCGGAGGCAGCCACCGCGCCGGTCGCGGCGGGAGCGGCGTGAGGGGCGGTCCTTTACCGCCGATAAGGTGGACGAAGGAGCGTGGAACGCGACGGAGCGGGCTCATGCGGCATCTTACCCGATGCCGGACTAAAAGAGCATACCCCTGGGAAACGGTACGTCCAGAAGGATCGAAAAGAGGAGATAGAAAAAACCCACGAACACCACCGCCACGATGATCGCCCGGATCGTTCCCACGTGGGCGCGAAAGGTCATGAACCCGATCCCGACAACGCCGATCACACTGGCGACGAGGAGGCCGAGAAGGGGGATCAAGGCGGTCCAGACGACGATGGCGACGAGGAGCGTACCGGATCGCATGTGCCGCTCCCCGGCATCCCCCTCGGCGAGTCGGATGACGGGGCCGTGTCCCAGCAGAGTGAGGATCGCGAGAATCCCGGCGAGGACGAATACGATCACCGCGAGAACCTGCGGAAAGATACGGCTGAGGTCACGAAACGCCCCCCCTTCGATGAACCAGAACACCGATACAGCCATCACAATGAGCGCCGACGAGAGGTTGCGCGTCTTCTGTGTCATTGGTCATCCTCCGGTTTCAGGGATCGAAGCGCCTTCAGGGCACCCCCTTTTCCGCGGCGCTCCCGAACCGTGATAATGATCGGGGCGGCGACGGAGGCGGCGGCGAGAACGATCAGAATGATCGACAGGGGACGTGCGAAGAAGACCGCCGTGAGGGAACCTGCGGCGCGCCCCATGAGGATCGACTGGGCGAGTCCCTTCTCCGCGATCGGTCCCAGAATCAGGCCCAGTACGATCGGTCCCGGCATGAATCCCGCTTTCCGGAGGGCGTGTGCGAGGACACCGACGATCACCATCGTGTAGATATCGGCGATGTTGTTGTAGATCGAGTAGGACCCCACCATAGAAAGAAAGATGATCAGGGGAGCCATCGTCTGTACCCGGGTTCGTTGCATCAGTTTTGACACTGCCTTGCCGAGGAGAATCCCGAGAGGCAGCATCGCGAGGTTCGCGAGAATGAGGGAGAATACGAAGGCGTATGTAATCGCTCCGTGGGCGGTAAAAAGTTCCGCCCCGGGGCGCATCCCCTGGAGGAGAAGCGCTCCGAAGAGTACCGCCGCCGGTGGGGCCCCGGGTACTCCGAGGGTCAGCATCGGGATCAGTGCCCCGGCGACGGAGGCGTTGTTCGCCGTCTCCGAGGCGGCAATCCCTTCCATCGCGCCTTTCCCGAAGCGCTCGCTGTTCCGGCTGCTGCGGATCGCCTCGTTGTAGCTTACGAGCCCCGCAATGTTACCCCCCGCGCCGGGGATGATTCCGACGACGGTACCGATGATCGACGAGCGGATCATCAGCCACGGCCTCCGGAGGAGGGCGTGAAAGACGCGGATCACCATCTTCCGCTGTTTCCGGTAGGGAACGACGTTTCCCGAATGATGACTTTCTTCGACCATCCGCAGCACTTCGGGGATACAGAAAAAGCCGATCAATGCGGGGATCAGGGAGATCCCGTTCTGGAGTGCGATCGTCCCGAAGTTGAAGCGCACCGCCCCCTCGATCGGGGCGATCCCGATCGTGGAGATCATCAGGCCGATTCCACCGCCGATCAGTCCTTTCAGCGTGGACCGCGGGGAGACCGCGGCGATGATCGTCAGACCGAATACGGCGAGCCAGAAATACTCGGGGGGACCGAAGGTCAGACTCGCCCGCGCCAACGGCGGGGAGAGAAAGATGAGAAAAACTACACCGATGACTCCTCCGAAGACGGATGAGATCGTTGCGGTGATGATCGCCCGGTACGCCTCTCCCCGCTGCGCCATCGGAAACCCGTCGAAGGTAGTAGCGATCGCCGAGGGTGTTCCCGGGGTATTGATCAGGATCGCAGAGAAGGAGCCGCCGTAGATCGCTCCGGAATAGATCGCTCCGAGGAGCACAAGTCCGTGAATCGGCGCCATCCCGAAGGTGAACGGCACGAGGAGAGCGATCGCCATCGTCGCTGTGAGTCCCGGGAGGGCTCCAACGATGATGCCCGCGGCAACTCCGACGAAGATCAGTATGATACTGACCGGGTCGAACACCCCGGCCAGCGCTACCATCAACATGTCGGTCATTGTTCTATTGCCGCCAGGGGGCTACCGCCCCGATTTCTGTCGATCCCCGGGGCGATCATATCTCTCCGAGCTCACGAAGGACGGTGACGATTTCCTCTTCCTTCCGGGCGATATACTCGGCGAATTCGGCAGCGCCGATCGCATGAACGACAAACCCGAGCTCTTCCATCTCCTGTCGGAACTCAGTATTTGTGCTCACCGCGTCGAAAGCGTTCTCGAGGGTTGCGATGATCTCGTCCGGGGTGTCCGGAGGAACGGCAACGCCGCGATCGATCCCTGCGGTCATCTCGTACCCCGCTTCGATGAACGTCGGTACTTCAGGGAACGCACCGAACCGATCGTCCGTCCCGATCGCGAGGATCTTCATCTCGTCGAGGTGCGATACGAGATCGGTGGAGTTCGCCATGAGAACCTGACTGTGGCCACCGAGGAAGTTGGCCACCGACGGCGCGGCCCCGGTCTCCGGGATGTAGGTGAATTCAGCGCCGCTGAGGTGCTCCAGCTGGAGTACGGCGAGATGGTGTCCCGAGTGGGTGCCGGAGCCGCTGACGGTCACTGTTCCGGGGTTCTCCCGGGCGTACTGGACGAGGTCTTCAAGGGTCTCGAAGGGGCTGTCCGGCGCGACGGCAATACCGATCGGGGTTGTCTGAAAAAGGTACACCGGCTTCAGCTCATCCGTCTCGTACCCGGCGTCATCCCGGACGATCGGTTGAATGATGATGTGGGGAATATTGTTACCGGTGACGGTGTACCCGTCGGGATCGGCCTTGGTGAGGTTGGACCACGCCAGCGCTCCTCCCGCACCCGCCTGGTGGCGGACGACGACGTCAACACCGAGAGCCTCTTCGAGGTACGGTTTCTGATACTGGGCGGTTACATCTGACTGTCCACCGGGATTGAAGGGGATCACGTAGGAGATCGCCCGGGTCGGAAAGGACGACGGGTCCTCCGCCTCACCAGACGCGAACGCCGCCATTCCGCTACCGACGAGCAACGCGAGAATCATCATCGCGATTCGAATCGACCGTACCTGCAACCGTTTCATATCTCCTCCTGTGCCTCCGTCGCCGGTGTTCAACGACGAGAGTAGATCTGTGGATTTACGACGTACCGGGGACGATGTCCCGTGAGCACCCGTACCAGTTCATCCATACCGTCAATACTGTTCTGCTCGTGGCTCTCCTCGGAGTACCACGCCGCATGGGGTGTCACGATCGCCTTCGGGTGCGTGAGAATGCGCTCCGTCCCCACCGGAGGCTCAGTCTCGAGTACATCGAGTCCCGCCCCGGCGATCTCTCCCGTATCGAGGGCCGTTTCGAGAGCGCTCTGATCGATGATCGAACCGCGCGCAGTGTTTACCACCACCGCCGTTTTCTTCATCGCCCTGAAGGCGTCGGCGTCCAGCATGTGCCACGTCTCGTCGGTGAGAGGACTGTGGACGGTGAAGATGTCACACTCCTGCAGAAACGGCTCGAGGTCGTAGTACCGTTCGACTCCAAGCTCGGCGAATATGTCGTCGTCGACGTAGGGGTCGTAGGCGGCGACGTGCATCCCCAGGGCGGCGGCTTTCCGGGCACTCTGCCGTCCGATCCGCCCGAGACCGATGATCCCGTAGGTCTGTTTCCGGTGGGCGTGAACCGGGAGGGCAACCTTGTAGTCCCACCCCCCGTTCCGGACGTGGTCGTGAAGGACGGGTATCTTGCGTGACAGCGTCAACGCGAGGGTGAGAGCGTGCTCCGCAACCTCGGCGCTGCAGTAGAGGGGGCAGTTCGATACCGGTATACGCCGCGCTGTTGCGGCGGGAACGTCGACGACGTCGTATCCTACGGAGAGGGTCATGATGAGTTTGCAGGAGGTGCAGGCGCTGATCATCTCCGCGGTTATCGGTCTGGCGATCACCACCAGTGCTTCGGCGTCACCGGCGAGACTGACAACCTCTGCGTCGCTCATCCCCTTCGTTTCGACGATCTCCGTGTCGATTTCGGCAAGACGCCGGCGGAAGTACTCGAAATCGGGGAACTTCATGAATAGCCGGTCTCCGAGAAACAACACTCGCCGCATTCTACGCCTCCAGACGGGGAATCCTTCCCCGTTGGTACTAGAGGTTCAGACCTCCCCGCAAGGGTGATGCTCCCGGGATTCCATCAAACGATCCTGTAGCGACCGGTATTGGAAAAAAGAGGCACGACACGGGGCGAAGTATGGTATGAATGGAATAAAAAGATAAATGAATAGATGAAGGTCTGGATTCAGGTCTTAAAAAAAGGCCGCCCCCTATTGGGGCGACCTGTTCCCTCGTACATGTACCCGCGGAGCGTATTATCCGCGTTTGATCTCGATCTGTCGCGGCTTCGCCTCGGCTTTCTTGTGAATCCTGAGGGTGAGTACACCGTTCTTGTACGATCCGTCGATAGCACTTGTGTCCGCATCTTTTGGCAGAGCGAAGCTTCGGTGGAACGAGCGCATATGCCGCTCCCGTACCAGGTAGGGCGTCTCGTCTGTCGTCTCCGAGGTATCGCCATCAACCTTCTTCGCCTCGTCCTTCGCGGAGATCACGAGCAGGTCGTTCTCGACGCGCACATCGATCTGATCCTCCGCGAATCCCGGAAGGTCGGCGTCGAGGATGTACTCTTCATCGGTGGCACGGATGTCAACCGTCGGTTTCCGATCGCTCCAACCGGGCATCGTGTTGAAGACCGAGTCGAAGAGCCGGTCGAAATCGCTCAGGGCACCGGTGCGTACCGTTCCGTTTGCAGGGCGTCGTACCGTCATGTAGTTCATATCATACCTCCTGTATGTTCTTTTACGGGTTTTGTTTTGGTCGAGGGGAGCGACCGTTTCCGCTTCGCTCCGGCACCTCACCATCCCGTTCACCAGTATATAAGCATGAGGCGTGCCAACTTTCACTCGTGTGGATAAAAAATCGTAAGTATATGTATATAAATAACTTAGAGATTCCTGGAGGTGGAGGGTTGTACACTTCCGACTCTCATCAGCCGCGCATGCTTGTTCCCTTC
The DNA here is from genome assembly GCA_046540055.1 of Alkalispirochaeta sp. Taxonomy (GTDB): domain Bacteria; phylum Spirochaetota; class Spirochaetia; order DSM-27196; family Alkalispirochaetaceae; genus Alkalispirochaeta. Next base: position 10,178 of record JBKHFT010000045.1, read on the forward strand.
TGATACGACGGGTAATTATGACGCTATAAGATGTATCAAAATTACTCATCTGCCCGGGAACAGCGTGTCTCCCGGTGCATCACGATGATACACGTGGTACACTGCCCCGATGCCGGTGATCTTTTACGATCTCGAGACGTTTGGACTCTCTCCGAGGGGCGATCGCATCGCCGAGTTCGCGGGAATCCTCACCGATGATCGCCTCGATCTTCTGGAACAACCCTACGAGTTGCGCGCCCTTCCGCCTCCCGACTACCTTGCCTCTCCCGGTGCCTGTCTCACCACGGGGATCACCCCCCAGGCTGCGATGCAGACAGGGCTTCCCGAACCGGATTTCGCGAGGCGGGTGTACCGGTGGTTTACCGCCGCACCGGAGACGGTGATCCTCGGATATAACAACGCCGCTTTCGACGACGAGTTCATTCGGCACCTTTTTTACCGCACCTTTCTCGATCCATACGAATGGCAGTACCTCCAGGGAAACCGGCGGATGGATATGCTCACTCTTATGCCGGGGCTTTTCGACTTCCATCGGGACCGGTTGGTGTGGCCCCGTACCGAGACCGGTGAGCCTGATTTTCGTCTTGAGGCGATCGCTGCCGCCAACGATGCTCTCGGGGGAACCAGTCACGAGGCCCTGGCGGATACCTTTGCGCTCCGGAACGTGACGCGTCTGATCATGGAACGGATCCCGGAGGTGTGGGACGCGGTCGCCGGGTTTTTTGACAGGAAAGCGATCGAAGGACGACTGTGGACCGCGTACCGAAGCGGTCCCTGTGCCGGAACAAGGAGCGGGGCGGCCGGGCAGCGCTTGTCGAATCCGGCGTCCCCGGCGCATCCGGAGCGCCCCGGACACGACGAGCCGCCGGCGCAACCGGCGCATCCGGCTCCCCCGGCACCTTCCGGTTTCCCGACAGGGTCGGATTCGTTCGAGGGGCTCGTGGTGTTCGCCTCCCCCCGGATTCGCACCGTCGATCGCGCATCTTCGATCTTCCTGGTGATCGGACGCGAGGATCGCGGCGGGGGACAATGGTGGCTCTGGAACCTCGACCGTTGTCCCGAGGCGCTCCTCGCGGAAGAGCCGGAGCACCTTGCATCGATGTGGTACTCCCCGGACCGTCCGGAGGTGTCCCGGGCGCTGCAACGGATCAACCCCCGGCGATTTCCCTTCGTAATCCCCGCCGGAGCCCGTCAACGGGCGGTTCTCGAACGGTATGGTCTGACGGAAGAGACGGTCGACGGGAATCTGCGTCGTGCCGTGGCGGGGGGAATCCACAGCTGGGCGTCGCGCTTTCTCACGGCGATGACTTCCACGGCAGAACGCGCGCCGGAGGCACTCGACGTCGACGGTCGTCTGTACGAAGGGTTTCCTCCGGACCGGGACCGGGCGGCGTTGCGCCATCTCCAGGATGCAACAACTACGGGGATCGCCGATCAACTCGGATCGATCGAGTTTTCCGATCCCCGGTATCGGGAGCTTGTCAACCGGTTTTTCGGGCGCTACGTTCCGCAGCGGATGACCTCCGAACAGCGCCGGCTTTTTCGGGAGGATGCGATCTCACGGATCGACATCGACGGGTTCGACCGCGAGTGGCACGAGGCGCGGGAGGCGATGCGGACCGGAACGCTCACGTCAGGGCTTCCCGCGCAGCGGCGCCGACGGGTGATCGACGAACTCAAAGAGCACCGGAACGGCGTCGTCCGACGCTACGGCCTCGAAGAACGGTACCCCCCGCTCCTTTGACGAACCGGAGAAAAATGATCAGCTTTAATCTATGAACGGATCTGATCACTCCCGATGGGAACGGAACAACCTCGATGCGGCGCTCTCCCCGTACCTTCGACAACACGCGACGAACCCGGTGTGGTGGCAGGAGTGGAATCGCGAGACGCTGGCCTATGCCGAGACCGCGGGGAAGCCCCTGTTCGTGTCCGTCGGGTACGCCACGTGTCACTGGTGCCACGTGATGGCCGCCGAAGCGTTCTCCGACAACGGGGTCGCCCGGTACCTGAACGAACACTTCGTCTCGATCAAGATCGATCGCGAAGAACGCCCCGATATCGACCACTACCTGATGCAGTACCTCCTGGCAACCCGCGGGAACGGTGGGTGGCCGCTGAACGCGTTCCTTGCGGAACCGAAGAAGCCGGTCCTTGCGGTGACCTACGTGCCCGTCGAGCCCCGGAGGGAGATGCCCGGGTTCGGCGAGATCTGCAGACGGGTCGTCGAGTTCATCGAGCATCGCAAAGACGAGCTGAAAGAGGTGACGTGGCGTGGCGGTTCTCCATCGATGGAACCCGTCGCTCCCGGCGCCTCGATCCGTCGAGAGACGCTCCATCGTGCGGCAAATCTCGTTCGTCGCCACGACGACCAGCATGGAGGGTTCGGAATCGGCGCCAAGTTTCCACCCCACGCAACGCTGTTGTTCCTGTTGCACGCCGCGGAACTCGCGGAGAGCGCCGACGCCGGCGCCGACTCTACCGGTGACACTGGCGACTCCGGCGCCGACTCTACCGGTGACACTGGTGAGTCCGGCGCCGACTCTACCGGTGACACTGGCGACTCCGGCGCCGAACCCGCCGGCGCCGACTCTCCTGGTGACATTGGCGCCACCGGTGACTCCGGCGGTGACGAAACGTCTTCAGCCGCCGCGATCGACAGGGTGATTCGGCAGACCCTCGATGCGATGTCCAACCGGGGCCTCCACGATCACCTGCAGGGCGGGTTCTACCGATACTGTGTCGATCGCTCCTGGACGATCCCCCATTTCGAGAAGATGCTCTACGACCAGGCGATGCTGTTATGGGTATACGCAACGGCGTGGCACCGCTACCGGGATGAACGCTACCGGGAAACGGCGGAGGGGATCGTCCGGGCTCTGACGGAGACGTTCGCCGACGGCGCTCTGTTCGTGTCGGCCCACGACGCCGACACCGATCACGACGAGGGCGGGACGTACCTGTGGCCCGACGACTCCGATACCGTCGCCGAGGTCGCACCCTTTTTCGAGATCGAACCGGGTGGAAACTTCGAGGGGCAGCACCACCTGGTCCGCCGTCACCGGGGCCCGCGAAGCGTAGAAGAGCGGGAGGTCGCGGAGCGGCTCCTCGACGAGCGTCGTACCCGGCGGCAACCGGAGGTTGACCGCAAGATCGTGACCGCCTGGAACGCTCTCACCGGCGTCGCTCTCGTAGTGGCGGGTCGGTACCTCGACCGCCCCGACTGGCGCGGCCGTGCCGTCGCGCTTCGGGAGGAGTTGCTGAAGCGGAACGGACGCCTCGTCGACGGGACGCTCAGACTCGCCCGCAGTTCCCTTGACGGTCGGATCGGCCGGGAGAGCGCGTTTCTCGAGGACTACGCCGCGTGTCTGCTGCTCGAGACGTTCCTGCGGGAAGAGACGGGCACAGGCGCCGCCGCCACTGCCGCTACCGACGCCGCGGCGGCCCCCGCCCCCGCCGGCGCCGCCGCCACTGCCGCTACCGACGTTGTATCGATCGACCACCTCCAGGAGGGGGTTCTGCAGTTCTACCGCACCGAGGAGGGGTGGTTGATGGCGATCAGCGGTGACTTCGATACGGTTCCCGCCGACGAATTCGACTCCCCCTCGCCGTCACCGATCGCACTGGCGGAGCTCGCCCTGCTTCGGACTGCACAGATCACGGGTACACCGGTACCGATACCCGGAATCGACGGGGGAGCTCTCCGGCCCGGTCGCGAGCAGGTCCGGGACTTCCATAATATCGCAGCACTGTTCTCTGCCGGGGAGTACCACGTACTGCACCGCTCAACACTGCTGCCCTGGGGGATCACTCCGATCGCCACGATGCAGGTACCGGCGGATCACGAGGACTGGTGTTATCGCGGCGCATGCCGGGCGGGGGAACCGGAGTGGTACCGCCGTCACTCGTCGACGAGGTAGTACTCGAGGGTAACGACGGCGCGCACCGTCTTCTGTACCTGCGTCGATTCCGGAAGAGTGTCCACACCGTCGGCGGCGAGAATCTGAAACACCCCCTGGTTGGCGCGGCGGATTCCTCCGAGGCTGCTTCCCGAGTCCTGTGCGAACTGGTCGGCACTCCCTCGGGCCGCAGCGGTTGCCTCGGCGATCATCTCCGTCTTGATATCGTTGAGGCCGGTGTACTGGTAACTCGGAGCCGGTCGGTACCCCTGACCGCCGAGTACCACCCCCTCCGCGAGGAGTTCGCCGATACTTTGCGTCGCCGTTCTGACCGCTTCGACGTCGTCGGTACGGACGAGGAGGGTCTGCTGGATGATGTAGCGGCTGTCGATCGGGCCGGAACGGTAGGTCTGGGCGAGCTGGTCGGTAACGGCGAGGTCCTGCACCTCTACCGATTCGTCGGCGATCCCCTGGTCGGCAAGAAACGTCCGTACCGTGACCGTGTCGGACTCGATCGCACGTTGCGCTGCTTCGAGAGAGTCGTCGGTCGCGACGAAGGTGATCGGCCACACCGCGCGGTCTGCCGTCACATCCCGTTCGGCAAGTCCCTTTACCGTTACGAAACGGTCGTAGGAGCGGCTGTTCCGGATTCCCTGACCGACGAGAGCTCCGGCGAGGATGATCGCCATCGAGAGCGCGGTCGCGATGAAGATTCCCTGGGGGACACCTCCAAAAGCGCGGGAAGGATTGGTCAATGTCGCGTCATCCGGTGCGACGGCCCCGCCTGTTGTGCCGGTACCGCCGGCTGCGGCAGTACCACTCGTCGCTGCGGCGGTACCCGCACCGCCTGCCGTTCCGACGCCCTCTGTAGTTCCGGAGTCCCCCGCCGTACCCGTATCGGTGCTCCTGCCCATGTCGGAGTTCCCTTTCGAAGCCATCGTGTACCTCACTCCCGAATATGCTCGACGAACTGTACCTGGAGCCCGTCGGGGTCGAGAACGTAGAAAAACCTGATATGCGGATTGGGTTGGATCGGGCCCGCGTGGACCGGGATCTGCCGTGCCCGGAGCGCTTCGATAAACTCGTCTACCGAAGGAACGATGAAGCCGATCGACAGGGAATCTTCACAGGTAACGGGACCGGTGTCGGGGCCTGCAATCAGTTCAACCTTCGTTGGGCCGCTACCGAGAAACACGATCTCCCGCTCCGGGGCTGGTTTCATCCGCCGGTCGATCGGCAGTCCGAGGATCTCGTGGTAGAAATGAAGGGACTGCTCCATGTTCCGGACACGGAGCGTTGTCCACGCAAACGGTAGTTCCATGCCCTCAGCATACGTCCGGAACGTAGCCGAGAGCAAGCCGTGCGACGTCGCTGTGGAGGCGGCGGCCGCATCCGCCCCCACCGGCAGGACACCACGCCGCCCCGGTTTTACGACGCGGTGATCGCCTTCAGGTCCTCCTCGACCGTCCCGATCACCTTCAGGTCGAACGTTTTCACCAGGACATCGACGATACCGGGGCTGAGGAACGCCGGCAACGTCGGCCCGATCCGCACGCCCTTGAAACCCAGAGAAAGCAGCGCCAACAGCACCGTCACCGCCTTCTGCTCGTACCAGGCGATATCGAAATCGATCGGCAGATCGTTGATATCCTCCATACCGAAGATCTCCTTCAGCTTGAGAGCGATCACCGCGAGGGAGTAGCTGTCGTTACACTGCCCCGCATCCAGCACCCGGGGAATCCCCCCGATGTCACCGAGGTTCAGCTTGTTGTACCGGAACTTCGCACATCCGGCGGTGAGAATCACGTGATCCTCCGGCAGTCCCCGGGCGATCTCGGTAAAGTAGTTCCGCCCCTTCTGACGGCCGTCGCATCCGCCCATGACGACGAACTTCCTGATCGCACCGCTCTTCACCGCGTCCACGACCTTGTCCGCGAGGGCGGTCACCTGGGCGTGGGCAAACCCACCGGTGATCGACCCCGTCTCGAGTTCCGTCGGCGCCGCGCATCGCGTTGCGTGCTCGATTATCGCCGAGAAATCCTTCGTCGCCCCCGATTTCTCCGGGCGGTCCGGGATGTGCTTCACCTCGGGGAACCCGACGAGTCCCGTGGTGTACACCCGGTCCTTATAGCTTTCCTTCGGCGGGGTGAGACAGTTGGTGGTCATCAGAATCGGTCCGTTAAACGAATCGAACTCAGTGTCCTGGAGCCACCACGAGTTGCCGTAATTCCCGATGAAGTGATCGTACTTCTTGAACGCCGGATAGTAGTTCGCCGGGAGCATCTCACCGTGGGTGTAGACATCCACACCGGTCCCCTCGGTCTGTTCGAGGAGCTCCTGCATATCCTTCAGATCGTGACCGGAGATGAGAATCCCCGGGCGCGTTCCGACGCCGAGATTCACCTCGGTGATCTCCGGATTCCCGTAGGTCTCGGTGTTTGCCTTGTCCAGCAACGCCATCGCCGTCACCGCCGCGGCGCCGGTGTCCATGACGAGCTGCGTCAGTTCGTCGGCGTCCTCGAGGGTAAGAGTACCGGCGAGAATCCGGGTGACCTCACGGTAGAGCGCCACATCTTCGTACCCGAGTATGAGAGCGTGGTCACCGTAGGCGGCGATCCCTTTCAGCCCGTACAGCGCCAGTTCCCGCAGCGCCCGGGTGTCCTCGTTCGGATCCCGCGTCACCGACGCCTCGGGGATCATGCTGTAGAGGGCTGCCATGTCGCCCACGGCGACATCCCATTTTACCGCCCGGGGAATCTCATGGTCCTCCTTGCACAGCGCCTGCACCTGTCGCATCACCAGCGCTTTCTGCCGCAGCACCTGGTAGATCACCTCGGCGATCCGCCGGTCGTCAAAATTTACGTTCGTAACCGTCGTAAACAGCGCCTTGAAGATCATCCGTCCCGATTCGGCGGTCATATCCTCGAGACTCTCTCCGCCATACAGATTGCCACTCGTTGCATCGGCGCCGCCGTTCTTCTCGACCGCCATATGAAGCATCTCAACGGATAACGCGAGTCCCCGCGCCGCATAGATCAGAACATCCTGCAGATTCGATGTCGATTCCTGCTTGCCGCACACGCCGCGGACGGTGCAGCCTGTATTCCCTGCCGCTTCCTGACACTGAAAACAGAACATACTCATAAAAAACCTCCTGAAGGTGGTGAATATGACTGCAGTGTCGCATATACGCCGGTGGTGGTAATTGACGAAGGTCAAGTCGAACTGACGGTGAGGGAGGCGCCCTAGTGTACAGCGGTTCGGCGTCAACCGGATCACTCAGATCTGTATCCACCGAGGGCGGTTGCATCCGTCCCGCTCCGATGGCACAGTACCTTCATGGAAGCGAAGGTGATACTGATAACCGGAAGTACCGACGGGATCGGCCGGGCGTGTGCCCTCGAGTCTGCCCGTCGGGGGCACACCGTTCTGGTACACGGCCGGAACGAGGAGCGGATCGCGAGGGTCCAACGGGAGATAGCCGAGGCTACCGGGGTCGAACCCAGGGGGTTCCGCGCTGATCTCGCGTCCCTGCAGGAGGTACATGCCCTCGCAGATCGTCTGAAGGATGAACTGCCCCGTCTCGATGTTCTCATCAACAACGCCGGGGTGATCTCCCGGTCGCGCCGAATCAGCCACGACGGGTACGAGCTCACCTTCGCGGTGAACCACCTCGCCCCGTTCCTCCTGACCCGAGCGCTCCTGCCTCTGTTGCATCGCGGGACGGCGCCGCGGGTCGTCACGGTGAGCTCGATGGTCCACCGGGGAGCCCGGATCGATTTCGACGACCTCATGATGGAGTCCGGGTACGACGGCTTCCGCGCCTACGAACAGAGCAAACTCGCCAACGTGCTCTTCACCACCGAACTCGCCCGTCGTGAGGCGGGACGGATCACCGCGGTGTGCTGCCACCCCGGTGTCATTAACACCAAAGTGCTCCACGAATACTTCGCCGGGGGCGCGGCAACCAGTGAGGGCGCCCGCAACGTTCTTGCCCCCGCTCTCGACCCCGCATACGCCCACCTGACGGGCGCGTATTTCTCGGGTGGAAAACCGGAAGAGCCCGATCCGACGGGAACGGACCCCGAAACCGCTCGGCGGCTCTGGGAGGTCAGTTCCGAGCTCTGTCGTCCTGCGGGAGAACCTGCCGAAACGGATCTCGATAGGTGACTGAGAGCGTCAGTGCCCCCAGAACTCCAGGCGGGTGCCCTCCGGATCGAAGATGAAAAACGCCCGGGAGCCCCAGACGGAGCGAATCTCCTCCGGGGCGCCGCCCCGGGCGATCATCGTGTCACGGGCACGGTCAACGTTATCGACGGCGATACTGACGGTGATTCCCTGACCTCCCCTCGATCGGATCGTTGTCCGCCGGTCATCGGCGATGCTGATCGCCGCCCCCGGGGTGATGCGAAACTCCACGAGCCACTCGGACAGGTTGTTTCCCCGGAGGCCGAGGATATCCCGGTAGAACGCCACCGTTGCATCCCAGTTGCGACAGTAAATGATCGTATTACTCGATCGAAACGTCACCGGCTCTTCTCGATCGTCGGTCACGGTACGTGAAACGAAAGGCGGAAGAGAAGTCCGTCGAATCCCTTCGTCTCGATCTTCACGTCGAACCGCTCCTGTAATGCATGGAACAGGGCGAGAGCGATCGGATCGGGGGCGATCCCGTTACCGATCGGAACGCCCTCCGGTGAGCGGGCGGTGAGGGTAATCACCACTCGATCGTCGCTACGACGGAGAGAGACGGTGAGGCGGGCGGAGGCGAGTTCGGCATGGCGGTGTTCGGAGAGCGTTGCCAGCGCTTCGGCGATGATGATCACCGCATCGAGAGCGCGTTCGATCGGAAGGGTAAACGAATCGGTCTGGAAGTCAACGGCACCGGCAACGCGGAAGAGGGCGCGAAGTTCGCCGAGGTATTCCGGGAGCGAAACGCCCTCAACCGTTGTATTGGTGGAGAAATATCGGTACGACTGTGCCAGTACACGTAGCCGAATCTCCGCACGTTTGAGCAGCGCCCCCGGCGACGTCTCCGAAAAGAGCAGCTTCTGGAACTCGAGGAGCCGTGCGACAAGCTCCAGGTAGATCTGCGTTGTCTGTTCCGCCGACGTACGCGCCGGTTCGACGAGTCGGTTGCCCAGTGCCAAGGTCGCAATTACCAGAAGATCGACCTCCGCAGCGGACCATCGTCGCTCCCGGGTACAGTCATCGAATCCGATAAAGCCCCAGAGCGCCCCGTCGGTAAAGATCGGAAGAATAAGGAGGGTGAGAATCCCCTGGGCCTCCAGCGTCGGGCGCTCCTCCGGGGGAAATGAAGAGATCGAACCGAGAACGGGACGATACGCCGACAACTCTTCGATCCACCGTCCGTACCCGGCCTCGATCATCGGAATATTCTGGAGATCCGGGTTGTCTATCTCCGGTTTCGTCTGCGGCGCAACCCACTCGTAGCGCTGGGACGAACAGATCGTGCCGGCTGCGTCCCTGGTGATCTCGAATACATAGACCCGATCGATCCCCGCGGCGGTACCGATCTCGGCAAGGGCGGTATCGATCGCCTCGGACAGGTCCGGGGCTCTCAGGAGAAGCCTGCACGCATCGAGAACACCGCTAATAACGTCCTTTTCTTCCGTATCAGAAGTCACGATTGCCAGATCATACCATATGGACAGTAGTGCGACGAGGGTGACTTCTGCTTTTTCACCGTGTTGCCGACGTTGGAGCGACCGCCGGTTCCACTGCTGCTATGCGTCGAAATCCGAGGTTCCCCAGTATCGGCTCGCTCAGCGTGCCGGCATCGACGACGAGGTACGGAATCTCTCGCTCAAGCGCTTCTTGTGCCCGGGCGAATACGAGGGCGGTGTAGAGTCCTCTCCGGCGGTACTCGGGGATCGTCGCGCCGCCGTAGAGACCTGCAAAGGGGGCGAACCTCCCGTCGATCGTCCGGAAATAGAGGGTCCACGCCGCAGCAACGGGGCGTGTGTCGTCGTACACCACGAAAAGTGATAGCGACTCCGGATCGGTGCGCATCCGGTGGGAGATCACCCGGGCGAGTTCATCGTCGCCGCTGCTCTTGTCGGCGTCGTTCGTAGTGCCCGTACGCGGCGTCAGAACGTCGAGGAGCACGCTTCCGGCGGATTCGGCCCGGCGGAGGGATGCGGTATAGAGGTCGCGGATAGTATCGTCGGCACCGGAAACGGATTCGTTCATCGGCGGTCAGAATACGTCGTTGCCACCCCTCACGACAACCGCGCTTCGATCACCCGGACCCACGAATCGGAACGCACCGGGCGTTCCCGGGAAAACCCGCCGTAGGCGGTCACCGACTTGAATCCCGCGGAGCGGAACGCGTCGATCATCCGGTGCGTTTCGAGAACGAGGAGCGTCTGAGAGACCGTTGTTTCCTGGTCGGTCCGGCTGTCACCGGTCGAGCCGTTATGTCCGCGTTTCGTCACCGTGATCGTCGCATCCATCCGGTACCGTTCCGGTGAAACGCGGGTGTATCGCCGACGCATCGTGGCGCGGTGCGAGGTGTCGGAGGCATGCCGCTCACCTCGAGGATCACCGTTGGTCGATTCCCCGTCCTCCGACGCGCCGTCCCCGAGGAGCGGTAACTCCCGACCGGACCCGACGGGAAGGTGTGCGAGATCCACGAACTGGACAACCACGGTCCCGTGAGGACGGTACAGTATCGCAGGGAGCGTACCGATCCACTCGTCAACCTCGTCCGCCGAGGAGAGATGGGCGATCGTATTGCCGATCGAATAGACGAGATCGAAGGGCGCCTCCGGATGAGCCTTCGCCGACCGGAGGTCGCCCACGGAGAGAATCTTGCCTTTTCCCGGGTGGTGTGCCTTCTCCGGGTGGTGCGGCTTCCCCGTGGGGTCCGGGTCGAGGCGGTTTCGCCCGTCCTCGAGGTCCGGTTCCGCTGTGCCACTGCCCATCAATTCGATTCCCCGGGCGATCATCTCCGGTGAGAGGTCGGTACCCCACGCCTCGATTCCCGACTCCCGCAGGGCACGGACGTACCCGCCGGTTCCGCACCCGAGATCGAGGGCGCTAACGCGTTCGGTAGAAAGAGCGCCACCGCTCCCCGTATCAGGAGTGCCGGTCGCATCAGCATTCTCCCTGATACTCCCGAGGAACTCCGTGACCCCCGGGTCGGTGGGGAAGAACTCGTCGTAGTACTCGATGAAGGTCCGATAGAACTCGTTGGAATTCATCGCAGCCAAGGGTCGTCTCGGAACCGGTCAAGGGTCTCTCCACCACGGATCGCCCGACGGAGCTCTTCCTGCAGAGCGTCGAAGGTCCGCAACCGTTCCGCTACCTGCTCTTCCGCGACAGTGCGTTCCCGGACCTCGACGATTCCGCCGTTGGCGATCACGAGACGCCGTTCCGCCGAGAGGGCAAGGGAGGGGTCGTGGGTGGCGACGAGGACGATCTTGTCCGCTCCCCGAAGGAGAGTGATCGCCGCGTGGCGGTCGATCCCGGCGTTCTCGATCTCGTCTATCAGTACGATCGGAGAGGTCGAGAGGAGAGCGGTATCGGCGATCATCAGAGCCCGGGACTGTCCGCCGCTGAGTTCCGTCAACTGCCGATCGGTGGTGACCGGTTCACCGGTGAGGCGGTTCGCTTCGGCGATGATCCGCTCCCGGCGGTTTGCGGAAAGGTCTGCGCCCCGACTCTCGGCGTGGAGCTCGAGGAACTCTCCAACCGTCGCATCCATGACGAAGTTCATGTTCTGACTGAGCTGCGCGACGAGGCGTCCCGTTCCGGCGTATCGACCGGCGAGGTCCGGCTCGGAGTCGTTGATGAGAACCCCCCGGCGGGTAGGGGTGTCGAATCGGGCGAGCCACTCGATGTCGGCGAGGAGACGGCTCTTGCCGCTCCCTGTGGGGCCCACGACGCACACCACGTCGCCGGTACGGAACGTCAGCTCCGTGAACCCTTCGCGGAACCCTGATTTGTCGGTTCCCGGCAGGATCGTGAGGGAGTCGACCGTCGTGCTCCGGTCTTCCTCCAGCAGTTCATTTGTATCGTCATCGCCCATCAGCTCTGCGAGGGCGCGTTCAGTATCTGTCGTCATATCCCGAAGGTATCACACTCGGACCGCTGCGGACTTGACGGAGGTCAAGACGCGACCTGGTATTCCCGGACCGGTGTGGCTACTGCGCCGTCACGGTGATCG
>JBKHFT010000046.1:0-21654 GCA_046540055.1 Alkalispirochaeta sp.
TCCCGGGCATCCTGGAGCTGATCGAGGAGCAGAACCATACGGTCTTCCTGATCATCGAGGGTGCTCAGATAGCGCCGGTACAGCGTTGAGTCCCGATCGAGAACCGCCATATTCTCCCGAATGCGCGTCTGTTCCTCCCGGATCGTCTCCACCTGAAGCTCCAGGGATCGTCTCGCGGTACTCGTCTCTTCGACCTGGCGGCGGAGTTCGGCTACGTTCTGCAACGTCCGGCGGACCGTCGGATCGATCAGGCGGTTTCCGCTGTACGAGAGCAGTTGCTCGCGATCCGCGGAGGTGAGGGCGACGCGCTGGTACCGCAAACGCTCCTCCACGACGGTAACACCTGTTCCCCTGGTCTGAAAGCGGTGCTCCCGTCCCTCCGAGCTCAGCGGCCGGGGAGTGACGAGTTCCCACCCCTGAGGGACCTCATGGGTGATCCGGATAGGCTCGGGGCGTCCGGCGTTACCGGCTCGGGTCACGGCGTACCGCGTTGTACGTCGGGAGCGGAACTCCTCCACCAGGAGACCGTCGACGATCGAGACGCGTCGAAGCTCTTCCTCCGACGCGTCCGACTCTGCGCGCACTTCGTGGGCCACGTCGACCGCGTAGGGCAACGTCGCCTCTCCATCGGGGAACAAAGGGGGAAGCAGAGCGTCACCGCCGTAGCGATCGCCGTCGTAGATCGTTACGATCCCGTCGGGAAGTTGTCCGCCGTCGCTGTTCCTGAAGGTCACCGCAAGACGGGGATTGGCGCCGTGCCGACGAGGGTCGTAGGAACGGACCGCGTCAGCGGGAAAGCGCCTGTTCACGATCGGAACAACCGCCGAACGCCCCCGGGGAATCGAGACCTTCTCGGGAAAGGTAAAGGAGATCCCTGAAGCGAACGATTCCTCCGAGGCGCTCACCGCAACGGACGATGAAAACACCTCCGGCTGGGGGACGGAGGAATCGTGGCTCCATGCGGGGGCGGCGCTTTGGGAGATCGCGGAACGCTGCGCGCTCCTGGTACGCTCCGGTTCGCGTCGGGAGACGTACTCCGGTACGTACAGATCGGCGAAGTACGTCACCGGTCGCGCCGACACGATCGAGAGTTCCACCTCGTCCCAGTCAACGGTTCCGGTGTTATGGATATGCGCCCATCCCTGGAAAAGGATCTCGTCGCCGGAGATCACCCCCCGGTAGCTGGTCTTCCACACCGGGGCCTCCGCCAGGTATCGAATCGTCGTGGAACCACCGGAGTCTGCGCTGGAGTCTGTTCCTGTCCTGAAGCCTGAACCGGCGCCAAGTTGGATCGTGATCTGTCGGGGAGCGTCGGGACCGCCGGTGGATCGGAGCGTTTCCAGGGCTGCGGTGAACTCTTCCTGTACCGCGGAGTCGTCGAATGAAACGGTCTGGACCGTATCGATCGGTACACTTCGGACACCGTCGGGCCGGGCGATCAGTACGACCGCTTCCTCACGGTCTCGATCGGAGTCGCCTGCCCCCGATGCGCCGACCACCGTCCCCGGTACTCGGTCACCCCGAACAGTGGTGATTGTGGCGTCCGTGCCACGGATCTCGTTGATAAACGCGACGATTCCGCGGACACCGCCAAGGTCGATCCGGAACCGTGAAAGGAGGGTGTCCACCGATTCCCCGGAAGCGAAGGTGGCGTGTTCGACGGCGCGTCCCTCGCCGTCCAGGACGGTAAGGGTGCGAACGACGTCGGCCATGCGACTCCGCGGAACGGAGAGTACGATGCGCCCCGCTTCATCGGGGGTACCTTCGTGGACAAACTCGGCGACGCCACTGGTAAAGATAGTGACCGATCGGAGGGGAATTTCCTGTCCGGTCAGAGGTGCAACAGCGGCAAGCGCGATGACCACCGCGAAAATGATACTGCGACGAATTTGATTCATACGGGGATTGTATCACCCCCGCCCGTCGTTGCCAGTATCGGAAATCGCGTTTACCGGACGCGTTTCGCGATCGCGTCCATCAGTTCCGCGATCACCTGATCCTGCTGTTCCGGCGTTCCGTGGCGCAAGTCTTCAACGACACACGTTTCGATGTGACGACGCAGGATCGACTCGCTCACCTTCGCAAGGGCCGCCCGGATCGCCGAGATCTGGTCGACGATCTCCATACAGTATCGCTCCCCTTCGATCATCTTCTGTACCCCTCTGACCTGCCCCTCGATGCTGCGCATTCGGGTGAGGGCGTCCACGTTTACACCATGGGGTCCGTGGGACCGGGCGTACGGCTTCGTCTGAATACTGTCTGTCATCACCCGAATATACCCGAACCTGCGGGAATGCGGGTACCCCCACCCCCGGGGGGTCCTTGACGGAGAACGACAGGGAGTTGCATATTCAACACGATGAGTACCAATCTGCAGCTCCATATCGAAGGAATGACGTGTACTTCCTGCGCTGCCGCGGTGGAAAAGGCGCTGCGGAAGGTCCCCACCGTCGAGACCGCCCAGGTCAGCTTCACCGGCAAGAAAGCGCTATTAGAGGTACAGGAAGACGACATCGGAGCGATCCGGGGAGCTCTGGAAAAGGCGGTCCGTGACGCCGGATATGAGGTGGTCGACCCCGCGGAGAAGCGCGCCCAGGCAGAGGAGCACGTCCGGAAGGAGCGAAACCGTCTGATCTGGTCGTGGGTCCTCACCGCACCTCTGATGGCGCTGATGCTCCTCCATATGATATGGGGTATCCATCTCTTTCCCGGTATCGCCGGTGACATAGGACGTCTTGTCGTGGCGGCGACGGTGATCTTCGGGATCGGCTTTCCCGTCATACGGAGTACGCTCCACTCCTTCCGGACCATGGTATTCACGATGGACTCCCTCATCGGGATCGGCTCGATCGCGGCGTTCGCGACGGGGATCCTCCGCCTTGGTGGCGTCGGGATCGGTGATTTCACCTCCGTGGGGGCGATGATCGTTGCGATCAACTATATCGGTTCCTACATCAAAGTGCGGGCGACGGGGCGTGCCGGGTCGGCGATCCGGGAGCTTCTGGAGCTGGGGGCCAAGCGCGCGACCCGCCTCGAGAGGAACGGCCCCGACAGCGACAGACGCCCCGATGGAGACGGAGGCGAGACAGACGCCGGTTCAGGCAGCGAGGCAGATCTCGATAACGCAGGCGTCACAGAGACGATCGTCGCCGTGACGGAACTCCGCCCCGGCGACGTGGTTCGCGTCCGCCCCGGCGAGAAGATCCCCGCCGACGGTACGATCCTCCGGGGCAGCACCAGCATCGATGAGTCGATCGTGACCGGCGAATCGGTACCGGTCGACAAGGAACCGGGTACACCCGTGGTTGGAGGGACGATCAACCAGATGGGGACGATCGACGTCCGGGTCGACAAGACAGGGGAGGAAACGTTTCTCGCTCAGATCGTCGGCCTCGTGGAAGAGGCGCAGGCGTCCCGCGTGCCGGTGCAGGAACTCGCCGACAGAGTGACGGCGATCTTCGTGCCGGCGATCCTCGTTCTTTCCGTCGCGACCTTTGCGGGATGGATCCTTGTAACCAACGCGTCCGGTACCCCCGACGTGACCGCCGCACTCTCCGCGGCGATCGCGACCCTGGTGATCGCGTGTCCCTGCGCCCTTGGCCTCGCGACGCCGACGGCACTGATGGTCGGGATGGGCTACGGGGCCGAGCGGGGCGTTCTCGTCCGGAACGGCGAGGCGATCCAGATCGCCCGGGAGCTGGACACCGTCGTCTTTGACAAGACGGGAACGCTCACGATCGGACGCCCCGAGGTTCGCGCCGCAGCGAACGCCGCCGGCAGCCCCCCCGGCCAGGACGATCTCGACGCCCTCACCGCGACCCTCGCGGTCGAGCGGGAAAGCGAACACCCCCTCGCCCGGGCGCTCACGGGGTACCTGGAAGAAGCGATAGCAGCGGCGCGGACAGGGGCACCGGCGGGATTGAAGGACGACACAAACCCGGCAGACGGTACACCCGCCGCAGCCCCCGGTCAGGTAACCGTCACGGACCCCGCAGGGAAGCCTGCCCGGTCCCCGTCGAATCAGTGGAACCTCGACGACACCCGGGCGGTCCCCGGTCACGGTATCATCGGGCGCACCGGAGATACGGTGATCCGGGTCGGCAGCGTTCGCTGGCTGCGCAGTGAAGGGATCGCAACGACCCCGGAACAGGAACGAGTGATCGAAGCGTGGCGCGACGCGGGGATGACGATCGTCGGGACCGCCATCGGACCGGCCGGTAGCGACTCAGCCGGGCCGAGCGGTGGCGACGCGGCCCCTACGACGGCGGTCCCGGCACCCGCCCCGACCCTCGCCGCCCTCTTCGCCCTCGCCGACGCGATCAAACCCGACGCCCCCCGGGCGATCGCGGCGCTCCACGCCCAGGGGCTCAGAACGGCGATCCTCACCGGCGACGGGGAAGCGGCGGCACAGGCGATCGCCCGGGAAGCCGGCATCGACGAGGTCTTCGCCGAACTTCGTCCGGAACAGAAGATCGATGCCGTCCGTTCCCTCCAGAAGGAAGGGCGCAAAGTCGCGATGGTAGGAGACGGAATCAACGACGCCCCGGCGCTGAAACAGGCACATGTCGGCATCGCCGTCGGAACCGGCACCGATATCGCGATCGAATCGGCGGACATCACCCTGATGAGCTCCAGCCTCGGGATGATCCCCCAGGCGATCGACCTTTCGCGGAAGACGTTTCGCAAGATCAGAACGAACCTTTTCTGGGCGTTCTTCTACAACCTTATTGCGATCCCCCTTGCGGTGGCGGGGCTTCTCCACCCGGTGATCGCCGAAGTGGCGATGGCGTTCAGCTCGATCACCGTCGTCTCCAACTCATTGCACCTGAAACGAATCCTGCGCCGAAGCCTCGGGGCCCCCGGCGACAAAGCACAGGCCACCCATCGACGAAGCCTCGGGGCCCCCGGCGACAAAGCACAGGCCACCCATCGACAAAGCACAGGCCGACCGGCGGTACATCCAGCCGCCGAAGAGAATAGATCATGGCACGAAGCCAGGGAGGAAGATATGGGACTGTTCGGATCAAACGGGAAAGTCAGCTACCACATCGCCGATATGAACTGCGGCCACTGCGAGGCAAAAGTCACCGCCGCCCTCAGCGAGCTGCCTGCGGTGAAGAAGGTCAAAGCCACCGCGAAGGACAAAACGGTAGTGATCGAGTACACCGGCGATACCGCGCCGGATCTCGCGACGGTCAACTCCGTTCTCGAACCCGCAGGGTATCCCGCCACGCAGGTGTAGTCAGTCGAACTGACGGTCTGCGGAGCACCGTCCCGTTCCCACCGGCCTCACCCGGATCGGCGGCGTCTCCATCGTTCCTCCTGCTACAGATACGCTGTGTTACAACACCATCGTGGATACCAACCGGGGCGTGCCCGGAGCGCCGGTAGTCCCGTGACCCCTCTGCGCGCTATTCTGTAGTCATGTCGGGTCTCGTGCCTCTCGTCTATCTCGTCGCGGCGGTTCTCATCGCCGTTGGCGCCACCCTCTTCGTCGCTCTCATCGCAAGCCGCGGAGCCCGCAGCGCAGACCGGGTGCGGCTCTCCCAGCTCGAAGCACGCACCACGGAGCTGCTCCGGGAGCGCGACGCCGAGCGTGCCCGGGCAGAGGAGCTCGGGCGGCAACTCACCGAGGAGAAGACCCGGGCGGTCGCCGACCGTGAGCGGGTGAAGTGGGTCGAGGAGGCGGAGCGTTCCCTTCGTGAGACGTTCGAAGCCCTCGCGTCCCGGGCGCTCCGCTCGAGTACCTCGGCCCTCTCGGAACAGAACAAGGAGCATCTCGCCGGGGTGGTAGCTCCCCTGAACGCAGAACTGGAGAAGCTCGATCGCCAGATCCGCGCCCTCGAGGAAAAACGACAGGGAGCGTACCAGGGAGTGGTTGAGCAGGTCCGGATGATCAGCGAGCAGTACCGGTCGCTTCAGCAGGCGACAACCTCACTCGATCAGGCGCTCCGGGCCCCGAACATTCGGGGCCGTTGGGGAGAGGTACAGCTCCGGCGGCTGGTGGAGCTCGCGGGAATGACGGAACACGTCGACTTCGACGAACAGACGACGGCCGGCGGCAAAGGCGGCAGAACCGGAGGCGCCGGCGGGGAGGGTGTCGCCGGGCGGCCGGACATGGTCGTTCACTTGCCTTCCCGGGCGATCATCCCTGTCGATGCGAAAGCGCCGATGAAGGCATACCTCGAGTCTCAGGAAGCGCCCAGTCCGGAGCTCGCCGCCCAGGCGGCAAAGCGCCACGCCCAGGCGATGCGCGGCCACGTCCAGGCTCTGGCGCAGAAACAGTACTGGAGCCGGTTCCCGGAGGCTCCGGAGTTCGTGGTGATGCTCGTCCCCTATGAGAGCGGTCTCGCCGCTGCGTTTACGAAAGACCCGGGACTCCTCGAGTACGCCCTCGACAACCGGGTTATCATCGCCGCCCCGGCGAGCTTTCTTGCTCTGCTGCGGGTCGTCGCTTACGGATGGATGCAGATCGAACTCTCCCGGAACGCCGACGCGATCGCCGGGGCAGGAAGGGAACTCCTCGACCGCCTCGTCCCCTTTACCGACCATCTCAACAAACTGGGAACCGGTCTCACCCAGACGGTAGAGCGATTCAACGCCGTCGCCGGTTCCTACGAACACCGGGTGCTCCCCGGAGTACGGCGCCTGCAGGAACTTGGCGCCTCGAGCACCGTCCCCGGCGCCGTCGATTCGATCGACGCGACACCGCGGCGGCTGACCCCGACCGATGGAGGTGACACGTGACCGATTCCGATACTCCGCGCACCGACCCCGAGGCGTTGACCGAGGCGATCCTCAGGGCCCGCCGAATCGTCGTGTTTACCGGAGCGGGCGTCTCCACCGGCGCCGGAATCCCCGATTACCGGGGGAGTGGCGGACAGTACTCGCAGTTCCAGCCCGTCTACTACGACGAGTTCCTTGCACGACCGGAGAAACAGCGGGAATACTGGGTACACAAGGCAACGGTGTGGCCGGCGATGCGCGCCGCCCGTCCCGGGCCTGCCCACAATCTCTGCGTCGCCCTCGCCGACCGGGGAACACTGACGGGGGTGATCACCCAGAACGTCGACGGTCTCCACGAGAAAGCGGGGCTTTCTTCGGAGCTCCTCGTCAACCTCCACGGCTCGAACCTCGAGGTAGAGTGCATCTCCTGCGGACGGCGGGTGCCCGCCGGCGAGATCCTCGATCCCCTGGCGGAGAAATATCGTCCCGGGAGAGTGCCCCCGGCGGAAGACGGGCCCGCCGGCGCCGGAGAACCGGCGGCGCCTCTGCAATTCTCGCCCCCCCGCTGTGCCAATTGCGGTGGACTCCTCAAGCCGGCGACGATCATGTTCGGACAGAGCCTCCGCACCACCGACCTCGCACGGGCGGAATCGTTCCTCGACGAATGCGACCTGTTCCTGGTAATCGGTTCAACTCTGACCGTACAGCCCGCAGCGTCCCTTCCCGGGATCGCCCGGAACGCGGGAGCGGATCTTGCGATCATCACCCGTGGTTCGACACCCCTCGATCAACTCGCCCGTTACCGCGTAGACGGGGAGATCGACGCGTTCTGTACCGGTCTGCTGGAGTCTCGTCGATTGTGAGTACCGAACCGGTGAGACCGTTCCTCACGGTCGTGATCCCCTCGTATCGCGGCGTACACCGGATCCCGACGCTTCTCGAGGAGCTGGAAGCGACGCTGCCGGCGATACCGGCGGGTGCGGGAACCGGTCGGGGGAGGTTGATCGAGATCCTCGTCGTCGAAGACGGCAGCCCGGAGGAGGAGCAGCACCGGTTGCGCGACCTGGTCGCAGGTCGCAACGGTGCCCTCCGCCAATCGAGGGCGACCGTCGCGTTCGACTACCAGACTATCTGCCTTCCCCGGAATCGGGGACAACAGTACGCGACGATCGCCGGCATTTCCCTTGCCCGGGGCGAGCTCATCGCTACCGTTGACGACGACGGGGGACACCCCCCGACCGTCCTCGTCGAGATGGTACGGACGATGATCGATGATCCCCGGATCGACCTCCTGTACGCCGCTCCGATCGCCGATTCCACGGCATCTCGTCCCTGGACACGACGGGTCGGTACGTTCTTCAACAACGCGCTCTTCTATCTGTTTGCAGGAAAACCCTTCGATGTCCCGGTGACAAGTTTCAGGGTGATCCGTCGGGACCTCGTACAGCGCGCTCTTACTCTGCCGGTACGGTACGCGTATCTGTCGGCGATGCTCTTCGCGTGTCATCCCCGCGTTGCGGCGCACCGGTACATACCGGTCGCGGCGGGGGACGGAGGAAGCCGGTACTCCCTTTCCCGCCTCGCCTCGATTTTCTGGAACCTGCTGCTCTACTGGGGGCCCCTCCGGCCGATCGGACGCTTCCTCCGTCCCCCGCGGCCCCTTGATCTTCCCCGGGGGTGCGACTGATGCGACTCATGATCCTCGGTGGTGGTAGCAGTCAACTCGGCGCCTTCCGCCGGGCTCGGGAACTCGGCATCACGACGATTCTCGCCGATCGTGACCCGAACGCACCGGCCCGGGCGCCGGCGGACGAGTTCGTCCCGGCGTCCACTTTCGATATTGATGCCGTGGTCGACGCGGCACGCATGACCCGGGCGGAGGCGATTATCGCCCTCGGAACGGACCAGCCCGTCCTCACCGCCGCCGTTGCCTCCGCCCGCCTCGGGCTCCCCTTTCCGCTGACGCCGGAACGGGCGTTGTCGGTGACAAACAAGCGGGTGATGAAACAGATCTTCGACGACGAAGGAATTCCGACGCCACGATGGTGCCTCATCGGACCCGATCGCACCGAGTGGGAGCGCCGGGGATTTTTTCGCCTCCGTCCCCCCTACGTGGTGAAACCGGTGGACAGCCAGGGGCAACGGGGGATCATTATCGCAAACACCCCTGACGAGGTGGCGGCACAGTACCCGGTGACCCGTTCGTACTCCCGGGAAGAAGAGATCCTCGTTGAGGAGTACTTTCCCTCCCGGGAGGTCACCGTATCGGGATGGGCCTATTCACCTGACGAGGTCGAGATCTGGACCGTTACCGACCGGGTAACGATCGACAACCCTCCGGGGCTCGGGGTGTGTCTCGCGCATCGCTACCCGAGTTATCACGCCGGCTCCCACCTTCCGCGTATCGAGGAACTCACGCACCGGATCGTGCGCTCCTTTCGCCTCGGCGGCGGGCCGATCTATTTCCAGATGCTCGTGGGGGCGGAGGGGCAGGCGCGGACGAGGTTGCCGGCGGGGACGGAGGAACCGTCAGTAGTGCCGGCGGGGACGGAGGTTCCGCCCCGGCAAGAACTGTCAGGAGAGACACCACCAGGAGACGGCAGCGGCGAAGAACGAATCGGTATCATCCAACCGGTCCTCGTAAACGAGATCGCTTTTCGACTCGGCGGAGCCTACGAAGACCAGTCGATTCCACCGGTAACGGGGGTCGATCTGTTGGCACGACAACTGAGTGCGGCACGGAACGGTTTCTCAGTCGCCGCGCCGGAGGCGGGTGCCCGGGGAGGCGCCGTCCCCGAATATACTCACTTCGCGGTACCTCTCATCTTCGCACGCCCCGGAACTGTCGCACGACTCTCCGGCGCTGAGGAGCTCCTCACGCTCCCGGGAATCACCGACTGCCGTTTTATCCTTCCCGAGGGGACGGTGATCCGGGAGATGACCAACTCGACGCAACGGATCGCCTACGCGGTCCTCCACGGCACCTCGGCGGAAGAGATCAACACACTTGTGGATACCGTCTTCGATACCCTCCGGGTCGAAAACCCCGACGGCGAAAACCTTCTCCTCGATACCCGGGACGGAACGAAACACCCCGTCCCGCCGGGCTCTCAAGGTGTGGCCTACCGCTGAGCACCGGAGTCGTGCACCGCTCCGTCCGGATCGGGACGGAACGAACTGAACCGACCGTCGACGCGGTACGGGCGGACCGCCGAGGGTATTCGAGACGTGATCGTCGCCGTGGGTGGCGTGATCCCTCTGCATCCGGATCGTCGGGGCTATTCGGGAGGTAACCACCGTCGCGGGTAGCGTCGTCCCCGTATGGGCGGACCGTCGGGTCATCGGGTATGATCATTGTGATGAGTGAATTCCTTCCCCGGGCGTATCGGCGCGGTGCGCTTCCCTCGAGGCCTCTCCGTCGTCATTCACGGATCTACGCTGTCCTCGTTCCTGGTATCGTTCTGGTTCTCTCCGCGTTCCTGATCGGGTGTACCGGAAACGACGAAAATCGGAACGCCCGATCCGGTGACCGAAACAGACCCGAAGAAACCGATAGAGCGGTCCGGTCCGCCACGGTGCCGGTCCTTCGTGTCGCGGAGCAACACGGCCTCGCCTACGCGCCTCTCGTGCTGATTCGCTCTGCCGGTGAAGATCGTACCGGAGAGACCGGGGGAACCGGGGATACCGGGGAAGATGGAGGCGTCACAACCGCCGGTGAAAACGGGGGCTCCGGTGATACCCGAAACCGTGCCGAGCTTCAGATCGAGTGGATTCGCGTCAACAACGCCGCTGCGGTTCGGGAGGCGATGCTCGCCAACCGTCTCGATGTGGGATTCATGGGAATTCCGCCCTATCTGATCGGCCGAGATACCGCCACCGGCTGGCGCGCTTTTACCGGATTGTCCAGGGCGCCCCTCGGGCTTGTCACGATCGATCCTCGTATCCCCGATCTCGAGACCCTCGCGGCGCCTGGCGCTCCTTTTCGGATCGCCCTGCCGCAGCCCGGAAGCATCCAGCACATTCTGCTTGCGATCGCCCTGGATCGGCGTTTCGGCGACCCGACGCGCCTCGACCACCGTTTGGTGAGCCTCGGTCACCCCGACGGGATGAACGCAATGTTGTCCGGCGGGGGAGATATCTCCGCTCACTTCACCTCACCTCCTTTTCTTTTTGAAGAACTTCGCCGGCCGGAGGCGACGCTTCTGCTTTCCGGAGAGGATGCGTTCGGCGGTGAGTTCACCTTCATCATCGGAGTGCTCCGTCCGGGGCTGTCACATGAGACACCGGCGGTCCTCGCGTTCCAGAGGCGCCTGCAGGAGGCGGTCGACGAGATAACCCGGCTCCAGGAAGATTTGCGGGACTCCGGGGAGAACGGAGACGGCGGTTCGCTTCAACGATCGTCGATGCGGACCCTCAATCTCCTCGCCGATGCATACGAGATCGACGCCGAGGTCCTTCGCCGTGATCTCATGGAAGAAGGAATGGTGTACGAGGATGCGATCCGCGGAATGGAACGGTTCCGGGACCGTATGCACGCCTTCGGGTACATCTCCGGCGAGACCGGTACAGGAGTCGTCGAATGACGATCCGACGATGGCGGGGCTGGCTTCTGGTAGCGACGGTTCTTCCGGCATGGGAGCTCTTTCGGCTCCTTCCGTCGGTTCCCGATACCGTTCTTCCCTCCCTCTGGGCGGTGTTGACCCGACTGGGAGCCTCGATCCTGGAGGGAACGATTGTTGTTCAACTCGCAATCTCCCTGGGGGTGATCGCCGCCGGCGCCGGAATCGCGATCGTCGCTGCGATCGTGGCGGTATTTCTCTCCGGACACAGTCGGTGGCTTGCGGAACTCTTTTCGGTGGCGGGGTCTCTCTTCCATCCCCTACCGGGGATCGCCCTGTTGCCGGTGATCATCCTCTGGTTGGGCGTTGGAACGCCCGCGGTAATCGCGGTGATCGTCCACTCCGTATTCTGGCCGGTGTTGACCAACCTCGAGGCGGGGTATCGGAGCGTCCCCGATACGTGGCGGATGGTGGCGCGAAACTATCGTATCTCCTCCGTCGGGTACCTCATCCGGATCGCGCTGCCGGCAACGCTTCCTTATCTCCTCGCGGGGTTACGTATCGCCTGGGCGCGCAGCTGGCGTGCCCTGATCAGTGCGGAGATGGTGTTCGGCGCGATCGCCGGCGCCGGTGGAATCGGATGGTATATCTTTTCGCGCCGGGTGTTCATGGACACGACGGGTCTCTTTGCCGGGATCCTTCTGGTCATGCTTATCGGCAGTTTCGTCGAGAGCTACCTCTTCGGTGTGATTGAGCGGCGCACGATCATCCGCTGGGGGATGAGTCGATGACCACTTCCCGTGCCGAAGGGGTGCTCGTCCTTCAGGGAATCACATACCGGTATCCCGGCTCGGATCGGAACGTCGTCACGGATGTATCACTCACCGTCGGCTCCGGTGAAACGGTATGCGTCCTCGGGGCGTCGGGATGCGGAAAAACAACGCTGCTGAAGATCGCCGCCTCCCTGATCGAGCCGGACGCCGGAATCGTTACCCTTGCCGGAACGCCCCTTCGCCGGCCCGGTCCTGAGCGGATCGTCGTGTTCCAGGAACAGGACCAACTCTTCCCGTGGAAAACGGTTCTCGCCAACATAGTATTTCCGCAGCGGTATCTACCCTCACCGCCGTCTCAGGATGTGCAACGGCAGATCGCATTCAACGCTCTCGGGGAGGTCGAGTTGAACGATGCGGACCGTTTGTTCCCCTATCAGCTCTCGGGTGGAATGCGGCAGCGCGCCGCCCTCGCACGGGCGATCGCGATGGAACCGACAATGCTCCTCCTCGACGAACCGTTTGCAGCGGTGGACGCTCCGACCAGAGAGCGCCTCGGAGAGCTGCTTCTTACTCTCCGGAACCGGCACGATCCGGGGATACTGTTTGTGACCCATGACGTCGACGAAGCGTTGCGTCTGGGGGATCGTGTCGTCGTGCTTGGTCGAAACGGCTCCGTTCGGTTCGAGGGGGAGGTTCCGTCGGACGAGGCCGATCCGTCGGTGAGGGAAGCGCTGCGTCGACGGGTACGATCACTGATAGACGACGTATAGAGAAAGCGGGCCGGTCCGCGGCACCGGGGTTCCGGTCACCGGGATAGCGTGGTGGACCGCGGCACCGGGGTTCTGATCACCGGGATAGCGCGTTTCCATCCTCCCCCCCGGGATCTACCTGAACGGCAGAGCCGTCAACGCTTCCTGACGTCGAAGCGCCATCGACGCTCCCGGAGATCGGCGCGTCGGTTCCGTCTGCGATGATCCGGAGGAAGCTGGGAAAGAAGGAGCTCATCCTGGGGTGGGGGGGGCGTTGCCCTCCGTCGATCCCGGGACGAAACCCCTCTGCTTCGAAGCGGGCGAGGATCTCGGGATCGGTGGATGCCACATGGATCGGTACCGAAAGGTGCGCGTCCTGTTCCCTGATCGGGCGTTGCGCCTGGTGATCGCCAAATACGATGATAATCGGCTCCCGGGATTCATCGAGATACTCTTCAATGTACGCCGCAAGGGATTCGAAGACGTAGGAGATCGCCGTAGAGTACCCCTCATCCATCTCCGTTCCACCACCCCAGTCGTTGTCGAAATATCGAATCTCGTCAGCCCTGTCGTTGTACACCGAACCGTCGCCGAGGGCATCCCAGGACTCGATAAACGGAGGGATCTTGTTGAAGGGTGTGTGACTGCTGACGAGTTGGTAGTACGCCAGAACAGGCCGTTCCTCGGCGGCGCCACCCGGTGCGATCAACTCCTGAATCCGGTTGTGGGCGGTCCAGAGGGTGAACTGATCGGTGATCGCCACGTACGAAAACCACGGGCCGACGTAGTTGAAATCGCCGTCGTGAGCAACGAGGGACTCTTCGAAGCGAAAGATATCCCACCCCTCCGGCCATGACCCGTGCACGGTCCCCGGCTTCAACGAGAGGGTGTAGTATCCTCCTTCGTGAAGAACACTTGACAGCGTCGGCAGGGGCGCCTCGTAGAGCTGGAGGAACGCATTTTGTGAGTCGATCCACTGCCCCGTCAGAAGGGTCGCTTCCGCGAGCCATGAGAACCCTCCCGCGACGGGAGAAAGGAGATACGCCGAGCGAATCTCGTATCCCTTCTCCGTCAGGGCATCGACGAAGCGGTTCCTCGCGGGGGCCACCATTTGCGCCAGCTGATCCCTGCTGAACGTCGCGTAGCCGTACGCCTCCAGGGCAAAGAGGTAGATGTCCCGGTCCTTGATACCCGGAAACCGGTACGGTCCTCCGTGAACGGTATCGCGGTGATCATCGTCTGCACTGCTCCCCGGTTCCGGATCTTCCCCGGTGGCGATTCCGTCGCCGGCCGCAATCCCGTCCCCCCTATCGATGTCTTCTTCTGCGTCCATCGCCTGGTCCCGCTGAAGGCCATTGAGCGTCTCAAGGCCGCGATAATCCTCAAACACCACCGTCCCGTCGTCAAACCAGGAGCGCGTTGCATTCCGGAAGAGTGACGGCGGATACCCGACGGTAGAACCGACGGCGGTATAGAACAGAACCGCAACGGCGATAAACGTTCCCACCCTCCGGGAATCGATCGTTCCGTCTCCGATAATCCGGTGTACGATCGTCGCTGCAGCGATGCCGCCGTACGCGAAAAGGATCACGATCGCTCCGAACACGATCGGTCGGAGCACGAACGCTAACTCTCCGATCTCCCCGAAGAGGAGATAGAGGAGTCCGCTGATCATCTGAATGTCCGCTCGGGGGAGGAACGACCGGGCGTATATGAACTGGAAGACTCCCTCGGTGAGAGAGAAGGCGATAAGGATGCCGAGAATCGCCCCGACAACCCATCGCAGTGTTCGTCGGGTTCCGATCAGGGCGAGAGCTCCGGAAATGGCTATCGTCTCCGGAAGGGGGACAAGTATCCGCCACATTCCCGCCCCGGTAAGCAGCAGATACAACGAGAGCGCGCCGTTGAGCGCCACGATCACGAGTAAAAGAACAATCATTCGCTGTGGTCCTGCCGGTGTCCGTTCGATCCCGTAACGGTACTCACGAGACGGTCCCTTTGGCAACTCCGACCTGGACAGGTCTCTCGGCGGGAAATGCTCGTCGAGAGTGCGACAGCCGGGAGAAGGTATTCGGGAGATGATAGCTGGAATGTCCGGTCCGCGGGGCGATATCCGCCGGTGACGAACAAGCGCGAGAGTCGGAACTCGCTGTACCGCACCCCGGCGGGGTCAACCGCCTGGAGCGCCGTGAGCTCCTCCTCTATCGCAGGCGCCGGCGGTCTTCACCAAGTGGAACCGGAGATCCTTGAGGTGCGCAGGGGCGCGGAAAGACGCGTGAATACTGTGGGCAGGCTGTTTCCTTCGAGAGCGAGGGGTAGCTCGTTCGCCCCGGCGGAGCCGAACGTACACATCGTCGCCGAGACGGTACCCTCGACTCTCTGATCTCCTTTCGCAACGCGGGCCAGGGACAAGCGGTACTTCGGGCAAACCCGAATATCCAGGCGTGCCTCGCCCCTTCGACGAGTTTGCCACTTCCGATGCGGCGCGCTCGTCCCGGATGCCATAATCGGGATAGAATACTACCGGCCGCTACACTGAGAGGCGGCTTTCTTTCGCCGTTATTCAGCCCTACAATTATTCGGAAGAAACATAGTTATTCGGAGGAATCATGGACGCGTCCAAGGTAAAGAGTATTGAATGGATCGACGGAAAATTGCTCCTGCTGGACCAGACGAAGCTACCCGTTGATGTGATCGTCGAAGAACAGACCTCGGTGGAGCAGGTATGGGATTCGATCAAACAGTTGAAGGTCCGGGGCGCCCCCGCGATCGGGGTGACCGGGGCTTACGGTCTTTACGTCGCGATGCGGGACAAGACAAGTCTCGCCGGCGACGAATTTCTGAAGGAGATGCAGAAGCAGGCGGACTATCTCGACAGCTCTCGCCCTACCGCGGTGAACCTGAGCTGGGCGTTGAAGCGGGTTGTCCGCGCCGTGCGGGAGTCCGGTGCCGAGTCGGGGACGGAGCTGCTCCAGGTTATCCGGGCGACCGCCGAGGCGATCCACCAGGAAGATATCGAACTGTGCCGACGGATCGGTGAGCACGGCGCTCCCCTCATCAATGACGGGATGGGCGTATTGACCCATTGCAACGCCGGCCGCCTCGCGACATCTGAATACGGTACCGCCACCGCACCGATGTACCTCGCCCACCAGAAGGGTGTGAGGTTTTCGGTGTACTCCGACGAGAGTCGTCCCCTGCTTCAGGGCGCGCGCCTGACGGCCTGGGAGCTCCAGCAGGCGGGAATCGAGGTCTACACGATCACCGACAACATGGCTGCGTTCGTGATGCAGCAGGGGTTGATCGACATGGTGATCGTTGGAACCGACCGCGTTGCCGCCAACGGTGACGTTGCCAACAAGATCGGTACGATGGGGGTAGCGATCCTCGCCAGGCACTTCGGTATACCCTTCTATGTGGCGAGTCCCTTCTCGACGATCGATCTTGATACCCCCAGGGGCGCACAGATTCCGATCGAGGAGCGAGACGAAGACGAAGTGACGCACTTCGGTCTTCGCAGGACTGCGCCGGAGGGAATCAAGGTGCGAAACCCCGCCTTCGACGTCACGCCGAACGAGCTGGTCACTGCGATCATCACCGACCGGGGTATTATCGAGCCTCCGTACACAGAGAATCTCGCACGAGTATTCGGGTAAGATCGGGATGCGGATATGGCGGATAGCGGACACGTGATAGACGTGCGAAACGTCCGGAAGTCCTTCCGCGCCATCCGCGCCCTCGACGTGGTCTCCGTGGAATTTCACTCCGGGACCTTGTTGTCGAAGAGGGGTGCGCCGCTCCGACCCCTTCGGGACGATCGTCGGAGCGATCTTTATCGGTATGCTTACCGGTCGAGTCTATACACTTCCACGACGGGAGCGTCGGTCGTCTCCGCCCGAGGGGAGGCGCCGGCGGCGTCCATGTAGCGTACCAGGCGCATGCCGTACATCGGCGCGGGAAACCGGGCCACGATCGTCCCCCGTTCCGCGATTGTTTCCCGGAGCTGCGGGTAGAAGCGGGACGGGTTTCCGTATACGGCGTTCCATACGGGGCGCATCCGGTAGATTTTATCAAGCTCATCCCGTGCCAGAACCACGTATTCCACGTTTTCGTCCGTAAGAAAGCGCTGGACCGCGGTATCGTCGTCGCGGGGAAGGGCGCCGAAGTCCCGATACACGCGCAACATGCTGCCGGGTAGTCTGTCGCCGGAAAACGCGAAACCCGTGTTGAGGTTGGCCAGAACGGTACCCTGTGGCTCGCTACCATCCTCCGGAGTAACCGCATCTACAACACGCGCAACGTAGGTGGAATACCTCCCTGGCGACCCGCCCGGGTAGTACCAGCGCGGAAGCTCCCGCAGTGCGTCCACAAGGGGAAGCGTAATCGTAGCTATCAGCAGCGCCCCCGCAGTCACGCGCCATGGGTCGCCATGAAATGCCATGAACTCCGATCGTGTCGAATCGCGATCGGGACGCACAGTGGTGTCGCGATGCATCCGGTCGACCAACCATCCTGCGAGGGTGCCGGCGAGAAGGTACACAGTCGGAAGAAAGAACACGGCGCTGGGAGGGCTGTATTTCCCGATAATGAACAGGGCGACGGCAACGCCAAGACCGCCGGCAAGACCGGCACGGAGGGCGATTACCGGGTGGTGACGACGTCCTGCAACCGTTGCCATCGCCGCGGCCACCACCGCGAGGGCGATGGTGAACCACATCCGCGACGTCACCGGCGGAAGGTAATAGGTGCCGGCGGTGCGTGTCGCGAGTTTGGCAAAGAACAACCCGAACCGAAACCATCGGCGCACCCAGCTGTCGCCGACACCCACGGTGTCGCCGAACGCGGCATAGTGACGAAGGAACTCCCCGTCCATCGCGAAGCTTGCCGCTACCGCGACGACCGCAGCGATCGCAATGGGGACGATAAATCGCCCTGTGACGGCGGTCCAGCGGCGCAACGGGGCCCGGAATACCACCCACGGTAACACCGCCGCAGCGGCGATAAACGCGTTGGGATGCAGGAAGACTCCCATACCTACCAGCACCCCCGCATGGACGACCGACCGATTCTGACCCTCCTGCTCCCGGGCGGTACGGCGCGTCAGTACCGCAATTGCCCCCAGAGTGACCGCCAGAATCAGTGCTTCCTGCCGGGCCAGATGGCTTATGTACATAAGCTGCGGATCCAACCCGAACCCGAGGGCGATCAGCGCCGCGACCCCTCGTCGATGCGTAAGAGCGGCAACGATCAGATACAGGAACCACACCGACGCCAGACCGGCAACCGCAGAGGGGAGGCGTGCGGCAACGTGAGAATAATCCACCGCCAGGAACGGCATCTGAATCAAGTGGTAGAGCGTTTTAATCGCATGCGGGTACCGCGGGGTGAGCACAAAGAACTCTTCCGTTACAGCCACGGAACGCTCTTCCATCATCGTACGTGTGAGCGAGGCCAGCCACACCTCATCACTGTGTACGAAAGGGTACCATGGGAGCGTCGTTGCGGAGATGACTACCAACACCACCAGAACCGGGAAAATGGGATACCGTTTTATCAACCAGGTGCGCACGGCGACATTGTATATCATATGCGGAGCGGATGGTGTCGGCGAACGTGAAACCTGTTGTCTTGACGCGTTGCACGGAACGGCACCGCTTCCCGGGTATGACGCTCATTTCGACCTTGTTCCGGAACTCAAGCAGCTCTCGGGGTGATCCAAAACGTTCGGGAGAAAGAAAGACCCGGCGACGAATCGCCGGGTCGAATATCTGGTTGAGGGAAATCCCCGAGGCACCGTTTGGTGACCATGGACGGTCAACCGCACAGCCACTTCCACCTCGGGGCGAGCCCCTCACAGCTCGCATTGTAACGGCAGCCTCACGACTGCCGGACTCAAGCATTCGCCGGAGAGATTACGACGATGACTCGACCTCGAAACCCTCGTTCGTCCAACCACGGGGATCGGTTCTGGGCGTACCAATTCCGTATAACAATGAGACTGCGTCGTAGCCCAGGAGGTTCAGGAGCACTACCAGCTGATTTGATCCCTGGCCGCTGTAGCAGTGCACGATCAGCTTCTTGTCGGTCGGAAGACCCGCGATAGCTTCGTTCCAGTTGGGGCCATAGGGGATGTTGATCGAGGTCGGTATTCGCTCCTTGGCGTAGTCATCGGGTCGGCACATCGAAATAAACATCGCCGAATCATCCTCAGCTTGCAGAATAGCGTTTGCGTCTTCCGCGCTGATGAATCGATTGGCAAAGGTAGTACCGTTCAGGTCAAACGTAGACTCGTAATAGGACTGGATAGTCTCCATCACTTCGTCAGGTACGTCATAGGTCGTGGAGCGGTCCAGTTCGTTCGGTTCAGTCTCGACGATCTCTTCATAACCGTCAACCCGGCTGATACCGAGGTTCCAACCGGAGTTAACCGAATAGGCTTCGATTCCGGCCATGCGCATCGTGATAAGCGCCTGCCCGGCGGTCTGACCACTGTAGCAGTGCACGTATACCGGCTGGTCCTGGGGGATATAGGGCATTGCCTCCCACATTGCTGAGGTGCCCCACGGGACATTCACCGCACCTTCAACATGACCTTCTTCATAGTCTTCAGCTCTCCGGATATCGACCACAAACAGATCCTCCCCGGCGCGTACCTTCTCTACAAATTCATCCATCGGGAAAATCTTGTTTCCGTTTTCCAGATCGTTGAAGTAGTCGGTCACAAACTCCCGAGCAGAGAACTCGGATTCTGCGGACTCATCCGCAACGGCCTCTTCGGAGGACTCTTCCTCAGGAGTCGCCGTCGCCTCCTCTTCACCGCATCCGACAAACAACATCGCCAGTAACGCGATGCCTACCAGTAGCAATAATATCTTCTTCATAAAACACTCCTTAAAAAATCACCGCCCATTTAAAAATCCCCCGCCCATACGGACGGGGTTTGTTGTATACGTCCTAAGACTGATCCGGTTCGCTGACCGGGACGTTCGTCTCCGGCACAAAGACCGGGTTCATCGGGTTCGCAGACCATTCCTCCCACGCGCCGTCGTAGACGCGAAGGTTCCGGTAGCCCGCATTGTACAGGGCAAGATATGTCTGGGTTGCACGAATTGATGTGAGGCAGTACAGCCATACCTCGGTATCAAAATCTATGTCCTGACCCAGGTACTTGATTTGAATGTGCCTCACCGGGCGAAAAGTACCGTCGGAGAAGTTATTACCGACATAGTTGATATGAATCGCCCCGGGAATCGATCCCTCAACGAACTCATCTTCACTGCGGGTGTCGACCAATACGACGTTCGGGTCCGGTTCGTCCAGATGCTCACGAATCGTCTTTGCATCCACCATCATACTCTCGTCGACCGGTTCCGCGGTAAACGTGGCGGATGACACTGATGGTACTTCGGTCCCTACGGAGGCGCCGGCTTCCTGCAACGCCGCGTACCCGCCGCTGACTACCTGGACGTTGTCGTGTCCATATATTTTCAGGGTCCACCAGAATCGAGCCGCATCCATGTTGTTGTTATCATCATACACAAGTATACGGGTGTCATTGGAAATCCCGTTTTCCCCCAGGTTCTCCTCGATCTTTTCGGGCGGAGCCAGAAGAGCGGGAAAGGGTGTCATGACAACGATATCCGCCCGCGAAACGTTCACTGCGCCGTCGATGTGTTCTTCGTTGTACTCCGGCATCGGTCGGGCATCAACAAGAACGATGTCGTCGTTGTCTGCAAGCAACGTCAACGCCTCCTCGGCACTGACAATCTCCCTCCCGGTTTCCCCGTCCGGGGCGGGGGCGCACCCCGCAAGCACTGCAACCACGACAACAGCGGCGACAATTATAATTGTCCGTTTCATCTATTACGCTCCTATCGGGCGCTCAACAAGGTTGTTGAGAGCGGTGACGACGCTCTTCTTGTCGACCTTCGTTGACGTGTCCACGACTTCGCCGTCTTTGGTGTAGAAGATTGTCATCGGCTCGATATCGCACCCGAGACGGTCGCAGAGGCTCTTGCCTTTGTATTGGTCGATTACGTTGAGTTTGACCTGATCGTCAAATTCATCTTCGATCTCCTGCATCATCGGGAGGAGCTCCCGGCTCGGAGCGTCAATCGCGCTGTAGATGTAGATGAGGCCGATCCGCTCTTTCTGCATGATCTGGTTCTCGAACATCTCCGTCTCGGCGATGAACTTCTCCGCACCGACACCGGCGATCGCGCCGTCGCCAACCGCTGTAGCAACCTGTTTGAGCTCTTTCTCACGGACGTCACCACAGGCGAAGACACCGGGGATTCCGGTTTCCATCTTCTCGTTGGTGATCACGTATTTCCGCTTGCTCATGTTGAGCTTGCCTTCAAAGATCTCCGTATTCGGTTCGTATCCGATAAACTCGAAACAGGTGTCGACGTCGAAGGGTATGATCTCGCCGGTCTTGAGGTTCTTCAGGTTGACCCGTGCGAGATGATCTTCACCCTCGAAGCTGTCGACCATCGTGTTCCAGACCATCCGCATCTTCGGATTTGCCAGCGCCTGGTCCCGGGCGATCTCGTTACAGTCCATCTTCGGCTCGTCGTGAATGACGCTGACGATTACCTCTTTGGCGAACTTCGCCAGGAACATTCCCTCTTCGACGGCGGCGTCACCGGAACCGATAACCATGACCGTCTTGTCGGTATTTGCTGCGGCATCACAGGTAGCGCAGAATGAGATCCCCTTGTCGAACAGGTACTTCTCTTCGTTCTTCGCCTTTGTGATTCGGGGGCGCCCGCCGGAAGCGACGATTACCGTCTTCGCTTCGTAGATGTTGCGGAAGGTTTCCACTCGCTTCGTCTCTTCCTCAAGCTC
>JBKHFT010000047.1:0-21500 GCA_046540055.1 Alkalispirochaeta sp.
GCCGGCGGGCGTCCCGCCCTGTTCATTCTTCTTTTTCTTCCGTCCAAACATCAGTTGTCCCTCGTCACCAGTCTTCGATCTTCCGTCTCACCCCGCAGTTCCGTGCGCAGCACTTTTCCGGTGGCGCTCTTCGGCAGGGTGTCGACAAAGACCACCGCCTTCGGTCGCTTGTACGGCGCCATCGTGTCCACACAGTGGTCCATCACCTCCCGTTCGGTCATCTCTTCCCCTTCGTGAAGCACCACGAAGGCCTTGACCATCTCCTGGTCGTGCCTGTCCGGCGCGGCAACCACCGCGGCGTCGGCGATCTTCGGGTGGAGCATGATCACCTCTTCAACCTCCCGGGGGCTGATGTTGAAGCCGCCGCGAATGATGAGGTCTTTCTTCCGGTCGGTGATGAAGAAGAAGCCGTCCTCGTCGCGATACCCGAGATCGCCGGTGTGAAACCATCCGTCGCCGTTGATCGCTTCGGCGGTAGCCTCGGAATCGTTCCAGTACCCGGGGGTGACGGTGTCGCTGCGGATCACGATCTCTCCCACTTCGCCGTCCCCGAGGGGATTGTCGTTGTCGTCAAAGACCGCCATCTCGACGCCATCCGCAACGGGACCGATACTCCCCTCCTTGAGAGTGCCGGTCCGGCCGTTGGCGCAGACGCTGGAGGTCGTCTCGGTGAGGCCGTAGCCCTCGACGATCTGGGTGTCGAAGACCTCCCGGAAATCCTGGTGCACCTTCAGCGGCAGCGGCGCGCCGCCGGAGATGCAGGAGCGGAGGCTTTTCGGCATCGACGCTTTTCGCGCCCGGGCCACCGCGAGGAGATGCTGGTACATGCTGGGTATCGCGGGCATGATCGTCGCTTTCGTGTCGGCGATCGTGTCCAGCAAGGTCTGCGGACTGTACTGGGCGATCATTACGATACACGCGCCGTGACTGATCGTGGGAACCAGTCCGTTTGCGAGGCCGTAGACGTGATACAGGGGCAGTACCCCCACTACCTTGTCCTCCGGGGTGAACGTGATGATCGAGGACACCACGGTGGTCCGCTGGAACCAGAAGTTCCGGTGCGTCAGGGTAACTCCCTTGGGGTTTCCGGTGGTCCCCGAGGTGTAGAGGATCACCGCGGGGTCGTCGGGCTCCACCGGTTTCGTATCAAAGTCCCGGGAGCCTTTGTTCATCACCTCACTCAGGGGTATCGTCCCCACCGCCCGGGCGCTGTTGCGGCCTTGCCGCGCCGCCTTCGCGAGCTGGATCCCCTGCTTCGTCGCTGCGTCCCGGTCGATCCGGACATCCGCCCCGGCGATGATTCCCTGTACGCGGCTCGTCTGGACGATCAGGGTGTCCGGGACGATGGTGGTGGAGAGCTGATACTTCCCGGCGATGCGCCCCTCCGCGACGGCGGCGCCGTAGGCGACGACGTCGGTAGCGTCACCGTCGGGGTTGTAGATCAGTCGGAACGTTGTTGCCTCTGCCATCGTGCCTCCCCGGTTACGTCGTGGACTCGGCCCGGAGGTAGTCGTCCACCTCGTCAAAGAACTGCGTCTCGATCGCCTCGCTCGGTCGGGGGGTCAGCTTGCTCACCACGATATAGACGATCGTGTTGATGAGAAGGCTCCCGATCACGGGGTGTCCGACTACGAGAATCCGCTCACCGTCGACCACCAGAAGCAGTGAAACGACGAGGAACACAACTCCCGCCACCGTTCCCGCGATCGCACCCTGCCGGGTACCCCGCTTCCAGAGGAGGCCACCCACCAGCGCCGGCGCCCACTGGGCGAACCCGGGAACGCTCACGTCGGTGAGGTAGAGCGCCATCGCCCCCTGATTGAAGAAGCTGATCACCGTACTGAGGATGACGATCACCACCACCGACCAACGCGCCCAGGTGGTGATCTCCTTGTCCGTCGCGTCGGGCTTGAAAAATCCCTGAATCACGTCGCGACTGACGATCACGCTGGAGGTCATCAGCTGTACCGCCGCGGTACTCACCGCCGCGGCGATCACCCCGAGGAGGACATACACCCCGAACCACGCGGGAAGATTCTGCACGATGATCGTCTGCACCACCCGGTCCGCCTCCTCCTGGAGGGGCACGCCGTTCGCGGCGGCCATCTCGGTAAGCTCCGCCATCGGAACCGCGGCGGGGGCGACGATGGAGCCCCAGATAAAGGGGATGATGTAGAAGAAGAGCCCCCCGAACACGAAGATCAGCAGGGGAAACCACTTGAAGAGGCTCTTGTCCCGGGCGGTCATGCACCCGATCGCAACGTGGGGCCAGGCAAACGCCAACAGACCGACCACGAAGGTACCCCCGAGGACGACGGAGGTGTACTCCCCGTTCGGTCCGGGAGAGCTGAGAATCTCCGGTGAGCGTTCCTGCAGGATCTGTACCGCTTCGACGAGGCCCCCGTCGGGGAAGAGTGCCGTGACAACCCAGATGAGACTCCCCAGGAGGGCGGTCACGTAGACCACCCCGAGAAAGATATTGACCCAGGCAACGATCCTCATCCCCCCGAGGAGGACAAGCACGATCAGGATCACCGCGGTGTAGAGGGCGCCCCAGATCGCAGGAAGCCCCGTGAGCGCCTCGAACCCGGCGCCGACACCGAGGGGCTGGATCCCGACATAGGGTACGATGAAGAGCAGGATACTCGCAGAGAGGACGAACCGGAGCGTCTTCGACTCGTACCGCTCCGCCAGCACCTCAACGGGAGAGAGAAAGCGGTTGATCTTCGCGAGGGCCCAGAGACGGGGACCGAAAAACATATAGAGCCCCGCGAAACCGGCGACGCTCCCCCAGATGAACATCACGTATCCCGGTCCCTCGGTGTAGAGGAGCCCCGGGAAGCCGTAGAACGTCCAGGCCGAGCTGATCGCGAAGAGGACGAAGAAGAACATCACCACCACGCCGATCGTGCGTCCCCCGAGCATGTAGTCCTCCGCGGTTTTCGCGGAGATCCGGTACCCGTAGGCCGCCATGAACACGACCACCGCACCAAAGGCGGTCAGGGCAAAAACGGTAAAACCCATACCACCTCCCTATCGGTACGGCCAGAACGCGAAGAAGTAGACCAGATAGGTCACCAGCCAGAAGACCACGAAGACAACACCGCTGAACAGGGGCATCGTCATCCAGCCGAATACGATAACGGGATCACCGTTTGCGTCGGCGTCGGTCCCGCCCACCGCCAGAAACGCGATGTATCCAACGATCGACAACAGGAGCAGAATCAGGTAGATCCTGCCCGGCCAATGGCGCGTCATCTCTTTCATAGATGAGTAAATTAGACCGCTTTTTCACCGGCGTAAACACTTTTCTGCGATTTTTTCGGTCGAGGGCCGAATTTTTTGCCTGTCGGCCCGGTTTTCGGGGTAATCGAACTTCGGTCTGCGGAGCGGTTACCCGTCTTCGGGCGCCGCCGATCCTGCCCGATCGGCCGAGTCGGAAACGGAGTACCCCGGCAGCGTCAGATAGCGTTCGGGGATCTCCCAGACGATCACCTCCGGCGGGATCTCCCGTACCGTGTCACCGGCGAGGTAGTCGGCCATCGGTACGAAGGGGCCCTCTCCGGAGGTCGCGACGTTCAGGACGTCCGCCGAAAGCTGCACTTTCAGGTGTTCCGCAAAACCCCATCGTTCGTCGGCGCTGTAGCTCGTACCGACGAGAGAAACCGGGATCGTCGGTGTGTCGAAGAGTCCACCCCCGGCCGGGGAGTCCCCGCCGGACCGGTCGGCACCAGGTACCGCGACTACCGGTCGGTAGCGCTCCGGCGTCAGCCCGAGGAGCGTCGCAAAGGGGCCGACGGGGACAAACGAGAGGAGGTCGCCTTCGAACTCCACCACCCCTGGCGCGGTCGCATCACCTGTCGCTGTTCCGCCGACGCTCCCG
Organism: Alkalispirochaeta sp.; assembly: GCA_046540055.1. Taxonomy (GTDB): domain Bacteria; phylum Spirochaetota; class Spirochaetia; order DSM-27196; family Alkalispirochaetaceae; genus Alkalispirochaeta. The sequence goes on from JBKHFT010000047.1 coordinate 3,884, forward strand.
GGATCGCGTGGCTCCAGACGAAACGGCGTCTGCATCGCCGCCGGAAGCGGCACCGCATCCGCCACCGATCCGGCAACTGCGGCTGCTCCCTCCGGGCGCCAGTGGGTGTCCCGGGAGAAGAACCGTTCCGGCGTCAGTACCGGACGGGGATCGACAACGGGAATCCCCGCTTCCCGAAGGTCCCGGATCGTTCGGTCGTACCGCGGATTCAAAGCAGCGTCGCGGTACTTCCGGGGTAGACGCTCCACCGCGATCCGCGCTTTCGACGGCATCAGGACCACCACCGTCGTGATCTGTCGATCCGACGCCGCCTCAGCCTGGGAGATGATGTGGGCGGTCCTTCGGGCGCGACGGGACTCGTCGTTTTCGGTGACCTCCAACTCCTCCGCCGTAAAGAGCCGGCCGTCGCGGCCGACGACGACGCCCTCCGGGGTCTCCCGAAAGAGGAGGTACCGCGGTACGGTCACCAGCATCACCGCTGCGGGACGAAAGGGGTGGTGACTCTCCACCGCGTCGTCCACGACCTGTGTGAAGGAACCGTCGACCGCCTCGGCGGGCAGATCCAGGGCGGTAACGGTCGTCCCGATCGCCGACGCGACACCGTCGCCGGACACCCCGGCGATCAGCCCTCCAAGGACACCGATTACAACAACCCACACAGGAAGATCACAACGACGGAGCGGAAACGTTCCGAGGCGCGTATGCAGGAAGCGGACGATTGAACGAGCGGGACCTTTCACGCGCACCTCCTCAGAACTGGAAATAGAGAAACGGCGAGTACGACGCGGCGAGCAGTCGCGCGACCGCCAGAACGGTCAGAATCGTCAGGAGCACCGGCCGTTTCTCGCCGTCTTCGAACACCCGGGGTTCCGCCGCCGCCAGGAGCACGCCGACGGTCAGGGCGACGAGGGGGCCCGTCGATGCAAGAGGAATGACCGGGACGGAACCGGCACCACCGGTACCACCAGCCATCGCCGACAGGATACGTCCGGCACCGGCGAACGACTCGGCGCGGAAGAACACCCATCCAAAGATCACCACCCCCAGCGTATAGATTCTGCGGAGCGCGCTCCAGCGGTGGTGCCCCGTCCCGGCGTCCTTCCGGACTTCGACCGCGGTACCCTGCGGGTTGTCGTCCCCGCCGTCGGGCCCGCGACGTTCCGGCAGGCTCCGACGGGCACTCCACCGTACCGTCACGATCCGTTCGACGATCAACCACGCACCGTGCCATGCGCCCCAGGCAACAAAGGTCCAGGCAGCACCGTGCCAGAGACCACCGAGAACCATGACCGTCATCAGATTCACCAGCGTACGCCGCGGCCCGAGGCGGTTCCCTCCGAGGGGTATGTAGAGGTAGTCCCGAAGCCAGGATGAGAGGGTGATATGCCATCGCCGCCAGAACTCGGTAATCGACCGGCTGTGGTAGGGTCGTCGGAAATTCTCGGGGAAATGAAACCCCATCATCAGTCCGAGACCGATCGCCATATCGGAGTACGCCGAGAAGTCGAAGTAGATCTGGACCGTGTATGCCAGAACACCGACCCAGGCGGCGGTGAATCCGGGGGATTCGGCGGTGAACACCGCCGTTACCAGGGGGGCTACCGCATCGGCGATCAACACCTTCCGGACGAGACCGAGGGAGAAGCGACGCACCCCGCGACTGAACAGTTCCGGGGTGTGCTTTCGCTGTCGGAGCTCGTCGGCAATCTCCGTGTACCGTACGATCGGTCCCGCCACCAACTGGGGGAAAAGAGACACATACGCCGCGACGTCGATGATCGAACGCGCCGGTTCGGCGTCGCGACGGTACACATCGACGATGTAGGAGATGATCTGGAACGTGAAGAACGAGATCCCCACCGGAAGCACCACCTCCCAGACGGTGTCCGGAGAAGGAGCGGTCCCGCCCATCCTCTCGATGAGTCGGTGGACAGAATGAACCCCGAAGTTGAAATACTTGAAGTAGCCGAGAACTCCCAGGGCCGCGGTCACGCCGATGATCATCCATCGCCGACGCTCCCGATCGGTGGAACTCCCGGCGATCAGACGCCCGATTACACCGGCCCCGAGGGAGGCGGCCACAAGCAAGAGGAGAAAATCGAAGCGCCACCACCCGTAAAAGAGCCAGCTTCCCAGCAGAATCCATCCGCTTTTCCAGCGAAACGGGATCAGAGCGTATCCGAGGAAGAAAAGGGGAAGAAAATAAAAGAGAAAGGTTGGCCCGGCAAATACCATGGCGCGGCAACGATTACTCGGGGGCCACCGACGCGGTGTGGAGTACGGCGCCGTCGGGGGTAACGAAGACGGTGTACGACTCGCCGCGCGCAAGGGTCAGCGGTTGTGAAAAAACCACGTCGCCCCCCGCCTCGACTGCAAGCTCGATCGCCAGGGCGTTCACCGCACGAACCCCCTCGTTGCCGTCGGGTACATCGGCGATGATCGTCGCCGCAGGGTCTCGGGACAGTAACGTCGCGGGAGTATCGCCCCGATTGACCAGCACGAGCTGTGCCCGGGCGGGGTCACGATGGGGTGTGTCTTCGATCAGTTCCAGCGTCCCGTCCGGAAGGACCGCGATCGTCACGAACGTCGCCGGTTTCGGCGAGAACGTGATCCCCGCTGCGCGCCCTCCGATGATGTACACCCCCGGGGGGACGGGACGGTACGGGGTGATCTCCCCGGCGGAAACCGGGGGAAACCGGACCGGGCCGGTATCGATTCGGGGTGACGGGGATGAAGACTGGAGGTTCACTACCCGGACCAGCGCTGCATCTTCCGGGACCGACGGTGCGTACAGTCCGTCCTGGGCGGCGACCTCCGACGACACCATCGGAAGGAGGATACCTGTGATGATCCATACGATCATGCCACAGCTGCATCGTGGGGACCGTGTCATACCTCGATTATGAAGCGATTGCGGGATGCGTGTCACCTCTGCCGGGCCGGCTTGCCGCGGGCGGGCCGGCTTGCCACGGACGGGCCGGCTTGCCACGGGCGGCGCCGCGCCCCTACACTCTCCCCGATGAAGCGATCCCCGGCGCCCCGGATGATCCACCGGTTACTCCCCCGCGTTCCGGCGCCCCTGGTACTGGTACCGGCGTTGATCCTTCTCGTCACGACGGTGACGATCGCCCTCGACGACGACGACGACGTCCCCGGCGCGGTGGAGGCCTTCGTATCGGAGGGAACGATCCTCGCCGAGGAGATCGACTCCTTCATCGCCCCGCTGTTTGCAGGATACACGGTACCGCAGGCGCAACACGGGGCGGAGATCTACACCCTCTTCGTTCGCACTCGCTACCCCGATGGAGCGCTGACAAGCGTGCGGGTGCAGCTGTTCGTTCCGCGAACCCGAACGACACCGGACGCGGTGTACCTCTTTGCCCCGGGGTCGACGGGGCTCATCGGACCGTGCCGCGCCTCCCGGGAACACGAAGCGGGGATACACTGGGGCCGCTACCGCGCCCACGTCCTCGCGATGGTCGGCCAGGGGTTCATCGGCGTCCTCCCGGACTATATGGGATTCGAGGACCCGGCGCTGGTACAGCCCTACTTTCACGCAGCAAGCGAGGCGCAGGTGATCTTCGACGCCCTCGACGGGAGCGATGCATTTCTCCGGGACCGGTATCGGGCGCGATTTCCCCGGGGAATCGCACCGATGACCCGTGTCGCCGGCGGGTTTTCCCAGGGAGGACACGCGATCTTCGCTGCAGCGGACCGGAACGCAACGGTGGAACGCGACGTTTCCCTCCACGGAGTCATCGGGTACGGCTCGACCACCGAGATCGAACCGCTCCTCCTGATGTATCCCAGCCTCGGCCCGATGATCGCGACCTCCTACGTTACGGTCTACGGTCGCAACCGCTTCGATCCGTCGGAGATCTTCCGGGAACCCTGGGCGTCGGATCTGGAGTACGACACCACGCGACAGTGCGTCGGAGGCATCCAGCGGTACTACCCCTCGGACCCCTCCGCACTCTACACACCGGAGTTCCTTGCATCCCTCCGGCGAAATACCCTCGGCCGGACTCACCCCTCGATCGCTCGGATCTTCGAGGAGAATCGCACCGGCCTTACACGCCACGGTGTTCCGGCGCTGATCCTGCAGGGGACGGAGGATATCGTTGTCTCCCGGGAAACCCAGGATCGCTACGTCGCCGCCCTTCGCGCCCGGGGAAACCCCGTCGATTACCGGATAATCCGGGATGAACGCCACGACACGCGGCAGGTCGCTTTCGACGACACAGTCGAATGGATCAGGACGCTTCCCGGTCCGACCGAAACCGGTCCCGCCGATCCCCTCTATCGCCGCCGCTGATATGGTGCCGATAGACGGTTTCCCCTGAATGTGGTAGCACATGGGTACCATGAAACGATCTGTACTGGTTGTACTGTATGGAGTGATCGGCGCTACCGTCCTCCTGTTTGCCCAGAGCAACGACAGAGGCGGGTCGGTGACGTCCTTCTCTTTCGAGGAGCGATTGACCGCAGCAGAGATCGACCGTGCCGGAGAACCCCTTTTCGAGGAGTTTCCCCGGCCCGACGCGCGCTTCGGGGTCGAAATCTATGAGGTCCGGTTCATGACCCGCGACGCCGACGGGTCCCCGATCGAGGCGCTCGCGTCTCTCTACCTGCCGTCTTCCCGGGAGGAGCGGACCGCACCGGTTCTCGCCTTCGGGTCGGGTACCACCGGAATCGCGAACCGTTGCGCGCCGAATCTGGAGGTTCCGGAGGAGATCCGCTGGGGCTGGTACCGTCAGAACATGCAGGCCTACGCGGGACAGGGTGTGATCGCGATCTTTCCGAACTACGTCGGTTTTGACAGCGACGAGATCCCCCAGCGCTATTTCAGCAAAGCCGCCGAGGGACACCTCATGCTCGACGCCCTTCGCGCGGTCCGTACCGTGTATGACCGGTTCCCCGACAGGATCAGAACCTCCGTTGTTCCCGGCACGGGGAACGTAACCTCCGGGTACTCCCAGGGAGGACACGCAGCGCTTGCGGCTCTCGATATGGGCGAAGAGTACGCATCGGAACTTCGCCTGGACGGTGGGATCGGCTTCGGTTCGACGAACAGCGTCGAGATGCTCATGAAGGAAGCGGGGTACTACAGCCCCTACATCGTCTATACCTACCTCCAGATCTACGGACCCGAGAGTGTCGATCCCGCGTCGATCCTGCAGGAACGATGGGCCGAAACGCTCGAGGAAGACGTGATGCGGATGTGCGTCGACGAGTTTCAGTACTACTACCCCTATGAGCGGGAACCGCTGTACACCGAAGCGTTCTACGACGCCCTCTACGATGATCGCCTCGCCGAAGAGTTTCCCCGCTTCAAGGAGATACTTGACGAGAACCTCTCCGGTCTCGACGGTCACGGCAAGCCGGTCCTGATGATCCAGGGAAACCAGGACATCATCGTGACGAACCCGGCGCAGCGCGAGTTTGTCCGGCGTCTCCGGGATGCCGGGAGCGAGGTCGAGCTGATCGAAATGGAAGGCGTCCGTCACCGACACACCCGCCCGGCGGGGTTCGCGCGGTCCGTTGATTTTATCTACGAAGTCACCGGGGAGGAGCGATAAACGGACAACGCGTAGTATACTGGGCGGTGGGGGCCGATGAGACGAAGCGAACACTACACCGTACCGGACAAACTGTACTCATTCCCCGAACCCGGAACGTACCGGAAGGCGTTTCACGAGCTCCCGTTTCTGCAACGGGTCTACCTGCGGATCCGCACGTGGTTCGGAAGCACCGATATCGTCCACGCCCTCAAGGAACACGAGCTCGACGAGATCATCCGACGGATTACCGCCCTCGAAGGCAAGATCATCGACCCTTCGATACCGGCGCTTCTCGACGGGTTCCATACCCGGGTCCACGCCGTCGCGCAGAAGATCGAAGCGCTCAAACCGGTCCTGGCGGAGGTCCGGGGTGCCGGAGCCGGCCCGTTTCTTCGGGAAGAGCTCGAGCGCCTCGCCCCGGACCTGTACCGTTCGATCGACGTATCGACGGTTATTCCGGAAGAGTTGCTGACCAACGCTGCCACTACCGCCGAGGGCGCGAAAGCGGCGGTACAGGAATATCTGCTCCAGGCGCTTGAGATCAACGCCAGGACGATTCGCGAGCACATCGACCCCGTCTGGAACAGCCTGGAAGCTCTCGCGGTCCTGTCCACCGTCGATTTCGCAACCCTCGTTCCGGTCAACATCAACCGGGGAGCACGTATCCCGATCCGCCCGCTGAAAGACCCGCTGATCAACCTCGCGTGCACGATCGATCTGTGTATGCGGAATCGTCGTCCCGACGCGATCCAGCGGGCTGCGGCGTTCGTCACACACCGGATCGGAAAGCGGTTTTCCGCGCAGGAAACGATCTGGACCGCGATCGAAACGCTCAACTCCGGGGTCCCTCTCACGGATCTGGTGTGCCTCGCCACCGACGAACCGCGCCTTGAGCTCACCCGGATCTCTACGCGATCAGGATGGTGGAAGCGCTTCACCACAGCGTGGATCGAACGGATCGACGTACAATCACCACTGTTACGACACCGGTCGATCATCGTCGAGGAGCTCCTGCGGAACCGTTTTGGCGTCACCGAGCCGTCGTTGACCTGGATTCCCCCGACACTCTTCCAACGCACCCTCAGCGCGGTTCGTCGCCTCGGTGCGGCGCAACGGTTCCGGGACACCCGGACGCTTGCAGGCACTCTTGCCCGGGAACAGGGACTGATGTCATCGAGCGACCGCGCCCGGATCCTCGAAGCTCACATGGAACTCGATACGGCGTACACCCGGATCGAGGAGCTCACCGGGATCGGTGAATCCCGCGGGACGATCGGGGACGAGTTGCGGCGGGTAACCACCACCGATTCGACGGAGACGATGACCGGCTTCCAGAAGATGAACGTGTACTCCAAGCACCGTCCCGAAATCCAGGTGCTTCTCGGTCAGGCGATCGAGGGGCTTACCTCCATATCCGGGTACTTCGAACGAAACCGCGGGCCCCTCAAGAAGGCGCTGAAATCGGGCCTTGTACGAATCGATACCAGTATGGACGATCTCCCGCCGGTAGACCTTCTCGACCTGATCACCGACGGATACAACCGCCTTGCCGTGAGTCTTCGGGGGTTATTTACCCTGGAGCACGAGCTCACCGCGCCGACTGTTCGTGATTCCGCGGGCGCAGAGGGCGATGGCGCCGAGGGCGAGGAAGCAGAGGCGGTAGAGGAAGAAGATGAGCCGGAGGACACCGGCAATACCCCCGAGGAACTCGAGTCACCATGAAGAATCTCGTCATACGTGAAGGACTGCGGGTGTATCGCCGGGGCGATACCGTTATCGAATTCACTCTCGAACGTTCCCGTCGGCGAACGATCGGACTTACCGTGTTCCCGGGCGGGACCGTTCGCGTCCGTGCACCACGTCGCGCTACCGAGGAATCGGTGATGGCCCTCGTAGCCGGCCGGGAATCATGGATTCTCGAGAAGCAACGCATTCTCGGGACGATACCTCGAGCCGCGGGTGACCGGTTCGCTCCGGGTTATACGGTGCTATTCCTGGGACGGCCGCGGACGATCGTCCTGAACGACACCTCCGCACGTCGCGGGGTCGCACGGTTTCGAAGGGACTCGATCGTCGTCGACGGAGCGAGAACCCCCCGTGCGATTCGCCGTGCCGTCTACGTCCTGTACCGCGATGCTGCCGTGCGAGTTTTTCGACAGCGAATGCGTCGCCTCCGGCGGGACCCGATGGTGGCGCTCCTCGGAACGCCGGGTCCCCTGACGGTCCGCCTGATGCGGCGCCGATGGGGAAGCTGTTTCACCGATCGACGGATCACGCTCAATCCGGAGCTTTGCGCCGCATCCGTCGGTGAGATCGATTACGTGATCCTCCATGAGATGTGCCACTTCCGCGAGCACAACCACAGCCCCCGGTTCCACCGACTGATGAACGACCGGATGCCGGACTGGCGGGATCGCCGGGACCGTCTCAACCGATCGGTACCTGCGGGTTTTCTCAGAGAGCCGGAAGCCCCCTCGGGCAGAGACTCCCGGGACAGCAACTCCCCGGACCGTGACCCGTCGGACAATGACCCCTCCGTCGGTGTCACTCGATGAGACGCGCCTCCAGGGCGTATTCCGGGTTCGCCGACTCGAGATAGAGGGGCGTGACCAGGAGGTAATACGCCCCCGGCGCAAGGTCTTCCTCGATACGGCCGTTCAAGCCGTACCCGTCATCGTCGCTGGAAACGATCTCGATGCCGTCGGCTGAATGAAGAGTGAGGAACGTATCGATATCGCCGTAGGTCTCGAGGCGCACGCGACGACGCTCTCCGACGACCTCGAGACGAACCCAGTCCTGGTCACTCTGACCGGAAAACGTCCGCCGTTGGGGGCTTGCGTTCCACTCGATCTCCGATGCATCGTCCATCGTATTGTCCGGCTCGAAGGGGTCAACGGCGATCGTATCGTTCTCGAAGGCGAGAGTGTAATCACCTTCAACCCCCGTTCCATAGCCCCGAACCTCCAGAAACAGCGGTGCATCGCCGGACACCACGATACGCGCGTTGCCTCCCTCCCCTCCGTCATCGTTGTAGCCGATCTCGGTACCATCCGCGTCGTAGAGGGTGATCGTCGTATCGAGGTCGCCGGCGGTAAACGCCACGAGCGCTGTTTCCGTGCCGGACTCGCCGGACACACCGGACCCCCGGGAAGCCGACGATCCCGACGAATCGGCGGTGTCCGACCGATACGCCTGGAGAAACTGCTCCGACAGAAGGAACCAGTCCCTGTCTCCAGAGGGACGAATGCTGCCGGAGAAGGGAATGTCTCCCGGCGACAGGGGTGTTGCCGTGGCACGATCGTTGTTCGGTTCGGCGTCGTCGAGAACGAGCTCCGTCGCCTCGAGGTGGATACCGTACATTCCCGTCGCGGAATCCGCAAAACCCCGGAGACGCGCCCAGTACTGCGATCCCGGCTCCACCGGTATCGACACGGAGGCGTTGGAATCGTGTGCGTCATCGTTCTCGGAGATAAGCGTCGTCGGTGAATCGGGTCCGTACACCTCGAGATAGGTATCGGTGGTACCCGTCGTATAGATACGGATCCCCGGCAGCGAGTCACTCCCGGTGGGCATGTCCGGGGGAACGGTGAAGCGGTACCAGTCGACGTCGCCCGCCTGCTCGAGGGAGCGCCCGGTGATCGATTGACCAAGTGCGATCGCCGTCGCCCCGTCGGCAGTGTCGGACCCGTCGTCCCGGGAGTCGTCGTCCGCCGACCGCGTCGGTGCGAGGGCGTTGATCAGCGCCGGAACCGCCGGTGCCGTCACCCGCGTTGCCGCGCGAACGCGTCCGGTCCGATCGACGATCTGGAGCGAGAACAGTACCCGCTCGGTACCGGCGCTCGACCGGATTCGGGCACGAAACTGCGCGCCGTCAGGATCGTCAAGGACATCGACGTCACCCAGACTCTGCAGATTGTCCGCCGCGAAGAGAAGCTCTTCTTCGGCGACGCTCCGCAACAGGAGAGCGATCCGCGGCTCTTGCCCGTCGTGGGTGATCGTGTCGACTGCAACGGTCACGCCTCCCGGCCGATTCGTGGAGGAGAGAGAGAAATCGTCGGGGTGCAGCGCCGCCGGCACGAGTCTTCCGAGAGCAACGGCGATATCACCGACGGTGTCCACCACGGGGTCTTCGAGGTTCTGCGCACCCAGGGTGCCGACGACAACGATCGGGATAACGATCGAGACGACGATCGTCGTGATGAGTCGCGCGGTACTGTTCATGAAAACAGAATACTACACTCCCGAACCGCTCGCCACCGTATTGTCGATGTGAGACGATCTGCGACACCCCGAGGTGGAGCTCAGAGCGTGCAGTTTCGTGCCACGCGAACCCCGCGGACCACGCGCTGTGGACCATGGACCACGCCCTCCTCATGGGTAACGCGATCCCCGTGGGTAACGCCCTCCCCCGGTCGTCCCCCTCGGGGCCCTCACTCCTTTACAAGATCAAGCACGGTACCGTTAGTGATCAGCTGGAGTTGTTCGAAGGTCAACGCGAAGTTATCGCGATCGGTGCCGGCGGCTGCGTGAATCTCGTCCCACCGTTTGAGCGTTTCGTCGATATAGACCGGGATCTCCGGCGAGCGATGCCCGACGGGAGACACCCCGCCGGGGGCATATCCGAAAATCTCCACGCACTGATCGGCGTCGGCAATCTTTACCTTCTTCCGTCCGACACCGAAATACCGCGCAAGCTTCGCATCGGAGATGCGCCTGTCGCCACTGGCGACCACCACAACCGGCGCACCGTCGACCAGCAGACAGAGACTCTTGGCGATCTGTCCCAGTTCACACCCGATCGCCGCCGCGGCATCGGCGCTGCTGAAGGTGGAGCGGTCGAAATGGGTGACGCTGAGGCCGAGATCGAAGGTATCGAGGATGCGTTGTACATGGTCTGGTCCGAAGGTGTCCATGCCTCCGAGGATACCACGGCACGGTGTCCCTCGTGGAGTACCGCGCACATCAAATGGTGGACTATTCCCGTAACCGACCGTAGGATAACGGTATGCTCCTCGATCATTGGTATCGGTTGATCGAAACTGTCGCGATTCCCGCGTGGCTTCCGCGGTGGAGTCTCGTTCTCGCCCTCCCCGTTGCGGTTCTCGTCGCCTACGCGATCGTTTCGCGACTCGTCCCGCTCCTTGTTCCCCGGTCCAGGCGGGAACCGGTATCGGTCGTGCTGCAGCACACCCGACTACCGGTTCAGTTGATCCTGCTGACGACGTTACTCGGCGGCATAGTCGAGTATTTCGTGACCGATCCGGGAACGATCGCCCTTGTAGCGCACGGGATACCCGTCACGATGGTCGTTCTCGTATCGATCCTTGCGTACCGCATCAACGGAACGGTCTTTATCGCGCTCCGTAACCGTTTCGACATCTCCGGCACAGACAACCTGAAGGCGCGTCGGGTAACAACGCAGATCGTCGTACTCGAACGGGTTGTCGGATTTCTCATCGTCGTGATCGCCCTTTCCGTCGGGCTGATGACGATACCGGAGGTACAACGGTGGGGCACATCGATCCTCGCCTCCGCCGGCGTCGTCGGTCTTCTTGTCGGGTTCGCAGCACAGCAGACGATCGCCAACGTCCTCGCCGGTATCCAGATCGCGATCACCCAGCCCCTCCGGATAGAGGACGCCGTCGTGATCGACGGTGAGTGGGGATGGGTCGAGGAGATCACCCTCACCTACGTGGTGGTGCGTATCTGGGACAAACGGCGCCTCGTGGTTCCGATCTCTCATCTTCTTCGTACGCCGTTTCAGAACTGGACGCGAAACAACTCGTCGATCATCGGCAGCGTACAGATCTACGCCGACTACACCGTCGACGTCGACGCCCTCCGCATCGAACAGAGCCGATTCCTCGCCGCAAGGGACCTCTGGGACGGCGAGGTCGATGTGATTCAGGTCACCGATACGACGGAACGGACGGTACTGCTCCGCTCCCTCGTGAGTGCGCGGAACGCTCCCGACGCGTGGGATCTTCGGTGTCTCCTCCGGGAACACCTCGTCGCAACCCTCCGGGAGAAACAGCCCCAGGCGCTTCCCCGGGAACGAATGCGTATCCACGGAATCGTCGCACCCCGGGGATTCGGCGATGACGGAGGCAGCGCTGCTGGAACGGCGACGGCGCCGGGCACCCCGGATGGTGATCCCTCGGCGCGTCCCCGCCTCCGGAACACCGAGGGCGCGTAAGCTACTCCGCCTCCCGGGGCGGGCGATCGATCACCCCGAGTTCCACGGCAAGGCGTACCAGCTCGGCCACACTCTCCACTTCCAGCTTCTGAAGAATATGGTACCGGTGTGCGTCGGCGGTTCGCTTTGCGATTCCCAGCTTCTGGGCGATCTGCCGTGGTTTCGCGCCCCCGGCGAGCTCGAGAAACACCTGTTGCTCCCGTGACGAGAGGCGATTGTACCGCTCGAAGGAGGTTGGTGATGACGAGAAGGTCATACTCCGGGCAACGTCTGATCTGAGAGACTGATCGATGTACCGCCGTCCGTCACGCACGGCATCGAGGGCGGCGATGATCTCCGGTCCCGCCGACGTTTTCGTCACGTACCCGTGGGCACCCGCGTCAAGGGCCGCACGGACCATGGAGGTCGAGGCGTACATCGAAAGCATCACGATCGCGGTATCCGGCGCCGCCGCGTGTAACCGGTGAATGTCGTTGATCGCGTTCGTCTCGCCGAGGGCGATATCGAGGAGGACGATACCGACAGGATCCTCCCCGGCGTCCCGGCGGGTAAGCACGGTAAGTGCCTCCTCAATCGTACCAACCGCAGCGGCGATCTGAAACCGGGCGTTCTGTTCGAGAAAAGCCCGCAGGCCGTCACGAAACATCCGATGATCGTCTACCAGAAGGATACGGGTCTTCATCGGTATGGCTCCTCGTCGCTCCGAAGGGGCAACTCGATCCGGATTCGGGTTCCACTGATATTATTGTACGTGATCGTGCCACCAAACAACTCTACCCGCTGCTGGATACTGCGCAACCCCACGCCGCGGTGGACCCGGTCGGGATCAAAGCCCACGCCGTCATCACTGTAGGTGATCACGAGACTCACGTGGACGGGGAGCACGTGGAGACTGATCCGGGAGGCGGCGGCATGTTCGATCCCGTTCGTCACCAGCTCCTGGGCGATTCGGTAGACCTGCCGCGCGACGCCGACGTCCGCTTGCCGGACCCCCGTCACGTGCACGTCAACCGAGAGTCCCGACGTCTCACTCAAACGTCGTCCCAGGTCTTCCAGTTCGAACTCCAGCGCTCCTGCAGACTCGGTGGGCGTCGCCGGCTGTCGCGTCAGTCCGTGGAGCTCGAGGAGCGTGGTATCCAGAGTTCGCTGTGCCGAGTCGATACTGCCTCCAAGAAGCTCCATCCTCACCGGTGACAGGAGCCGGCCGATATTGTCGTGCAGTTCGCGTCCGATCCGCTGACGTTCGATCTCCTGCGTATCCGCGACGGCGTGGCTCAGTCGCCAGCCCCCTTCCGAGGTCCGGACCCGGCGTACCACATGTCGGCCGGCGTAGATTAGGAGAATCAGCATCACCGCCGTCACCACCACCAGCAACACGATAAGCACCTCCGTCATCGAGATCTGCCGGTGGATATACCCGTCGAGCCGGTCGGCCATCACCGACAGTCCGACCGGATCGGAGAGCGTATCGGGGCGAACAGATGCGAGACCGGGATCCCCCGTTTCGGAGACGATATGGGAGAACGTCCGGCTTTCCAGAAAGCGCCGTACGACCTCCTCGTGTTCGAGGCGGTGGGCAGAATCGGTGGCACCACCGAGATAGGTAACCGCGACGTAAACCTTCCAGAGATCGTGGTTGGCGGACACCAGGTTCCAGATCACGGTGGTACTGACGCTCAACACGATGAACACCAGGGCGAGAAGAAGAATCGTCGGATTCAGATGCATTCGGTTCATCATGCCGAGTCGTACGCCCCGGTCGCCGGCCCTTTCTGGTCGCCGGCCCTTTCTGGTCGCCGGCCCTTTCTGGTCGCCGGCCCTCTCTGGTCGCCGGACCCTCACTGGTCGCCACGACGACGCGTAGTATATGATACCACACCAATGAGACAGCTTGCTTCAGGACTACTCGCGTCCCTGCCGATCGCCAGCGGATACGTACCGGTGGCGATAACCTTCGGGCTGATCGTCCGCAGTGGCGGGCTCTCCGTGATCGATGCGGGACTGGCGTCACTTATCATCTTCGCCGGCGCGGCCCAGTTTCTTGCGGCGGGAATGTACTTCTCCGGCGCGGGGGTCCTGCAGATCGTGATCGCCGGATGGCTCCTCAACCTGCGGCATCTGCTCATGAGCTCGGTCATCGCCGAACATCTCGATCGATCAGCGTCGATGCCGATCCGGACGATTCTCGCCTTCGGTGTGACCGACGAGGTCTTCGGCGTCGCCGGACGCCGTGCGGCTCGGGGGGATACCCTCGATGCGTCGTATCTGATCGGCCTGGAACTCGGGGCGTATACGGCGTGGGTCGGGGGAACGTTCATCGGGGCGATCGTCGGAGACATCCTGCCCCCTCCCGTCCGGACGGCGATGGGTATGGCGCTGTACGCGCTCTTCGCAGCGCTCCTTGCCGGGCTGATCCGTGAAGCGGGCACGACGTCGACGCGGGTACAGATGGCGGGAGCCGCCGTTCTCGCCGGCGGGGCCAACTGGTTTCTCCGGAACGTTTCCGGACTGGAACCGGGAGTTGCCTTCCCGATCGCGATGATCACCACGGCCCTCCTCTTTGCAATCCGACCTCCCGACAACGATCACTCCGCCGGCGGGACCGCGGAAACGGGAAGTACACCGAAAACCGGCGAAACGGCGGACACGGACGGTGCACGATGAACCTCCAGTGGCTATTGACCGCTCTCGGGATCATGGTCGGGACGTATATCGTCCGGGCGATTCCGTTCTGGATACCGAGCATTTCCGGGGTCTCGCCGTTCCTCCAGCGATTTCTCCGGATCGTTCCCGCCGCGGCTCTCGGAGCGCTGATCGCACCCGATGCGTACGGAACCGTTTCCGCGGGGCTGACGACGATCGTTATCGCCGGGAGCATCGCACTGACCCTCCGGGGTATCCAGCTGACGGTAGTGGTGACGATCGCGATCGTTACGACCTGGGTGGGGGTGTCCCTCGGATTCTGATGTGGTGGTTCGATTTGGTACCCCGGCCTGGTGCCCCGTTCCGGCACCGGAACCACGCCAACCTTGACATACCCGCCGGGAGCTTCCATGCTCCATGGCGATGAGTGTTACGACCCCTCTCCTCGGACAAAGCCGGGATGAACTGCGCACGCTGGTCACAGACCTCGGCTACCCCGCGTTTCGGGGGCAGCAACTGTTCCAGTGGATCTACCACCACCGGGCATCCGGCTTTGACGAGATGCACACCCTCCCGAAGGCGTTACGGGCGGTACTGCAGCAGAGATCCCTTCCCGGAGCGGTTGCACCGGTCCGGGTAAATGAAAGCGCCGACGGCACCAGGAAGTATCTCTTCCCCACCCAGCACGGCGGATTCGTCGAGACCGCGATGATCCCTGAAGGTCGTCGGGCCACCCTGTGCATCTCCACGCAGGTCGGCTGCCGCCGGAGTTGTACATTCTGCCAGACCGCCCGACAGGGGTTCCAGGGCAATCTGAGCGCCGGAGAGATCGTGAACCAGTATCACAGCGTCCCCGAAATCGACGCGATCACCAACATCGTCTATATGGGGATGGGGGAACCTCTGGATAATCCCGAAGCGACCCTCGCGAGCACCGCCCTCTTCACCGACCCCGAGGGGTACAATCTTGCACCCCGGCGCATCACCCTCTCCACCGTCGGAATCCACCCCGCCCTCGAGCACTTCCTGGATACCAGTGATATCAACCTCGCGGTGAGCCTTCACAGCCCTTTCCCCGACGAGCGACGTCGGATCATGCCGGTGGAGAACGCCAACCCCGTTGAAGAGACGCTGCGCCTCATCCGTACCCGTAGGGAAGACCGGCGCCGCCGCATCTCCTTCGAGTACACGATGTTCGACGGCATCAACGATTCCCGCCGCCACGTCGACGGGATCGCCCGCCTTCTCAACGGCCTGAGTGTCCGGATCAACCTCATTCCCTTCCACCGGATCGAGGGGTCCCCGTTACGACCGACTCCGCCGCAACGGATCGAGGCATTTGCCGGGGAACTCCGGGAAAAGGGATTTCGTACCTCGGTACGACGATCCCGGGGCCAGGACATCAACGCCGCCTGTGGTCTCCTCTGGACGCGGCACGTCAGGGAGGCGTGAGAGATCCCGTTCGCCGACCTATCTTGTTGATAGTACCGCATCGCCGTATAATTGAAGCGATATCAGGCAGGCGGGAGGCACTATGCAAGCGATGGAAACGATCGCGGAACTGATGGAAATATCGGCGATTACCGCTCCGAAGGCGGTCGGAGAGAACTACGTCGTAACAGAGACGATCACCGGGGACGACCTGCACACCCTTGCAACAGATATGCGTGCTTTCGGGGAAGAATCGGGGAAGAAAAACTTCGACCGTGATGCCCGCAACGTACAGGACTCGGGAGCGGTTGTCCTCATCGGATTGAAGGACGCCGCCGTACCCGGGCTGAACTGTGCCGCCTGTGGGCATCCGGTGTGTATCGAGATCAACAGCGGTGAGAGGAACGGCGAGTTTCTCGGCCCTCAGTGCGCGATCCGTCTTCTCGATATGGGGATCGCGATCGGCAGCGCGGTAAAGACTGCGCAGATGCTGAACGTCGACAACCGCGTGATGTATCGGATCGGTGTCAGCGCCCGCCGTCTCGGAATGATCGACGCCGACTTCGTGATGGGCGTCCCTCTCGCGGTAAGTGGTAAGAGCCCCTATTTCGACCGATAGACGTCGAACAGATGGTTCTTGAAATAACGCTCCACGACGGTCCGAACGGTCCCCAGCGATCGGAACACGCCGTCGGAATCGCCGGACGAAACGGATACACCGCGTTCAACAAGATCGCGCTGTGGGAGATCACGGTTACCCTGATGATTCGGGGACCGGAATCGTGGTGGAAACAGGCGCGGAAATATTTTCCGGAGATCGTGTGGCTCCGTGCGAGACCGGGTAGCGACGGCGAGGAACGTCGTCTCGAGCAAGCCGATTTCGAAGAGATCGTTCCGGCGGGCATACTCGCCCATTTGAACGGATTGATCGAGTCGGGCAATCGCGAAGCGTTGCAGACGCAACTCCCCGACAGCTTCCTCAGGACCGGCCTGACCCACACAACGATGGAAACCCTCGCGACGATCCTTCGCGAACGCGGGCATTACAACGGTGGACACTGGTACGAGTTCTGCCGACGTCTCGGCGAAATACCCAAGATCTACCAGCTTCTGGACAGATCGGCGCCGGCTCCGTAGTAATGATTACGCGGTAAACCTCACAACGAACCCCGAATGCCGCCGCATGTTCATCACCACCCCGCCCTCGAATACCAGGTACTGCCCACGAATTCCCTCAAGGGTTCCTTCGACGACCGGTTGCTTTTCAAGGCCCGTTGATTTCACCCGTATCGGCGCCGTCCGTACCGGATACTCGATGTCCACCCGCTCCAGCGTGTTCGCCTCGAGAAGAAACTTCGCCGACTGCGTCCCCGCGAAGTGGGCGGCGATGCGGGCTGCTTCACCGGGGAGGTCGACGCCCTCGATCGTCTCCCCCTTCAGCATCCGCTGCCACGCGGTGCGATCGGTATAAAGCTCCTTCAGGGCCACCTCGATCGCTCCCGCCAGTTGTCTGTATGGAACGCGAGCGATCTGCACGGCCCACGCCGCTCCCTGGTCGATCCAACGGACAGGAATTTGCGTCTCTCGCGTCACCCCTACCTTCACTGCGCTGGTGATCGCGAGATACACCACGTGGGGCTGGTTGTGGTGCGCCTTCTCCCACGCCGGGTCGCGACCGCGTCCCAGATGAGCCTCGCACAGTTCGGGCTTCACGATACACTCCGCCGCCTCCGGGGCATCCCGGAAACAGGGATAACAGAACCCCTCCCCGAAGAGTTTGCTCACG
>JBKHFT010000048.1:0-21369 GCA_046540055.1 Alkalispirochaeta sp.
GTTCCTCGAGAAGATCTCCGAGATCGCCCTGCTGCCCCCTTTCGCGGGGGGATGACCAGCCCGTTTTCGAACGACGATACAGATCGATAACGTACCATGGGCGCTCCCGTACATGGCTTTGACGCATCAGGGGTTGGGCCGGCGGCCCATCACCACGCCCGGCAAGCGCTCACCGCACCAGCAACACCTGAATATCGCATACGTTGGTATTTGTCGGGCCCGTCTTTACCAGCGCTCCCGTGGCTTCAAGCGCGTGATACGCATCGCTCGCGGCGAGAACCTCCATCGGATCGATCTCCCGGGAATGAAACGCTGAAAGTGCCTCGTCGTCAGCGAACCCCCCGGCGGCATCGGTGGGACCGTCGTTGCCGTCGGTCGCGCCGGAGAGAAAGGTCACCCCTTCGAGGGTGTCGGTACCGGTGAAGAATTCCGCCAGAAACGCGACAGCCATCTCCTGGTTACGCCCGCCCTTTCCGCTGCCGCGGATCGTTACCGTCGTCTCCCCCCCTGCGATCACGCACGCCGGAAGCGTCGCAAGAGGACTGGTCACCGCATTCCTGCGAACGAGATCCCTGGCGATCCCGGCGTACACCTTCGCAACCTCCCTCGCCTCTCCGGTAATCTGCGAGGTGAGTACGACGGTGTTGTACCCTCGCTCGACGGCGGTCCGGTACGCCCCGGCGAGCGCCTGCGGATTGCTTCCGAGAAGGACGTTATATACGCGATCGAAGATCGGGTTATCCGGCTTCGGAGTCTCGGGAGCACCCCCGGAGAGGCCTCTCTCAACCAGCGCCGCTACCCCTTCGGGAACCTCCCCTTCGATCCCGTATTTTCGGAATACCCGGTCCGCATCTGCCCAGGTCGTCACATCGGGAGCGGTAATACCACTGGCGATACTCGACAGATCATCACCCACCACGTCGGAGAGTATGAGGCTCATCACCGTCGCAGGGGCAAACGCTTCGGCGATCCGTCCGCCCTTGATCGCGGATATGTGTTTCCGGACGCTGTTGATCTCCTGTATCGTCGCGCCGCAGGAGAGAAGGACCGATGTGGTCCGTCGCATCTCGTCAAGAGAGATCCTGGACGTGCTGTCGCGATAGGGCAGCGTCAGCAACGCGGACCCGCCCCCGGAGATCAGGTTCAGCACCAGTGTCGACTCATCGACGGTCTCGGCGAGATCGAGTACCGCCCGGGCAGCCTCGATACTCCCTTCGTCGGGCACGGGATGTCCTCCTTCGATCGATCGAATGGTCTCCAGATCATCACCGTGGCCCGCTTTGATCGCGATCACCCCGCCGGAAATCCGATCACCCAGGATCGACTCGATCCCCCGCGCCATCGGCGCCGTCGCTTTACCCGCCCCGGTAACAACGATACGGCTATACCGGGAGAGATCGAACTCGAATCGCTCCGTTTCGGTCGCGACGGTGAGAATCGACCCGTCGACGGTCAATGCGTCCTGAACCATCGTAAACGGGTCAACCCGCTGTATCCCCGCCTTGAGAATCGCGAGGGCGTCGTCTCGTGCTGTTTGTGCCATACGGTCCTTCCCTGTTCGTTCGTTGGCTCCCATTATCGCGCCCCTTGCAGGGAACGGCAACGGGCGCGATAATTACACATATTACTCATAAACTGTGTAAAGGCGGCATACCATGTCTGACGTTACGCGAGAGCGAATCATCGAAGGCGTCCTGGACCTGATTCGCTCCAGGGCTGTCTCCGATTTCAGTATGGAAGCTCTTGCGGAGTGGATCGGGGTCAGCAGAAAGACGATATACAACCACTTTCCCGGGAAGGCGGAGCTTCTCGCCCAGGCGGTCGCCACCGGGATGAACCGGGTAATCGAAGAGCTTCGTACGATCGCCCGGACCCGATCGATCGGTTTCGTCGACAAACTCGACCGTATCGTGGAGGAGGGGTTTCGCGAGACAAGCCGCCTCTGGAACCCGACGACGTGGGCCGTCGGCCCCCGCCCGCCTATGGAGGTACGAAAAACCGTAGACGAACTCGACGAGCACATCCGTGAACTGATCGCGGAGATCGTTACCGAAGCGTCCGCAAACGGATTGCTCTCCGAGACGGTGCAGCCGGACATCCTCACACAAGTGATCGTCAACATGATCAACGGTATCCGCAGTACCGGCGACACCGATGCCGTTCCGTATCAACCGCTGGTGGTGCTCAGAGAGTCGCTCCGGGTGTGTATGGTCGGTGTCTTGAGCCACAAGGGTGCCGAGACGCTCCGGGGATCCCGGATTCTTAACGCTGAGGGAGAACCAGTGTGAACGGATATTCTCACGGGAGAGCCGACGGACGGATCGGACGGTGGGTCCGCCGGACTATTCTGCTCGTCGGAATCCTCTCCGTCGGCGGCGCCGCATGGTACGCTGCGACGGTGCTGGAGCGGCCGACCCCGGAAGAGGTGATCCGCGCCGTACGAATCACCCGCCCGGAACGTCGGGATCTCGAGCGGAACGTATCGGTCCGAGGCTTCGTCGAGGCTGAAGAGACGGTGACCGTCCTGCCCCTCGTCTCGGGAACGATCGATACGGTGGCCATAGACGTCGGCGACGCGGTGACCGACGGCCAGGTCGTCGCGCGGATCGATCCCGCTCGATTTGAACTCGACCTTGCGCGAGCAACCGCGTCCTTCGCTTCCGCAGAGAGCACCTACCGCCGGACGAGGGATCTCTATGAGGCGAACGCGACGACGGTCCAGAACTACGACCACACCCGGGCGCAGTTCGAAGCGGCGCGATCCCAACGTGATCTCGCGGAGCTCCAACTGGGATACACCACCGTGAAAAGCCCCATCGACGGAGTCGTCCTGGTGCGACACCTTGCTACCGGAGATGTAGCCGCGCCGGATCGACCGATCGTCACGGTAGGAGACGTGTCCCGGCTGTCGGTACGCGCCGCCGTTCCGGAAGAACGCTATCGGGATTTCTCCGGAAAGAACGATACGATCCGGGTACGCGTCGAAAGCGCCGGTGTCGTGTATCCCGCCTCGATCCGTACCGTTGCACCCTTCGTCTCCGCTGAGACGCGTACCTTCGAAGTTCGTTGCGACGTCGAAGGAGATCTCTCCGATCTGCGTCCCGGGATGTCTGTAACCGTTACGTTCGTTCTCGAAACGATCCGGGACGTCCCGACGGTCCCCGTCGAAGCGGTCGGGTACGGGGGCACCCTCTGGTATCTCGACGCCGGTATCGCCCGTTCGATCGAGATCCCCTTCCTCTTCTCCACCGAAGACTATCTCCAGATTCCCGAGGATCTTGCCCACCACACGTTCATCGTTCAGGGGCACCACTTTCTCAGCGACGGTCAACATGTCGACGTGATCGGAGAGCGATGATGATCGTCTCCGATTTTTCGGTTCGACACCCGGTGATCGTCTCGATTCTGATCATTGTGCTCCTCGTATTCGGAACGATCGCATTCACCGACCTGAACCGCGAGATGATCCCTTCCGTTGGACTACCGGAGGCACACATCATCACCGCCTGGCCCGGTGCGGGGACGGAGGAGGTTGAAGAGGCGATCACCCGACGAATCGAGAACCAGCTCTCCACTCTCGCGGGAACGACCTCGATCTCCTCGATCAGCAAGGACTCGTACTCCCTGGTTGAGCTTCAGTTCTCCGACGGCACCGACGTGTACGCTCGCCTTCCGGAAATCAGGGAACTCCTGAACACCGTTGCGTCGGAACTCCCCGATGATATCGACGGTGAACCGGAGATCCTCATCGCCGAAGCAAACGGACTGATACCGATCTTTTCATTCCAGGTAGAGTCTTCGGTAGATCCGATCGAACTGTCCCGATTCCTCGATGACCACGTCTCCCCTCGCCTCGCACGGATCCCCGGAGTGGCGCAGATCAACATCGTCGGCGCCGCCGAGGAGGAGCTTCGGGTCACCCTCGACCCCGTCCGGGCACAGACCAGAGGAATTGATCCGATCGCGGTCCTGAATGCGATCACCTACGGGAATCGCGACATCCCCGCAGGGGAGGCGTCGTACCGGGGTCGGGAGCTTCCCCTCACCACGGAGGGAGCGTTTGTCGACATCACCGCGGTTCGCTCCCTCGTCGTCGGCAGCGACAACGGCGCGTTTGTGCACCTCGGGGATATCGCGACGGTGGAAGCGCGCCGCGCGGAAGATACGATCGCGATTCGCTCCGGGGGTTCCGATACGGTCGTGATCGACGTCCTGAAACGGGATGACGGGAACACGATCGAGATCGTCAACGAAGCGGAGAAGACTCTGTACGACCTGACAAGGGAGAACCCCGGGGTGTTCTCATGGAAGACCGTCTCGGATCACCGGGAGATGACCGACCGATCGATCAACACCGTTATCTCCTCCGCCGTGGTGGGAACGATTCTCGCGACGTTGATGATCCTTCTGTTCCTGCACGATATCAGGGCGACGGTGATAATCGCCGTGTCGATTCCCCTTTCGGTGCTTTTCACCTTTGCGGCGATGCGTCTCACCGGGCAAACGATCAACCTCCTCACCCTCTCGGGGATCACTGTGGCGATCGGAATGATCGTCGACGCCTCGATCGTAACCCTCGAAAACACGTGGAAACACTTTCACTCCACCGGCGACCGTCTGAACGCGGCGCGCCTTGGCGCCGGAGAGGTCGCTTCGGCGATCCTCGCCTCGACGCTGACATCCGTGAGCGTCTTCGCGCCCCTGGCGTTTCTCACGGGGATCATCGGTATCATCATGAAGGACCTCTCCCTCACGATCGTCTACGCCCTCACCGCCTCGGCGATCGTTGCCGTCGCGGTCGTTCCGTTCCTTGCCTCGGTGCTCCTTCGTCCGGAGAACGCCCCCCGAAAAAGTCGCTTCATCACGCGCCTTGACCGCGGGATCGACCGTGTCTTTTTCGCGATCCAGGCGCGGTACCGGCGCGGTCTCTCGCGCGCCCTCGCGAACGGGTCCTTTGTTGTTCTTATCGCAACAGCGATACTCGCGACGAGCGTTGCACTCCTCTCGACGCTCCCGGTCAGTTTTCTGCCTCCCACCGATACCGGGGAGTTTGAGGTTCACATCGAGACCCCCCGGACCTACTCCCTGGAACAAACGATCGCGGTGGTCGACGAGATCGACCGGATCGTCTCCGGGATCGTACCCGAACGGGACACCGGCGTGTTCTACGCCGGTGCTTCCAGTTCTCTTGCGATCGCGGGATCACCGAATCAGGCGTTCGGCAGGATTCGCCTTGTAGAAAGAGCCCGCAGAGACCGGTCGGTGCAGGAACTGATCCCTCTCGTACAACACGCGATCGATCGGAACGTACCCGACGCGAACGTAACCGTCCTCAACGGCGGTTTCGACGCGCTCCTCGGGATGGCCACCGGGGGACAGGGCTATCAGATCACCGTTTCCGGTACCGACCTCCTCGAGGTGGTACGGGTGGCGGACACCGCACGGGAGTACCTCGAAACCGATCCGGACGTGCTCAAGGCGGAAACGAACACCGACTACGACGCGGAGCAGCTCTTCCTGTCCCTGCGCCGGGACGAGATGGCTACCCTCGGGGTTTCGGCGTACGAGGCGGGGCTGACCGCACGGATACTGATGAACGGCGTTGATGCGGGATCGTACACGGGCGGAGTGGAGCGGATCCCGATTCGCCTCGTCTCGGATCTGGCGAATCGGCAGGTCGACGAAGACACAGTACATCTTCTCTCTCTTCGGAACGCCGAGAACACCCTTGTGACCTTCGCCGCTTTCAGCGAGATCGCCCCGCGCCGGACGGTATCAACGATCCACAAGCAGGACCGGGCGATCTCCGCGACCGTTCGGGGGTACCTCTACGACGAGGATCAATCGGGGGTATCGGTGAGAATGGAAACGTTTCTCGATGCCCTCGATCTGCCTCCGGGTATTACCTGGGAGCGTGCAGGTACCAGCGAGCTGATCGTTGATTCGATGAAAAGCCTCGGCGCGATGCTTGCTATCGCGATCTTTCTCGTCTACGTCGTGATGGTGATCCAGTTCGAACGCTACGCACAGCCCCTGGTGATCATGGCGGCGGTCCCCCTCTGCCTGATCGGTGTGGTACTGGGGCTTCTCGTATTTTCTTCCGCCCTTTCGATCATCGCGATGCTCGGACTGATCACCCTGGGAGGGACGGTAGTGAATAACGCGATCGTAATGGTAGATCACATCAACACCCTGAGAACACGAGACGGCATGGAGCTTGAGCCGGCGATCATCGACGGAGCGTCGGGACGCCTGCGCCCGGTCCTGATGACGACGGTTACCACCCTCTTCGCGGTACTCCCTATGGCCCTCGCCGTCGGGGACGGCTCCGAGGTCTACGCGCCGCTCGGGCAGGCGATCTTCGGTGGCCTCTTGACCTCGACGGCGATCACCCTGTTCCTCGTGCCGGTGCTGTACCGATTCGTCGAGACCCGGCGGACGCGACGAGGCGGGGGCGGCCCGCCGGGGAGCGGGGCTCAGGGCGACGGCGGCGGCCCGCCGGGGGGCGGCGCTCAAGGAGGCGGCGGCCCGCCGGGGAGCGGCCCCTCCCGCGCGCCGTCGGGGGGCACCCCCGGCCCTGTCCGTATCGCCTTCGTCGTCATCGTCGTCCTCGCCGCGGTCCCGGTGCCCGAGGCGATCGCCCAGACCCACACCGAGGGAAGCACCGAGCACCGGGATCTCCAGGTTCTGCGAGAACGCTCCCACCGTCAGAGCGACGCGCTGACGGCGCTGATCGATTTTTCCGAGCCGTTTTCCGACGAGCGTATCGGTGGCGAGGACCCGGAAAATCGGGAGATCGCGATCGCCCGATCCCGGCACAGCGCCTCCTCGGCGGATCTTTCTGCCGCGCGGGCGCGACGTCTTCCGGAGCTTGCATTGAACGCCGACGCGGCGTGGATCGCGAATCCCCCGGAACCGGTGACGATCCAACCGGGAGAACTCGGAACGATTCCCTTCTCGGACAATCCGATGCTGGGTATGGACGATGTTGTTCTCCCGGCGGAAGAGACGGAGCTTTTCGAGGGCACGGAACATACCCGCTATGAGGTCGGTGTGTCGGTCCTGCAACCACTGTACACGTCGGGAACGATCGAGAACGCGATCGCCGCTGCCGCCGCGGCGGAGCGCCTCGCGCTGGCGCAACTCGCCGGAACGACGACCGCAGTGGTAAGCGAAATCGGGGCGACTCGCGAAACGATCGCGATCCTCGATGCGATTCTGGAGAGCCTCAACCTCCAGACCGATGCCGCTGAACGTCTCGTCGAGATCTCTCGGGAGAGCTGGATCAACGGGTTTATCACCGAGGCGGAGTACCTGGATGCGCGGCTGGCGCACCGGGAGGTGCTCCTTGCCCGGGCGGAGTTGGTCGAAGAGCGGGGGGCCTCCCTGGAACATCTCGCGCTGCTGCTCGGTGAGGAACCTCCCGGCGGTGAAACCAGGGAATCCGTCGGTTCCGGTGGCGTCTCTCTTGACGCCCCGGTACGTTCCGTTCCCACCGCGATGCACCTTCCCTCATCCCCGGAAGAGCTCCTTCAACGCGTCGAGACGGGAAACCACGAGCTCCGAGCCCTCGACGCGCTGTCAGCCGTAGAGGCCGCCCGGGAACGGATCGCCGGAGGAGAACGAGTATTCCGTCCCGCCATCGCTGTCCGGATCGACCTGTCCTGGACCGGTGCGTTTGAGGATCTCGACGAGGAAAGCCGGGATGACCGCGGGGATTGGCAAGTGACGATCGGCGCAGGGATCTCGACGACTATCTTTGACGGCGGCCGGAGCGCGGCTGATTACCGGCGTTCCCGGGAGGAGACGCGGCAGGCGGAGCTGCGCCGCGCTCATCGGAGGGCCGAGATCACCTCGTCACTCAGGAATCGGCTCCGGCGGATCGACACCCTCCGGGCGCAACTCGAACACTCGGAAGCGGTCATTGCGGTTCGTCGGCAGGACGTGGCCGACGCCTTCGTATCGTGGCGTGCCGGTGCCGGCGGCGAAGAAGACGTGCTCACGGCGATCATCGACGAAGCTTCAGCGACGACTGAAGGGTATCAGCGCCTCGCCGAATATCGGCGTGAGCTCTGGGCGATCACCGCCCTGACGGGTGCATCGTATTAACCCGGCGTAACCTGGGAGTCTTTCTCCGGGGGATCGAGAACGATCGAGTAGATGATTATCCCGCCGATCCCGCCTTCGGAGTCGTACCACGGACGGCATTCCCACCGCGTCCAGTCGACCTGCCCGTCGGGGCGAACGAAGGAGTCCCGCTCCGAACCGACCACCTCGCCGGCGAGGGCACGGTGGTGCGCCTCCCGCCACTTCTCCGGTATCTCCGGGAACACCTCGTAGTGGTGCTTCCCGATGATCTCCTCGTCCTGGACGCGATAGTCCGTCAGAAAGCGTTTACTCACGTAGAGAAATCGCAGGTCTGCGTCGAGGATCACGACCGCCCCGGGGTCGTGCTCCACGACGTACCGAACGATACTGTCCCACCACTCCATGCGGCGATTCGTATCGAGAAGTGCCTCGTTCATCACCCGGAGTTCCTCATTCGCCGCCTCAAGCGCCATGTTCTTTCGCGCGATGCTGTGATTTGCCGCGTACAGACGGAACGCCATCTTGATCGACGCGAGAAGCACCGTGTCCCCCGCGTGCTTGACGATATATCCGTAGGAGGTGATCCCGTCGGTCTTTTTAACGACCTCCGGTTCCGTGTGGGACGAAAGGAACACGACCGGCATGTCCCGTTCCTCCAGAATCGCCTCCGCCGCTTCCGTTCCGTCGATGCCGTTGCCGAGATCGATATCCATGAGGATCAGGTCGATCCGGGGATCCCTGGCGACCGCAGCGATCGCCGCCTCTCCGCTCTGTACCGTCTCCACCTGGTACCCGTTTTTCTCGAGGAGCACCCGTTCGGTGAGGGCGATGATCGCCTCGTCCTCCACGAGGAGTAATTTCGGAGATTCAGAAACCATGGTTTCGCGATTCTACGACAAAAGTATGACGAACTCAACTCCGGTTCGATCCGATTCAGGCGATAAACGCTCCGAAGGCTACCCCTGCGAGTGCGGAGATCGCCACGACAAGAAGCACGTAGACGGCTGTCTTCCTGATCCCCAGCTCACCGGCAATCACCATCAACGACGGCAGCGAGAGGGATGGCCCTGCAAGGAGAAGCGCGAGGGCAGGCCCCTCGTGCATTCCCGCACCGATCAACCCTTGCATGATCGGAACCTCTGTGAGGGTGGCGAAATACATGAGTGCACCCGCCGCTGCCGCGAACACATTGCTCCAGAGAGAGTTTGTCCCAACCGCACCGGCGACCCACGCCTCGGGGATCAGGGCGGTGTGCCCTGGACGTCCGAGAAGAAACCCCGCGACGAGGACCCCTGAAAAGAGCAACGGCAGAATCTGGACCGCGAAATCCCGCGTCGCCTGGACCCAGTCAACCAGCTCCGATCGGGAAAACCATCGAAGCAGCGTGTACCCGAGGAGAATAACGAAGACCGCAGTGATCGCATATCGATATCGATAGAGTGCGTCCCACCACGCGACGGACCCGCCGGAGGGCGCCCAGTTCACGAAGACGAGGATCCCGACCATCGAGAAGATGTAGATCGCCGTCTGAGCAAGGCTCCGTCCCTCACCGTCGTCGGTACCGGTAAACATCGCGGCGTTCGTCGTTCGCTCCTTGTCCTCGCGGTTGAAGATCAGTTGCATCAGGAGGCCGATCACGAAGGCAAAGAGGATCGCACCGATCGCCCGGGCGATTCCGAGGCGAAGGCCGAGCACTTTTGCAGTCAGGATGATCGCGAGGACGTTGATCGCGGGGCCGGAGTAGAGAAAGCTCACCGCCGGTCCAAGTCCCGCTCCCTTTCGATAGATCCCTTTGAAGAGGGGAAGGACCGTACACGAACAGACCGCGAGTACCGAACCGGAGACGGACGCAACACTGTAAGCGAGGATCTTTGGCGCCTCCGGTCCGAGGTACCGGATCACCGCCTGCTGGTTGAGAAAGACCATGATGGCCCCGGCGATGAAGAACGCGGGGATCAGGCACAGAAGAACGTGCTCCCGGGCGTACTCGCCGAGCATGAGAAACGCTTCTTGTACCGCCATCGACACCCGTGGTTCCGACCACGGGACGAAGTACGCCACCAGAAATACGATACCGATCCCCGCGAGGAGTCGATTTTTTTCATCCCGCCAGAACGCGCGTTCCATTCGTGATCCTTATGACTGTGTCGATTCGATGATCTGTACGATCTCAACAGGCGTCAGAACCTTGCCCTGCTGCCGCACCTCACCGTCGATCGCAAGACCCGGTGTGCGCATCACCCCCATCTCGAGGATCTCGTCCGAGTCGGTCACTTTCTCGAATTCCGCGTCGATCCCGAGGGTTTTCGCGGCAGCCCGCGCGTTCTCTTCGAGTTTGCGACAGTTGGGGCATCCCGATCCGAGTATCTGAATCTTCATTCTCCGCTCCTTCTTGTGTGTTTATTTGCAATATAACCAAATAACAAAAGGTTGTCAAGGGCGAACCGTCGATATGTCGGGCGAGTGAGAGTGGAGAGCGAACCGTCGCAATGCCGGGCGATTGACAGTCGAGAGTAAATTTGGCAAGATAACCAAAGAACGTTTTGAACGGCAGGGAGGTGGCGACAGATGACGCGACAGGAGCAGCTTCGTGCGGAGACGCGAGCACAGGCGCTGAAAGCGCTCGCCCATCCCACCCGAATCTTCATCGTCGACCTGATCGAACACGAGGGCCCCCATTGCGTGCAGGACCTCACCCACCGGGTCGGGGCGGATATATCGACGATCTCCCGACATCTTTCGATTCTCAAACAAGCGGGAATCCTCTCCGATCGCAAAAAGGGAACTACCGTGTATTACTCCCTCGCATGCGAATGCATCACCGAATTCATGGCCGGTCTCGAGGGGCTTCTTCGGGCGAAGCAGCGCCGCGACGAGGCGGCGTACAGCGCGACCCTTTCTCCGCTCGCGTGATGTCGACCCTTCGTACGGAGGGTGCCGGGCCTCCTCTCGCGTAATGCTGACCCGCCGTCCGGACACTACCGAGCACCTTCTCGCGTGATCCGGACCCGCCGTCCGGACACTACCGAGCACCTTCTCGCGTGATCCGGACCGGTCGTCCCGGCGGTGTCGGGCCGTCCCGCCGGTCTGCCCGGTGGATGCGGCGGTGGCGCGCTTGCGGATACCGGGATATGATACCACCCCTATGAGGATTCTTCGGCTCCTCTACAACGTCGCGTCTTCCGTTCGCCTCTTTCTCGGTATCGTGGTGGTCCTCGTCGTTCTGTCGGTGCTGGCGACGGTCGTTCCCCAGGGATACCCTCCCGGTTGGTACGCCGATCGATTCGGATATCTCCCGGGTACGTTTCTTCAGCTCCTGGGAATCACCGACTTCTTCTCAAGCCTCCATCTGCTCGTTCTTGTCGGGTTGATGGAACTCAATCTGGTGCTCTGTACGGTACCGCGGATGGTCCGGCGCCTCGTCCGGAGAACGCATCCGCTCTGGTCATACGGTCCCGATGTAATCCATCTCGGCTTGATCGTTGCGATCGCCGGAGGGCTCGTCACGATGATCCGTTCCGAGGAGCAGGCACATCTCGTTCCGACGGGAGCCGCGATCGCCCTCGGGCCCGACACCGCGCCGGTACGCGTCGTTGACTCCCGGGAGATCCGTGATGATCGGGGGACCGTCGTCGACTGGGTGATCAACCTCGAGCACCAGGGAGATACGATCGAGCTCGCGATCAACGATCCCGTCACGATCGCGGGGTTCCGTTTCCATTTCTTTCACTGGGGTGAGGAACCGACGATCGTGCTCGCCGGCCCGGACGGAACGGAGCGTCCGCTCCTCATCGGCGAGGGGCTGCAACGCAGTGACGGTGAAACGTTCGTGTTTGTGGGCTTCGACGTACCCGCCGAGGGAGCGTCAACGTCCCATCCGGCGCGGTTCGACCGTCTCGCACCGGACGGCTCACTACTCGGGACGCTTCTCCTCTCCCCCGGAGAATCGATCGGCGGATTCCGCTACGTCGCCTCGGGGACGGAGGTGCTCAACGGCTTCACGGTCCGGCGCGACCCGGGGCGCCCCCTCGTTCTCGCAGGACTGATCGGTATCGTTCTCGGTATGGCGCTCTACACGGGTAAGCTCTGGAGGTCCTATGGCTGAACTTGCTCTGGCGGCACACTTCGTCGCGTTTCTTCTCTTCGCTTTCACCGTCGGACACGGTGGAGAGACCGGGCGCGATACCGGTGCGTCTGCAGGAAACACCCGCAAGCCGGCAGGAAATACCGGTGCGGGAGCAGGAGATACCCGCAGGCCCGCAGAAGACGGCACCGCCCGACAGCGCCGCTTCCTTCTCATCGGTCGATTGCTTCTCGGCCTGGGCGCGATCTCCCTCGTCGCCCTCGGCGTGTACCGTTCGATCGTGATCCGCTTCCCCGCCCTGACCGGTACATACGAGGGGATGATGGTGATAGTCGTCGCAATCGACCTGTTCCTGCTGATCGGGCACAGGCGGGTGTATCGAGGGAACCCTCTTGTTCTCGCCGCCGGGACATTCACGGCGTTTCTCTTCCTGGTAATTCTGAACTCCCCGCTTATCGGAAGTGAGTTGCACCCCCCGATTCCCGTTCTCCGCAGTTACTGGCTCGTAGTCCACGTTGCCTTCGCGTTCGTCGGTCTCGCGCTGTTTTCCGTCGGCCTCGTTGTGGCGATCCTCGCATTCTGGTCACACGATCCGGCCCCCCTTGATCGAACCCGGGACCGGGCGGTTGCCCTCGGGTTCGTCTTTTACGCGACGGGAGGTATCGTCTTCGGGGCGATCTGGGCTGAGGCAGCGTGGGGACGATTCTGGGGTTGGGACCCGAAGGAAACGTGGGCCCTTATCACCACTCTCTTCTACGCCGGGTATCTCCACCTCCGTTACGTGCGGAGAATCTCACAGGGCACCGCCAGAATCCTTGTGATCATCGCGTGGTTCCTGGCGGGCTTCACCTATTGGGGGGTCAACGCGTTGATGACGGGGCTCCACTCCTACGGGTAAGGCGACGCCGGCATACCGCGCGACCCGCCGCTGTGTCCGGCTCCCGGTGAACCGCGCAACCCGACGGGGATAACGATCACCGTCGCCCTGAAGAGGCTGCAAGAAGAGTGCGCCGCAGCTGCTCCAGTGCCGCGTGAGCCGCCCGCGCCTGGATCACCCCGCGGTCACCGTTGAAGGTGTAGCGCCGACACCCGGTTACACCGTCGGGGCCGGCAACGGCGATAAAGGTGAGCCCCACCGGTTTTTCGTCACTCCCGCCGTCGGGTCCGGCGATCCCCGTCGTCGAGACGGCGACGTCGGTGGCACACACCCTTCGGACCCCTTCCGCCATCGCCCGGGCAACTTCCTCGCTCACGGCACCCTTCTGTTCGATCAGGTCCGTCGATACACCCAGGAGGCTCGTCTTCACATCGTTGCTGTACGCGACGATTCCTCCGCGGAAATACCGGGAACTGCCGGGGACACCGGTGATTCGATGTGCGACCAGCCCGCCGGTGCAGGACTCCGCAGCAGCCACCGTGAGCCCCTTCTCTGCCAGTCGAACTCCGACGACGTGTTCGAGGGTTTCGTCGTTCTCCCCGTAGATCGCGTCCCCGAGGATCGGATAGATCTTTCGAGCGGTCTCTTCGAGCAGCGCGTCCGCCTCCACCGCGTCCGGTGCGTGCGCGGTCAGACGAAGAACCATCTCCCCCATCTGGGCGAGGGGTGCGATCGTCGGGTTCGTCTGTTCCGCAAGGATATCTTCGATGAGCTCCGCGACCCGGGACTCTCCGAGACCGATCACCCGCAACACCCGGGAACGCAGGACCCCGACCGTTCCGTCCAGATTCTGCCGCGCCTTGAGACGGGGGATCACCTGTTCTTCCATCAGGCCTCGCATCTCCGAGGGTGGCCCCGGTACGAGGGCGATCGTCACCGTTCCGTGCTCGAGAAAGATCCCGGGGGCGGTCCCGCGACTGTTGGGCAGAAGCTCCGCCCCTTCGGGTACCATCGTCTGTCGCAGGTTGTTCTGCGGCAGCTCGTACGTCTCGGCGGGGCCCCATCCGCGGCGGACGAAGAGTTCCCGCAGGTGTTGCTCCCACCCTTCGTCACGGTGCAGAGGGCGGTCAAGGATCTCCGCGAGCGTCTCCCGGGTAAGGTCGTCCTCGGTCGGGCCGAGACCTCCGCAGGCGATCACGAGATCAACCCGTCCCAACGCGGTCCGAAACGCCCGGGCAAGGCGCTCCCGGTTATCGCCCACTACCGTATGGTGGTACACACCGATCCCGATCGCCGAGAGCATGCGGCCGATCTCCGCGCTGTTGGTGTTGACGACGTCGCCGAGGAGAAGCTCCGTTCCGACGGCGATAATTTCAGCTTTCATCGCCGGCCATGCTACACGACGCGATGCACCGGGGCAACGCGTTCCTCAGGAACCACCACGCCTCGCCGGCAGCGACTGGATCACCACCCCGGTAATCACGAGAACCGCCCCGAGGTACCCGCCAAGCCCGAGGTACTCGTCCCAGAAGAAGTACGCCAGGACCGCCGCAACAACGGGCTCGAACGTCGCGATCACCGCCGCCTGGGAGGAGCGCAAGCGCATCAACCCCAGGGAGTAGGTGACATAGGCGCAGTAGGTTGTGGCGAACCCTATTAGAAGCAGCACCAGCGCCGCTCGAACCGAAGGTATCCGCACCGAGACGAACGGAAGGAGCCCCGCCGCGCCGATAACGAGGATCCAGCTGAAGAGCGTCAACGGCGGGTACCGTTCGAGGAGGCGTCGTCCTGCGATGTAGTACAGGGCGTAGGTGAACCCCGAGATCAGACCGAAGACGATCCCGATCACCGGGTTCGCTCCCTCGAGCCGTCCCTCTCCTGTGCCGGAAAGGGAGATGAGCGCAACCCCGACGATCGCAACAACGACACTCACAACCGTTCTCACCCGGATTCGTTCTTTGAGGATGACAACTGCCATGATCGCTACCCACGCCGGCGCGGTGTAAAGCAGTACCGACGCCCGGGCGGCACCTCCGAAATGGATCGCGATCTGGTAGGAACCGAAGAAACCGGAGACGGAGACAAGGGCGAAGGCGATCACCGCCGGAATATCGCGACGATCGATCGCGAGGGATCGCCGAGCCCCCGCGTGGATGACGAAAAAGAGCCACCCGAAGAGGGCGCGCCAGAACGCCACCGCTGGAGGAGAAACCCCTTCGGCGAACGCTGCCTTGGAGATGGGACCGAGGGCACCCCACAGGGACCCCGCGATCAGGATGTACAGCACGCCGATATTTCGGCGGCGATCGGAATCAGACATTGTCTGCATCGAGTGTACCTTGGCGGTCTATCCTATCCGAAAGGACCGGGGAAGCGCAAAGAAGTGTCCGCAACCGTTGTTTCCCGGGCGGAATCGACACCACCCGCCTCACCGGGAAGCCACACGCCATGGGGTATCCCGTATTGCCTGAACCGACCGGGGACCGTACAATCAGACCATGATCGTTCATGCAGGAGAAGCCCTCATCGATTTTCTGCCGGTCCACGATGAAGCCGGTCGACGCTCCTTTACACCCGTTCCCGGTGGATCGCCGTACAACACCGCCGTCGCAGCTGCGCGACTCGAAGTTCCGACTGCGTTTCTCGGCAAGATATCAAACGACCTCTTCGGAAAGCAGATTATCGAGCACCTGCGGAACAACGGCGTCGGCACCGACCTGGTGGTCCGGTCCGATCGGCTCAGCACCCTCGCCTTCGTCCAACCGACGGAGGGGAGTGACGTGGAGTACGCGTTCTTCTCCAACGGTGCCGCCGACCGCTCCCTCGACGCAGCGGAGATCCCCGAGCTCGGCGGTGAGATCTCGGCGATCCAGTTCGGCTCGATCTCACTGATCGCGGACCCCACGGGAGCAACGATCCTGGAACTGATCCGGCGGGAACGGGCACGGCGGGTGACCTCCTTCGATCCCAATATCCGCCCCGGTCTGATCGAGGACGAAGAAGGGTACCGTGCGCGACTCGAGGCGGCGTTTGAGGGAAGCACGATCGTAAAGATCAGTGCCGAAGACCTTCGATGGATCTATCCGGATCGCTCTCTCGAAAGCGCGGTCTCTCGCCTCATCGACGCGGATGTGCATCTGGTGGTAGTGACCGACGGTGCCGCCGGTTCCCGCGCCTATACCGCCGGTTCCGAAGTAACGGTACCGGCGCAGCCGGTCACGGTGGTGGACACCGTAGGCGCGGGCGATTCGTTCCACGGAGGGGTACTGGCATGGTTGCACCACTCCGGCAAGCTCTCCCACAACGCGATCGGCGCTCTCGGAAACGAAGAACTGACCAGGATGCTCTCCTTCGCCGCCGCCGTTGGGGGCGTCACCTGCTCCCGGCCGGGAAATGATCCCCCTCACCGTTCGGATCTGCCGGAAACGATTCGCGCCCTGATTCTGTAGTACCGACGTTCACGAGAGACGGTGATGCGAGCACTCTATTGCAAACAGTTTGCACAGACACCGGTAGTCGCACCGTATCGGTTTCGATAGCATAGGCCGGTGCCGAACTATCTCTCATCACGCCTCCGACGACTCGCGTCGGCGCTGCAGCGACACTTCGTAATCGCCCTGCTTACCGGTGTAGTCCTCGGTTTTGTCGTTCCCGGTCTCGAACACGTACCACCTCCGGTGATGGTTGTGTTTCTCGGGGTTCTCATCTTCGTCTCTGCCTTCAGGATCACTCTCGGCGAGATGAGGCGGATCGATCCGGTCCGGACCGCTCTCTTCTACCTGGTTCGATTTCCCGTATTATCCGCCCTCCTCTGGACGATAACGGGGCTCGTATCGCCTGCACTCGCAACGGGTGTGCTGCTTCTCACCCTCGCACCCTCGGGAGTCGCTTCTCCCGGGGTGGCAGGGATCTACCGCGGCAACGTCTCCCTCACGATCGTGATCGTTGTGGTCAGCTCCTTCCTCGCGCCGTTCATGATTCCCCTCGTTCTGGAGCTGTTTGTCGCACGACAGGTGGAGATTCAGACGTTCGCGATCTTTCAGACCCTCGTGGTGAGCGTGATCGTACCGATCGTGGCACATATACCCTTTCGCAGATTCCCCGTTGCCGACGATATTCGCGCCAACGATTCCCTGGTAGTAGTTCCCACGATCGCGACATTGGTGATGCTTGTGATCGCCGGTCAGAAAGAGTTCATCATCGCCCATGCCGGAGAGGCCCTCGGGTTCTTCGTGACGGCGATCATCCTGTTTTTCGGGTACTACGCCTTCGGGTGGTGGATCTACCCCCGGTCCGTCCATCGGGACCGCATCGCCTACGCCCTGTCGTCGGGAGTAAACAACACCGCCATCGTGATCGTTCTTGCTTACCTCTACTTCTCACCCGAGGTCGTCACCTTTCTGGTCACCTCCGAACTCGCCTGGGTAGGGAGTATGGTCGCCTTCAAACACCTGGTGCAGCGCCTCGATCACGCAACAATCGGATAGCTCCGCAGGAATCGGGAAAGATCGCCCCGCATCGGCACGCTGCAGGGGTCAATACCGGTATATACCTTCGGAGACGATGGAATACGGGATCGAGCACAACGGGCTCCGTGCCGCGGTCGATCGATCTTCACGATCGGATTCTCAATCTATCGGTACATCGACGGTTACGACCGTACCAACGTCGCGGACGATCTCCATCGCACCTCCATGCTGGTGCAGGAGCGTCTCGATCACGGTGAACCCGTACCCCCTTGTCTCTCCGGTAAGAACGGACTCCGCCACACCGACGCCGTTATCCCTCACGGTCACTTCGAACCGGGTCCCGACGATACGCGCCGCCACGATGATCGTACCATCCGTTATCGGCCTCGAGCGATCGAAGGCGTACTTCTTTGCGTTCGTAACCAGCTCGTTGACGATGATCCCGAGGGCGACGGAGCGTCTCGTATCGAGATGGATCGGGTCCACGGAATCCGGGAGCCCCCGGTACGTCGCGGTGATTCCGTCGGCTTTGCTTCCATCGCCCAGGTCCGCCACCACCCCGGCGAGCAACAGATCGATATTGACGCGTCCCGCCCCCGCGTCGGGGTCCAGCCGATCGTATACCCGGGCGATCGTATCGACTCGCGAGCGCGCCTCATCGAGAGCCTCCGTAGCGCCGGTAGCGGAGCTCTGTCCCGCCTGGAGGGAGAGCAGCGACGAAACCAGTCCCAGATCGTTTCGGATGCGGTGACGCATCTCCTTGAGCATCAGGGTGTTTTCCTTCAACAACGCCCCGGCGCGTTCCTCCGCGCGTTTTTGGCGCGTGATGTCCTTGTAGGTCGCCACGAGACCGACCAGCGTGTCCCCCATCACGATCGGAGCTCCCGCAAGGATCACCGAGACGGGTGTACCGTCCTTCCGGTACCGTACCGCCTCGGTGTGCTCAAGAGTCTGACGTTGAAGCACCATCGACGTGTACTGCGCCGCCTGACGACGATCATTTTCGTCTCCTCCCGCGACCAGATCGTCAAGGTTCTTGCCGACCGTCTCCTCCGGGGTGTATCCAAACAGCTCAATCGCACCGGGATTCCACTCGACAACGCGGTGGCTCGTGTCAAGTGTGACGATCGCGTCAGGGGCGTTCTTGAGAATTCCCTCGAGGTACAACCGCCGCTCCTCGTTTTCCTCTTCGAGTCTCCGCTGTTCGGTAATGTCCCGGTGCTTGACGATGATCCCGTTGAGCACCGGGTCTGACAGACGGTTTGCGGCGGTGAGTTCTACCCATCGGTACGCCCCGTCCCGATGCAGATACCGGGCGCGAGTCACGATACGACGGTCCGGCGACAGGGAGATCTCCCGGAGATATCCGCCGATACGGTCGCGGTCGTCGGGATGGATCAGCTCCAGCCCGGGGCGTCCGATCATCTCCTCGGCACTCCAGCCGAACACCTGTTCCACGTTCCCGCTCGTGAACTCGACCACACCTTCGGGGGAAACGATCGCGAACACCTCGGAGATACCGTCGATCATCGCCCGAAGGGTGTCCCCCAGGCGCATGCGGCGGCGTATCGATTCCTGCGTTCCCGCATCTTCCAGGCGAAAGAGAGTGAGGATGATCCTGTCAACCGAACCTCCCAGGGTGCGAAGGATCGTCCCCTCCGCACGGAGCGACAGGGATACCCCGTTGGGTTGAACGAAACGGGCATCGAGGTGAAACGGGTCGGGGTCGTTCGCACGCACTTCGGCGAGACGCCGGTTCAACTCGACGGCGAGGCGTGAATCGGTCGGGTCGGTGTACCGGGAAAGGGGCGTTCCCAGGAGCCGGCTCCGCGGGTATCCAAGGAGCTCGAGGGCGTACTCATTGATCTCGACGATCGTCCCGTCAGGGAGGATCTCGATCACACCGAACGGTGCGGAGCGAAAGATCCGGTTCAGATTCTCCTCGTTTCGCACCGCCGTTGTCACGTCGACGGCAAGGCCGGTCCACAGGGCACCGCCGTCAGGGGTTTGTACCGGTGTCGCGTGAGTCTCGATCCACCGCACCGTTCCATCGGCGGATCGGATCCGTACCCGAAGCGCCGCGGGAGAGAGTTCCTCCCGGGAACGGTCGATCACTCGCCGTACTTTTTCGCGGTCATCGGGGTGCAGGGCTGTCCGGAAGACCGAGATGTCCCGTTGGACCACATCCGGAGAGTACCCGAATCGATCATACACAGCATCACCGATGTAGGGGAAACTCCAGGTGCCGTCGTTGTCCACCCGTAACTGGTAGACCAGGCCAGGTGCGTTCTTCGCGATCTCGTCGAGCATCGTGAAATCTCTGGATTGATCGGTCAAGACTCACCGTCCCTGTCGCGCTCGCCGGGCGTATTGAGGCGAAACACCGCGGTCGCCCGGGCGCCGTCGTCGTTGGATAACTCGATATGGCCCCCTGCCTGCTCGGTCAGCGCGTGGACCACCATCGTCCCGAACCCGGCGTGTCCACCGGCGAGCACCTCCGGCGCGTACCCCTGACCGTTGTCCGTAACGGTCAGGGCAAGGCGATTATCGCCGTCGTTCCGCACGAAGACTCCGAGACGAAGAGGCCCGTCGGCAGGCTGCGCGTACTTGAGCGCGTTCGTTACCAGCTCGTTGAGGACGATCCCGTAGGAGATCGAATCGCCTTGTGGCAGGGTCAGGTCCTCTATGTCGGATTCCACGACAACCTCCCCGTCGAACACACCCGCCCGAAGGTCCGTGAGGATCGATTCGGTCAACGCCTTGACCTGTACCGCCTGAAGATCACCCCCGGCGTACAGGTTCTCGTAGATCCGGGCGATCGCGTTCACCCGGTGCCCCGCTTCGGTGAGGAGGCGACGGGTTACCCGATCCTGGACGCTGCTCGCCTGGAGGGAGAAGAGGGACCGGATCAGGTTCAGGTCGTTCTTTACGCGATGGTGCATCTCCCGCATCAACAGATCGCGACGATGGATCGCTACGTCGTGTTCCTCGGCGTCCTGCCGAAGGTCTCGCTCTTCTTCTTTCACCTCGGTGATATCTGTAAGGGTCCCCATCATCCGGACCGGCTTCCCGACGGCGTCCCGCTCGAGGACCTGCCCCTTGGCGAAGACCCAGCGCCAGTCGCCGACCTTGTGCCGCATACGAAGCTCGGCGGAGAAGTACTCCGACGCGCCCTGAAGGTGGGCAGCCATCCGCCGTCCCGCCGCTTGCCAATCCTCTTGATGGCACAGGTCTGCCCATCGCTTCCGTGTCATCGGTTGCAACTCGTGATCCAGGTAGCCGAGCATCTCCGCCCATCGGGCATCGATCTCCACCGCGCCGCTCGGTACGTACCAACTCCACGATCCGATCCTCGATCCTTCGAGGATGAGGGAGAGACGCCGTTCTATCTCTCGTTCCCGCTGGAGCGCCTCGATCCGTTCGGTGATCCTGCCGATCCGGGAGGAGATCGTACCGAGCAGCTTACGCTCTTCGGGCAGCACCGGTGACTCCCCCTTCATTTTCAGGCGTCTCCGCGGAAGGTACGACGCAGTCTCTTCGCCGGATACGATCACTCTGATTTCCCCGGCGTATTCCTGATCCACCGTTACCGGTACGACGAGATCCCATCCATCGACAGGCTCATCCGCAAGGGCTCCCGCCCGATACGTCAAACCCCGCAGGGAGACTTCGATCGTCGTCGCCGACGGATCGTGAAACGCCGGGGGTATCGCCGGGACGACTCGTCGGAGGAGCTCGTCAACGGATATATCCGGAGTCTCCGCGATCTCGCCAACGAAATGGAGACAGCGAAGCTCCTTGACCCGTTCCCGCAGTTCTCGCCGTTCCTTGAGTAACAACTCCCGCACCGC
>JBKHFT010000049.1:0-21344 GCA_046540055.1 Alkalispirochaeta sp.
TCACATTCCCGTTTTTTGCAACAAGAAAACGTTACCCCGCAGTTTGTGTCGAATAAACTTGTGTCACCGCAGATACACTGGTACAGTCTGGGTCACTGCCATGTCCGAAAAACGTCGACACCAGCGCGTAGCGCACCGGAGCGTTGTTCGGATCGATGCCGCAGAAACCACGTTCGAAGGTATTTCAGTCGATATCAGTCGGGCAGGACTCCTGGTGGAGGTTCCCGAACCGAATCGGCTTGATCGGGTCGAGAGCGTCCGTTTCTCGTTTCCCGAGGGACAGACGGAGTACGTGCTCCCCGCCAGAGTCGTTCGCCGCTCGCGGTGCAACGAAACCGGCGGCCACCGTTTTGCCTTCGAGTTTCTCGGCAGTTCAGATCCGCAGCTGCGCCTGTTGGAACGGTTCATTCACTCGATTCGTACCGGTAGACCCCACGAGTCCCGTCGCATCCCCCGGGTTGATTGCCGTATCCCGGCCCACATACCGGACGATCTCCAGGAACTGGTGATCGAGAACATTTCGACGGAAGGTATCCTCCTTGCGGGAAACGGCGCGTTCCCGGGTGAGAAACCGTTCACCCTCGAGTTTTCCCTTCCCGACGACGACCGGACGATTCGTACCGTCGCGCAGGTCGCCTATGTGGTTACCGAACCGACCGGACGGGTGCGGGCGGGGGCATCATTTGTGGGACTTTCAGGGGTGCATCGCGCCCGGATCGTCAGGTTTATCGAGAACGCCACCGCCTCCGAATCGTTCCGCACCGCCCACGCCGCGATCGGAGAGGGTGAGGCCGGCGCGTTTCGCGTGACCGGCGAAGAGGTGGTTCGCCTGTTTGCCGACGCGCACAGCGTAACCTACTACCTCCTCATCGAGGGAAATCCGCGGATCTTTCAGGGAACCCTTGGATTCGACGACGCCCGATCCCGGGAGGATACCCTCGTGTTTCGCGTCGTCGAGGCGATCCCGGTGACCACGGCGGATACTCTCTTTGTGAGTTTCAGTTACGACGGAAGCAACCACTATTTCTCGTCCGCCCCGAAGTGGGTTCGGGATTCCGGCGAGGGCGTGACCGCGATCGGGGTGACACTTCCCCGAAAGATTCATCGCAGCGACAACCGGTCTGCCCGACGCCAGACGGTGACGGCCGATGCCTTCATCTCGCTGCGCATCGACGGAGCCGGCGATACCGATCGGGTGGTGGAGGGGGAGATCATCGACATCGCCCGCAGAGGATTTCGGTGTCGCCTCCAGATCCCGCGGAACACGCTCCCGTATCTCGAAGCGGGACGGACCGTCTCGTACCGCACGTCCGCCGCGACCGGGATGCCCGCCTTCGGACGGATACGCCACTTCGAAGTTATCGATTCCGGTTCGCCGATCGCCACCGTCGAGGTCGGCATCGAAGCGGGTGTACGCCGCGGTACAATGATCGTGGAATCGATCGACCCCGAGGAGTGGGCGTCGCGCCTCGGGACCGCACCGGAGATCAAGCCGGGGGGGCACGTTCCCGATCGGTCCGCCCGGGTGGAGTTCCGGAATCGACGGGGTGAACCGATCGTCGGCCTCGTGAACCGCGTCGAGGGTCCGGGAGATCCGGTGGTTGTGATCATTCCACCCGCCTTCGGAAAGAAAAAGGAAACCCTCGCCCCCCTGGCGGCATCGATCTGCTACAACTTTTCCCGTGCGGGGCAGGGGGCCGTCGTGCTTCGGTACGACGGCGTCAATCGTCCCGGAGAAAGTCACAACGAGATCGCCGACCCGGTCCGGGGGTACGAGATGCTCTCGTATCGGCCGAGGCAGGGTGTTGAGGATATGCGGGCTGCCCTCGATTTCGTCTATTCCAACGGTACGTTCCATCCCTCCCGGGTGATCCTTGTGACCGCGAGTATGTCCTCCGTCGACGCGCGGAAACTGCTCCTCACCGAAGGATCGCGGGTGGCCGCCTGGGTGAGTCTGATGGGGGTACCTGCGGCACGGACAACGTTGATGAACGTTCTTGCCGGAACCGATATCATCGCCAACGCCCAGGGGGGTATCCGAAACGGCGTCCGGGGGATGCTCGGTCACTTCGTGGACATGGACACCCTTGCCCGGGACCTCATCGATGAGGGGTACGCGTTTATCACCGACGCGCGCTTCGATCTTGCCCGGGTCGCGGTCCCGGTGCTGTGGATCGTCGGTGCCTACGATCACTGGGTGGACCCCTCCGAGGTCGAGGACATCATGTCCGTCGAGAGTGGATACCACCGCAGATTGATCCGGATTCCGGCGGGGCACAACCTTCGAACCAGCGACGACGCGGCCGAGGCGTTCCGGATCATCGCTTCGTATTCTATGGAAACGGCCGAGCTCTCCGGTGATGCTTGCGTACCTCCCCGGGAGATGGTCCTCCGGTTTATCGAATCGGAACGGGAAGCGGTCTTCCGTCCTCTCGCTGCATCGGAGGTCGCGACGTACTGGCACGAGTATCTCCTCGGCACCGGCGGCACGAAGGAGGGCTACGATTTCTACGGCAGACTCGACGAGTATCGCGAGTTCGTAACGTGGCAAGTGTCTCTCGCCGATCCCCGGCCCGGATACCGCATCGCCGATATGGCGTGCGGGACGGGGCTGGTGACGCGCGAGATTCTCCGCACCCTCGCCGGACGCTCCGCCGCCGGTGCCCCCCGGTTACGGGAGACGCAGATCGATGCGGTCGATCTGGTCCCCGACGCCCTTGTGCGGACCCGCGAAAAGTGTGAGGCGGTCATTGAGAATCATCCGCACTTGAGAGCGATCGCCGTTACCTACATCGAAGGCGACCTCGAGGCAAATGAGAATCTCCCGGAACCCCCGGCAGGGGGATACGACGCGATCATTGCGAGTCTCTTCATCTCCTACGTTCTCGATCCGGTGCGGCTTCTCCACCGGTTCCATCGTATGATGCGAGAGGGCGGGCGTATCGTGGTCTCCTCGATGCGCCCCGACAGCGACGTTTCGACGATCTTTACCCGGTATGTCGAGGGTCTCGAAGCGACGGGCGGGGACGATACCGCTCTCACCTCCGCGCGGGAGATGCTCAACGAAGCGGCGTCCCTTTTTGAACTCGAAGAGGACGGACACTTTCGCTTCTTCGATGACGTCGAGCTGGGGAAGTTGCTGACCAGCGCCGGATTTCGGGATGTCGAGGTTGTCCCCGCCCTGGGAACACCGGCGCAGGCGTTTATCGCAACGGGATACGCCGTGGCGAATCCGTCGGCGATGGGAGGGAGCGATGGGTGATCTCTCCCGCCGCATCGATGACGCCCTCGCCGGGTGGGGTACTCATCCCGTTCTGGTAGAAGTGAACGGCGCCGGTGAATCGGTATCGGTGGATGCCCCCGTATTCCGGACCATCGTTACCGGAATCGCCCGGGAGTGCACCCGGAACGGTGTCGGTCCCGACACGAAGGTCGCCCTCTTCCTGGAGAACTCGGTCACGACGGTGGCGACGATCGTTGCGCTGATCGGGATCGGTGCGATTCCGGTGTTTGCGAAGCTCGAGTACCGCCGCAGGGAGCTGACGGTCATCTTCGACGATATCGACCCCGACGCGGTGATCGCCGAGGAGGGATACCTCCCCGTTCTCGCGCCGTTTCTGCGGGGGACCGACGAGGCCGGCGGATACGGTGTCACCCGTCGCGAGATCGGGAATGACCGATACGGAACCGGGGACCGGTACGGCCAGCGTCCCCGCGGGATCGCGACACAGCACGCCGGCGCCGGAGGCGTTTCGTGGATCACCCCGGTACCAGGGAGTCGCCGCGACACCAGGTTGTCCGACGAGGTTGTATCAATCAACTGTACCTACCGCGGAGACGGTACGCTTCTCGGGAGCATGGCGACGGAAAAACAGTACCTTCTGGGGGCGCAGGTCCTCCAGGACGGTCTGCAGGCGCAGCGAGGGGATACGATGCTCTACCCGATCCCGATGAGCCACATCTTCACCCTCGTGGGATGTATCTTCGTGCCCCTCTTCTACGGTATCACCGGCGTGATCGCCCGGACGGTCCACCCCCGGGTGCTCTTCGAGGCGATCGCAGGATACGACGTGAATCACATCACCGCGGTTCCCGAGATCTATCGCCTCCTTCTGCGGTCGAAGGGTGCCGACCGTTCGTTTCCGTCGCTTCGAAGCTTCGTCTCCGGAGGGAGCGTTCTCGAAGCGGAGGAGTGGGAGTCTCTCGGTCGGGAATTCGCGGTTGAGGTCCTCCACGGATACGGCCTGACGGAATTCACACCGGTTTCACGGAATATCCGGGGTGCCTCTCGGGGCGGTACCGTCGGTCCCGTGTGCGACGGCCTCTGCGTCGAGATCGCCGACCCCGACGGGGAGGGACGAGGGGAGATCCGGATTCGCGGCGACGCCCTGGGTCGCGGGTACCTCGGAAACCCGGGGGCCACCGCCGCGGCGTTTCACGACGGATGGTTTTATACCGGCGATCGTGGCCACTTCGAAGAGGAACATCTCGTCTTTGACACGGAGCTCAAAGGGACGCGAAAGATCAACGGTGTGATCGTCGATCTCGAAGAGGTACGCAGGGCGTTCCTTGCAGCATCGATCGCCGCCGACGCCGAGGTTTTTGTAGACGGAAATTCAGTCGTGGCCCTCGTGGAAATGCCGGAATCGGCCGATATTGAAAAGGAAGAAAAACGTATACGGCAGATCCTGAGATACCAGCTGGCTCCCTACAAAATACCGCGCCGCATCGCGCGTCGGAGGTGAGCTGCAGGAACGTTCGAGACGGGCGGGACGGGTTGCGTATCTCGGGTGTGCCGTTGAAAGGAACGCTACGTGCACCAGGCGAGTCAGCAACGCTCAGCGTCATCTACGATCCGCGAACGTACCGAAGTCATCGTATCCCGGATCTCCCGTATTCCCCGTTCGGAGTTCGCCGACGATGTTCTGATCCGGGAAGAACTCGGAATCGACAGCTTGATGGCGATGGAGATCGTCGCCACCCTCGAAAAGGAGCTTTCCATCGAGATCGACGAGACGGAGAT
Organism: Alkalispirochaeta sp.; assembly: GCA_046540055.1. Taxonomy (GTDB): domain Bacteria; phylum Spirochaetota; class Spirochaetia; order DSM-27196; family Alkalispirochaetaceae; genus Alkalispirochaeta. The sequence continues at coordinate 5,024 of JBKHFT010000049.1, forward strand.
GTTCGAAATCCAGACCGTCGGTGAGTTCGCCCGGTTCGTCGAAGAGCGGTACCGCGCCGCCAATGGATAAGCTCCGGATACTCCTGATATCCCCGGGAGGGGCGTTTCTCAGCAGAAACGAAGCGTTTCGTACGTACATGGAACGGTCCCGGGAGATGCAGACGATCCTCCACTACTGGAACGGCCTGGGAGCGGCCCTCCCGACGATCGCCGGTCTCACTCCCGATGATCACGACGTGATGATCCGGGACGAGAACCACCGGGAGATCGACTTCGCCGTGCCCGTCGATATCGTCGGTCTGACCGGGATGACGCAACAGGCTCCCCGGGCGTACGAGATCGCCGACGAGTTTCGTCGGCGTGGCGTCCACGTCGCGATGGGCGGTATCCACGCTACGGTGATGCCCGATGAGGCGCTGGAACACGTGGATACCGTGTTCATCGGGGAAGCGGAACATACGTGGCCCCGGTTTCTGTCCGATTTTTCCCGGGGTACACCGCTAAGCCGGTACGATCAGAGCGACTATCCGGAGATCGATCTTTCGATGATCCCGATGCCCCGGTACGACCTTGTCCGGGACAACCCGTACCCCGTCGTATGGGTGCAGGCAACGCGAGGGTGCCCCCTGGACTGCGAGTTCTGCGCCGCCACGCGCGTCTACGGAGCGCGGTATCGCCATAAAGAGGCGTCTCAGGTCGCCCGGGAGATCCGGGCGGTGAAGGAGATCTGGAAACACAGCCAGATCGGGTTCGCCGACGACAATATGTTTGTCAACAAACGGTGGGTCCACACCCTGCTCGACGAGTTTGAAACGATCCCGTTTACCTGGTACGCCCAGAGCGATATTTCCATCGCTGAGCATCCGGATCTCCTCGAGCGCCTCCACGCAACGGGGCTACGGATCCTTTTCGTCGGGTTCGAGAGCGTAAACCCCGGGAATCTCGCCCGGATCAACGGCAACCAGTGGAAAGCGCGCCGTCTGGAGCGGTACCCCGAATCGATCGCCGCCGTCCAGGAGGCGGGTATCGGTATCTACGGCTCCTTCATCGTCGGAATGGACGACGATACGCCGGGCGTGTTCGACGAGATCACCGATTTCTCCAACGATAACCATATCATGGGTACCCAGGTCACGATTCTGACCCCCTTTCCGGGAAGCGTCCTCCGGACGCGGATGGAACGGGAAGGACGGATCACCTCCGACGACTGGGGCCTCTACACCGCGTGGAACTGCGTCATATCCCACCCGAACCTCTCGGCTACCGATCTCGAGGACGGTCTTCTCGAGATCTACCGTTCCGTCTATTCCCGGGAGCAGCTCCAGGCGCGGGCGGTCTACTTCAAGAGCGTCTTCCGCGCGATGGCGACGGCTCGGGGGTAGGGTGATGGACGCGGGATATATCGCGGAGCAGCGGGCGCGAGCCCTCAGAAACAGTCGTATCGCGGCGGTCTTTGCCGCGGTGGCGATCATGCTCTTCGCTTTTCTCGATCTCGCGGTATACCCCGATCTCGCGCCGCTTTTCCTGCGGCTCCGACTCGGGGTTGTAGCCGTGAGCGCGGTCCTCTATGCCGCCACGTATCTTCCCTTCGCAAAGAACTACGGTCGCGGGATCGGTATGATCCAGTACGTCATGACCGGGATGTCGATCGTCGTGATGGTGCATCTCTCCGAAGGATATCTGAGTCCCTACTACGCGGGGATCAACGTGATCCTTATCGTCTTTCTCGCGATCCTTCCGATGGACCCCGTGCGTACCGCGATCACCTGCGGGATCATCTACGGCGGATACATCGTGCCGATCGCCGTCCGGGGAGGCATCGACGAGTGGTCGGTGTTTTTCAACAATAACGCCTTTCTCGTCGCTACCAGTATCCTCGCGGTCCTCAGTTCCTACATGTACAGCCGGTTACGTATCCGGGAGTACGAGTCGCGACGGGAGCTCGCCCGGGCGAATGAAGACTTGAAGCATCTCGATGTGGTGAAGTCCCAGTTCTTCGCCAACGTGAGCCACGAGGTACGAACCCCTCTTACCTCGATCATCGGACCGATCCAGAGCATCTACCAGGGCGACACCGGAGAGATCAGCGATGAACAACGTACGCTCCTCGGGCAGGTCTACCGGAACGCCCTTCGTCTCCTGGACATGATCAACCAGATGCTCGACTTTGCCCGGTTCGATGCGAAACGGATGCAAGTGAACCTCTCGGAGATCGAGATCGACCGTGTCGTTCAGGAGATCGTCCTTGCCTTCGGCGAAGTTGCCCGGGCGAAGGGGCTCGAGTTGCGGTGCGAATGTGACGAGTCGGTTCCTCCGGTCTACCTCGACCGCGAGAAAGTTGAGCGCATTCTCACCAATCTGGTCCGGAACGCGATCAAGTTCACCGAGAGCGGTGAAGTGGTCGTCTCGGTATGGCCGGCGAACGGTGAGATCGTGATCACCGTCAGCGATACGGGGATCGGTATACCCGCCAACCACGTCACAACGATCTTTGAACGGTTCCAGCAGGTCGACAGTTCGAGCACCCGTCGCTACGAGGGGACCGGGCTGGGTCTCGCGATCGTCAAGGAGGCGGTAGAGATCCAACGCGGGACGATCCGTGTTTCCAGTGAACTCGGTCGGGGAACGCGGTTTATGATCCGCCTCCCCGGTGATCTCGATATCAAAATGCCCGCGCGGATCAGCAAGCGAACCGGTTACGATCGCCGCCGGAACGACCGCAGATCGAGCGGCACCGTCTATACCGGTCCGGAACGGCGGCGGGGCCCCCGGCGCCACAAGGATATCGCCGGAATAGAGCTGGAAGATCTCGTGTATATCGATTCGGCGCGGTCGGTTCGGCCGGAGACGTTCGATTTCGACGGGTCTACCGGGATCGATCGTTCAGCCGAGGCTCCGGGGTACCGCATTCTCTACGTCGAAGACAACAGTGACCTGCGGTCCTACGTTGCCGGTATGCTTGCGAAGACGGGGTATCGTGTCGAGACCGCCGTCGACGGCCAGGACGGGTGGGAGCGAATCCAGCGGTTCCGTCCCGACGTGGTGGTATCGGACATCATGATGCCCCGCCTCAACGGATACGATCTACTGAAGCGGATCAGGGAGAACGAGGAGCTTAAGGGGACTCCCGTTGTTCTGACCACGGCGAAATCGGAGACGGATGAGCGGATCCACGGACTCGAAGAGGGCGCCGACGATTACCTTGCCAAACCGATCAACCTCCGGGAGCTGGACGCGCGAATCCGGAACCTCGTGACACAGCGTCTCTTTCACGAAGCGATCGCGAAAGCGCGTTCCCTGGAATACCGGATGCGGGAGCTGACGCTGAGCTTCTCCCGATCCCTCGATCTCCGGGATCATTACACCGCCGACCACTCGAACGACGTTCTCACCTACGGCACGATGATCGCCGAGGAGTTGAGTATTCCCGTCGATGAATCGTTTCAGGATGCGCTGCTCTTGCACGACCTCGGAAAGCTCGGCGTTCCCGACCGGATACTCCTGAAAGAGGGGCCTCTCGACGAAGAGGAGTGGGAGATCATGAAGAAGCACGCCGAATACGGCGCCCACCTCCTCTCGGTGTTCGAGTCGTTTCAAGGGGTCAGCGAGATCGTTCTCTGCCATCAGGAGCGGTTTGACGGATCAGGATATCCCCGGGGATTACGGGAAGAAGAGATACCGATCACCGCCCGGATCATCGCCGTAGCCGACGCGTGGCACGCGATGATCGAAGACCGACCCTACCGGAAGGCGCTCTCCACCGAACAGGCGGTCAGAGAGCTACAGACCGGTGCGGGAAGCCACTTCGATCCTGTTGTGGTGGATGCATTCTTCCTCGCGTTGCAGAAACGGGGTGTACCCGCGGCGGAGGTCTACGAGAGGTGAGCACCGGTTGCCCGGCGGTGTATGCCACCAGTCCGCGTGCCCGACGATGTATACGAGGAGTCCCTGAACGACGGGATGTCTCGGCCTGTCCCGGGGGATCGCTGTCCCCGAGTACCTGCAATTACTCCCTCGGCTCCTTTTGCATCGCCTCCGCGGCAGTTGCGATATCTGTTTCGGTTACCCCGTACTCCTGATCCCCGTTGAGGTAGGCGAGAAGGCTCTTTTTGCTCGGGAGTGCTCCGAAAGTGCAGAGAGTAGTGTCGATATACACGAGGGGGTACGCCTCGTTGTCGAAATAGCGGATCGCCGTTGCCGCGAGCGTGTCGGGAGTCCATTCCGTCCGCTCGAGATTGATGACCTGCAGAGCGTGGGCGTCACCGATCCAGCCGCGAACGGTCGACTCCACCTCATTGGCGGGGGTGAAGGTGCAGCACGATTCGATATCTCCGTTCAGTACGATGGTTACCGTCATTGTTAGGATTGTCACGAACGGCGTTGTCGGTGTCAATCGGGCGGTGGCGCCGGTGCCGGTGTGAACCCCCTGCATCAATTCTGGACGTCCCCCGGGAACGCTCTTATAATCTACGTATGAAGATCACAGACCTGAAGAAAGAACCGAGTCAGCGACTCTCCGGCCCGGGGGTGGAGTACAACGGCGTTTCGAAGCAGCTCCCGATCGGTACCGCCGATGGAGCGCCGAACTTTTCGATGCGGGTGTTTACTCTCGATCCCGGTGGTTTCTCCCCCCACCATAAACACCCCTGGGAACACGAAGTGTACGTTCTCTCCGGCAAGGGTGTCGCGATCGATGACGACGGCGCGGAGTACCCGATCGAGGAGGGCAGCTTCATCTTCGTACCACCTGACGACATGCACCAGTTCCGGAACGCCTCCGAGACGGAGCAGTTTCAGTTCATCTGCATCGTACCCAAAGAGCACGAGTAGACGATGCGTGCCTTTACCCTCCAGATCCCCACGCTGATCCGTTTCGGAGGCGGGGCACTCGAGTCCCTCGGAAGTGATGTCGCGTCCCTCGGGTCCCGGGCTCTCCTCGTGTACGGTGGCGGAAGTATCAAGGGGAACGGCGTGTACGACACCGTCCGGGAACAACTTACCGGCGCGAAGGTCACGATCATCGAATACGCCGGGGTCCAGCCGAACCCGCTCCTCTCCCACGCGATGGAAGGGGCCCGTCTCGCGTACAAAGAGCAGGTCGATCTGGTGGTCGCCGTAGGCGGCGGGAGCGTCATCGACGAGGCGAAAGCGATCGCCCTGGGTGCGGGAGACCTCGCCGTTCACGGTGAGGAATCGTCCCTGTGGGATTACTACGATCGGTCCCGGACGATCGATTCGGAACAACCGGTCATGCCGGTCCTCGCGGTGCAGACCCTCCCTGCGAGCTCGTCGGAGGTCAACCCCGTGTCGGTTCTCACCAACGATGAGACTCGGGAGAAGTTCAGCATCCGATCTCCCCGGATCGCCCCTCGTGTCGCGTATCTTGATCCGGAGACGACCCTCTCGATTCCTCTCGAGTACACCGCCTACGCGTGTACCGACATCCTCTCCCACGTGATGGAGGGGTATTTCACCTCCACCGATCCCTGGGCTCCCGTGCACGACGGAATGGTTGAAGGACTTGCCCGGGGCGTGATCGATTCGATGAACCGCCTCATGAAGAACCCGAAGGATCTCGAGGCGCGGTCGGCGGTTATGTGGGCGGGAACGTTCGCCTGGAGCGGCCTGTTCAACGCCGGTGTCGAGGGGGCGACGATCCCCAACCATATGCTCGAACACCCTTTGAGCGCACACTACGGAATCGCCCACGGTGCGGGGCTCTCGATCTGCATCCCGGGATGGCTGAAATACGTCAAGACCCGTATCCCCGAACGGATCGTACGGTTCGGCCGGGAGGTGCTGCGTATCGACGCATCCGCGCCGGAGCCGGTGATCGACGCCCTCGAGGAGTGGTACCGCTCGATCGGAACCCCCACCACCTTCGCCGCGGCGGGACTGAAGAGTATCGACCTTGACGCGTGCGTCGACCAGGCCCTTACTCTCGGAAAACTCTGGAGAGTTTCCGGGTACTCCTCCGACGACATCCGCGCGATCTATCGCCTGTGTGAGGGGTGACACCCCTCGCACATTCACCGATCGCAGGTGTAAAACCTAGGACCAGCCGCCGCTTCGCCTGGTCGTGCGAAATGCGATCCCCGTCTCGCGTTTTGCACGTGCCGTGGATTTCCCCGGGGATCGCCCCGCCGGACACACGATCGATCGATGTGGCACCATGCGGCGCCGAGTGGTATTCTTGATGGAAGGTCACAGGAACAGACGAGGCACCAGATGAAGGTACATGGGCTGATCGTCTGTCGCAGTGAGGCACTCGCCGGGGTACAGGATCGAATTGAACCGATCTCCCCGGGGAGAATGTCGGAAATGCCGGCATTTTTCGCTTTCTTGGTCCGCAAATTGCATCACACGATCGTATGGTAACGAGCAGATTAAAAAGTCGTTTCTCGGAGCAATCCTTTGCGGTGGCGGTGTACCGCATCGCATCGTCCTTCGTCTCCCTCGACGATCCGGATACGATTATCAACGAGGCGCTCAGAGTTCTTGGCCGGGTCTGTGACGCGGGGCGGTCCTACGTGTTTCTCTTCGATTACGAGAAGGAGACGATGGATAACACCCATGAGTGGTGCGCCGAGGGGGTCACCCCGGAGATCGATATGCTCACCGACCTTCCTCTCAGCATGTTTCCCTGGTGGATGGAGCGTCTCCGGAACGGCGAACTGATCCTCGTTCCCGATGTCTCAGCGATGCCTCCCGAGGCGACGGCGGAGCGGGAGATTCTCGAGGAGCAGGATATCCTCTCGGTGCTGGTATTGCCGATCTATACGGAACGGGAGCTCGCCGGTTTTATCGGTCTTGACAACGTGCAGTATGCTCGCACCTGGGACGACGATACCCGGGAGTATCTCCAGGTTGCCGCTGACATGGTCAGCAGTACCCTCACCCGGGAGCGGCGGTTCCGGGTCGCCGCCGAACGGACCCGGGAGCTCGAAGAAGCGAACCGGACCCTCCGGGAAGCGAAGATGAACCTCCTCCACGCGGAGAAGATGGCGGGTATCGGCACCCTCGCTGCGGGAGTGGCCCACGAGATCAACAACCCGATCGGGTTTCTCCGGAGCAATACCGAGACGCTGATACGCTATATTCGGGATCTGTCGGTGGTTATCGGTAGCAGACGGGCCGAGGGTACAGAGGGGACGGACCCGACGTCCACCGCTCCCGGCGCACCGGCTTCCGTATTCGCCGCCGGCGCAGGTTCCGGCGAAGCCCCTGTCACCGACACCCCCTTCGTCACTCCCTCCGTCACCGACGACGATATCGCATTTATCCTCGCCGATACGCAGGATATCCTCGAGAGCACGCTGCACGGTCTCGACCGAATCGCGAACATCGTGGGAAGTCTCACGGAATTGTCCCGGAAAAGCAGCGAAGAAAAGACCGTGTACCGGAATCTGAACGAAGAGATCGACCGCGCCCTGACCCTCGCGGACACATCGGAGAGCGAGAAGATCGAGATCGCATTCGTTCCCGGACGCATCCCCCCGGTGCGGTGCAATACGAGCGAGCTCTTTCAGGTGATTCTGAACATCGTCTCGAATACAAAAGACGCGATCAGGTCGTCATCGCGCGCCGGTCAGGGTCGACTGGAGGTCCATACGCGACACCGCAACAAGTTTGTTGAATGCGTCTTTTCCGACAACGGTCCGGGCATTCCCGATCACGTACTGCAGCGAGTCTTTGAGCCGTTTTATACCACGAAAGGGGTGGGTGAAGGGACCGGGTTGGGTCTGAGTCTTGCCTACGATCTGATCGTGAATAAACACGGCGGTGAGATCGAGGCCGGGAATTCTGAAGGCGGCGGCGCCCGAATCACCGTACGCCTTCCTGTGGAGGATCACCGTGGATAGGCTGCTTATTGTAGACGATGAGCTCGAAAACCTGAAAGCTCTCAGGCGGGAGCTCCGCGAATGGGCACGGGATCACGATGTGGCGATCGAGGTCGCCGAGAACGGGACGGATGCCCTTGAACTGACGAGACGCGAACCCTGTGGGGTGATTCTTTCGGATAACCGGATGCCGGGGATCTCCGGGGCGGACCTGGTACGTGTCGTCGGCGAAGAATCCCCCGAGACGGTAAGTATCATCATCACCGGATACACCGAGAAAGGAGATATCGAAAAGGCACTCAGCTCCGGAATATTCGCCTTCATGGTCAAACCCTGGGACCACGAGAAACTGGTAGAAAACCTCGGGGGCGCACTGACAGAACACCGTCGTCGCAAGGAGCGTCGGGAATCGACGCGAAAAAGCAGCGAAAAGCTGCGACTTGCGATCGCCTTCCAGAAGGAAGTGTTGAAAATCGTTCCACCCGAGCACTCGGGACGGGTGGTGCCGTCGTACGCGCAGTTCAACGCCGGGGAGGAGGGGATTCTCGGAGACTATCTCGATCTCGTGGGGATCGGCGGGAACCGGTATCTGGTCCTCCTCGGGGACATTTCCGGGCAAGGACTCAGAACCGCCTTCGTCTCGACGCTCCTGAAGGCGGCGTTGGTTCCCCAGTTTCTCTCCCAGCACGGACACGACGTTTCACCGGCGCACCTCCTGCGGTGGCTCAACGAGAAGCTCTACACGATCGTCGCCGATTTTGACGACCTCTTCGTTGCATTGAACGCCACCGTCGTGGACGAGACAAATCGCAGTATCACCTCGGCGTCGGCGGGGTTGCCCCTCCCCCTGGTACAACGGAGCCACATGCTCCGTCCCCTCGAAGTACCCGGAGTTGCCCTCGGGATAAACCCCGGCCCGGACTACCGGGAACAGACGGTGATTCTCGACCCCGGAGAAGCGTTCTACCTGTTTACCGACGGGTTCCGCCTCTCCAAGGACGGAGGGGACCGGGCGGAGCGAGAGGATCTGATCAAGGTGCTTCTCGAGACGCGTCACACCGATGCGATCGAGCGCGCGGTAGAACGGCTGATGCGAACGGTTGATGTCGAAACGCTTACCGACGACTTCTCGATCGTTCGACTCGCGGCACCCTCGTGAACCGTCGGAATACGTGCGTTTTGCGCGAGTCGTGCAGTTCGCCCGATCGATACCCCGATGAACGGGGCGTTTCGGAGTGGATTAGTGGCACGAAAATTGCTTGTTTCCTGTAATCGCCATGGAAAAGAAACCCGGTGTCCTGTTCGTCGATGATGAGCCTGAATTCCTGAAGACGTTGCTTCGTACGTTTCACAACGACGCACACATCGCGGTGGAGGTTGCGTCGTCGGCGAAAGACGGACTGAACCTTCTGGACCGAAACGCCTACGATATCGTGATCTCCGACTGGGCGATGCCCGAAATGGACGGGGGTACCTTCCTCACCGTTGTCGCGAACCGGTACCCCGACGTCACCCGCGGCCTTATGACGGGGGTTCACGATGTGACAAACATCGCGTCGGCGGTGAACCGCTCCGGAGTTGAACGGGTCTTTCTCAAACCGATCGACCTTGCCGCGATGCGGGCAACGCTCTACGATATGATTCCTCCCGGAAATCCCTCCGTAGCTGATGCGTCGGCCCCCACGAAACACAACGGCACCGGAGGAGACACGCCGGTCATCTCGATCAAGAGTTTTGTCCGCGGATTGCTGACCGTTGCTCAGTCGATCGACCCGAAGCTGGTGGCGCATCTTCACCGCGTCGCCTCCTACGGCGGCGAACTGTACGCGTTGTATATGAACCGGACCAACAACCCGGCGCCCCCGTCACCGGCGGCGGTGCGATCCGGGCGCAATACCGTGGTCTACGCGGGTTTGCTTCACGACATCGGTAAGCTCTTCGTTGATCGTCGCGTTCTCAACAAGGAGTTTCCTCTCCACGAATCGCAGCAGCGCCTCCTGGAGGAGAGGATCGGTATCCTCGGAAAGTACCTCGAGACGAGGGGTGCCGGTGACGAACTCGCGAAGAGTCTGATCCGGGAGATCACCACGATCCTGGCGACGGATTATCGGAGCCGGGACCGTCGGAACAACCTGGGTCGGTGCGTGTTGTCACTCAGCACCCTCACCAAAGAGATTCGCCGGGAGATCAATCTGCCGCTGATCGATACGGAGTTCACCGAGTCCCTTCTGGAGGTCAACGTCGGTACTCTGACACCAAAAGAGCGGGAGAGCGTCGAGTACCATACGTTCTACTCGGAACGCCTCGCCTCAGGCATCCCCTGGCCGCACAATCTTTCTCAGGTACCCTATCTCTGTCGTCACCATCATGAACGACTCGACGGTTCGGGATATCCCGACGGCGTCTCCGGGGACGAACGCTTTACGCCGGAGCTACGGGTCCTTTCCGTCGCCGATGTCTACTGCGCGATAACCGATCCGGACCGCACCTACCGTGACCCGATGAGCCACGACGACGCGATTGAACACTTGCACGACGAGGCTGTTGCCGGAAGACTTGATCACAACGTTGTCGAGGCTGCGGACAGGATGGGACGGTTATAATGAGCGGATACTACCAGGAGAAACGGCTTTACACCCTTTCGTCGCGATTCCTTCTGATCATCCTGATCTGGAGCGTTTTCGTTGTTGCCCTGTTGACGGTGCAGTATCTCGTGCTTGGCCGTGACGTGATCGGGAATCGCGCGCGGCGGCAGACGGAGATGATCGCGGATCTTGTCGCGATGGACAACGCATCCCCCCAGGCTACCTCCCGCGCCCTGACACCCCTGATCGGAGAACGGATCCTGGAAGGGTTCGTGATCGTCGATGCCTCGGATCGGATCGTTGCGCAGGGAGGGGTGACACCCGTTGGTTCGAAGGGTGTCACGGTCACTCGTCGATGGACCCCTCCGGAGGAGTCGGGACCGGTGGAGCTGCGATTATCGCCGAATCTTCCGGCGTTTCGTATCCGCTACATCTCGGCGATCGCTCCGTGGATTGTAACGCTCGTTCTCGCGTTGATCGCGCTCCAGGTCGCGTTGTTTCTGATACTTCGATCACGGTATTTACGTCCCCTCCGGGAATTGACATTCTCCGTCCGGGATAACCGTATCGATGTCCTCACCGAAATCGCCCGGCGGACCGGAGCCGTCGAGTTTCACACGATGATCGCCTCGTTTATCGGTCTGATGAACCAGACGGAGCGGCGAACCGAAGAACTTCAGGCGACGGTGAAGGAACACAGCCAGGAACTCGAGCGGGCGCAGGCGCAGATGATCCGGCAGGAAAAACTCGCCTCCCTCGGTCGCCTCGCCGCAGGGGTTGCCCACGAGATCAACAACCCCTCGGGGTTCATCGTAGGGAATCTGGAGGTGTTGTCCGGGTATATCGAGACGATCAAGAGTCGCCTTCGTCGGTGCGACAGCCTCATGGAAGAACTCGCCGCGACCGGCGGTGCCACGATTTCGCCGACGGTACGCGCAACGGCGGCGAGGATTCTGAAAGACGAGGAATCTGAGGAATATCGGTACATCATGGGCGAGATGGACGATCTCATCTCAGCGGTCACCGGCGGTATGCAGCGGATCACCACGATTGTGCAAGGTCTGAACGCGTTCGCCCGGGACAAGGCGCAGGAGATGGAGCGGGTCGATCTGAATCACGCCCTTGAGTCGGGAGTTCAGATCGTATGGAACGAACTGAAGTACGACTACACCGTCGAGGTCGATGCCGACGATCGACTGGCGACAACCGCCGTTCCGGGCCAGATCGAGCAGGTGATCGTGAATATGCTGATCAATGCACGTGATGCGACGCCCCCGGGAGGAACGATCTCGATATCCCTCAGGGAGGAAGAGGGGAACGCCGTACTGCGGATCTCCGACACCGGGTGCGGGATGACCGAGGAGACGATCGCGAAGATCTTCGACCCCTTTTATACGACGAAGCCCGTGGGAGCCGGGACAGGGCTGGGACTTGCGATCTGTCACGAAATTATCACCAACAGCGGTGGAACGATTTCGGTCGAAAGCGTTCCCGACGAAGGTACCACCTTCGTGGTTACAATGCCCTTGACCCCCTTTCCCCTCGAAGAGATCGGAGAAAGCGATGGAACCGACGGGTAACCGGGAGCGACCGCGATGAGACGAGGGTACCGGTACACGACGAGGGACGCACCCATCGTTTCCGGAACCGTCGAGCACTATCGACAGTACGTGTCGGACCGGCACTGGCGGATCCGTCTGGTATGGAAGGTCGCCGCCGCGTTTCGCCGGGTCAGTATCGCCCGGTATGCCCGGGAACGGTTGCTCAGGGAGATCGTCCGTGATCTTGCCGCCGCCGAGTCAGGGGTGCTCGATCGGAACGGTGACGGTCTCACGGAGCTGTTTTTTCGCCGTGTCGATGCTCTGGGGAGCGCCTTCGAAGCGGTACAACGGGCTGCCGCCTCCGCCGTCGATACGCGACGAAGCGAATTTCTTCGGTTCATCGTTTCCGAAACACGACCGGATACCTATCGGGCAGTGTTGGAGGCAGGGCGATACTGTTTTGATTTCTCCGAAATCAACGAACACCCTCTCGGGGATATTCGTGACTCGATCGTGGACAATGTGCGCACTGATCTTCTCCCTCTTCGTGCCGTGACGCCGGAACCCGGGCCTAAGGAGGTGTGGACCGCTATCGATCTGGTCACTCAGATCGCCCGCTTTCCGATCGCATCGTTGATGCGCACACCATCCCTGGACAGACAACGGAGTGAACCGGTTCGCCCGCTCCTGCCGGCGCTGATTCGCGTCGAGCATATCAGGGATCGGTGCCGACGAACGCTGAAGAGTAACGTGTTTGCCCTCTTTGACCGGTGGATCGGACAGTCCCGGGACGGGTCGGTATCCGAATCGGTTCGCGCCGCGGTAGCGGCAATGGACGCGCTTCACGGGGAGGAGTTGATCCGGTACGGTCTGTCCGATCCTCTCGCGACGTTCCGGTGGCGGAGTCCCGAGTTCGACCTCTACGAGGAAACGGTTGCCGCCTTTGTCGACGTGGTGTCCGCCGAGGTGGCGGCGGAGGCGCTTCGCCAGGCGGAGGAGTGCGTGAGTCCCTACCTGGAAGTGGCGGCACCCCTCCCCGAGGGGGTTCCGCGAAGGACGGTGACGGCGGGCCTGAACTTCTTCAGGGACCCGACAACGGAGCGGACGATCCGGGAGATCTTCGAAGCGGTCATCGACGGAGCGTTCACCGACTCGACGGCTGCGATTCGGCTCCACCAGGTGGTCAGCAGCGTCGAGGACGCACGAGGAGTGCTGACCCGTCTGTTTCACTCGTCGGAGACGAGGACCGCCGAGGTGGAACAGGCACTCCGACGACGTGCCGAAACGGCGGACAAGCCGCTGCTTCGGGAACAGAAGCGACGGATGTACCTGATCGGGGTCACCCGGCAGGTGGAAGCCACCGTCGCGGACCTCTCCGCCTCGTTGATCGCGATTCACGATATTCTCCGGGAGGAGGAATCTCATCCACTCTACGAATCGGTTTCGGGGTGGAAGCGGTTCGGAACGGGACTTCTGAATCTTCTGCGGGTGGAGCAGCGACGATAGCCTGCGGGTCTGCGCCTGTTCGTACTGTTTCAACAGTATGGAACGGAAACGGACCCGGTTACCGATGGCCCCCTTCGTTGGCGACGCGTACCAGAGTGATGTCATCGCCGATCGTTTCCGAGCCGATTCGCTCCTTGAGACGGGCGATCACCGTGGCCGGCGCCTGATCCCGCTCTTCTCTCAGAACGACCGAAAGAGTCTCCGGGTCGATACGATCCTCTCCCTGCATCGGAAAGGATATTCCGTCGGTAAAAAAGTAGACCGATTCACCGGGTGTCAGCATCAACGTTGTCTCACGGTAGACCGCATCGGGGTCGACTCCCAGAGCTACACCGTAATTCTCGAGAGTGTGAACACCGTCGGTACCCACCAGCAAGGGCATCGGATTTCCGGCGGAGGCATAGGTGACGCGACCGGTAGCGGTCTCAACGTAGACTGCGGTAAAGGTCACGAAGAGATCGGGGATCTCCCGGTTGATCTCGCAGAACCGCGCGTTGATCCATTGAAGGATCTCGCCGGTCGAGCCTTCCATTCTGCGTTCCGCAAGATACTGCGGAGTTATCACCCCTTTCAACATCGCGAGAACGAAGGTGGTGCGGAGGCCGTGGCCCGAAACGTCACCAATCAGTATGAGGTGTCCTGTCGTCCCGATCGGTACGATATCGAGGTAATCACCGGTGAACCCCATTGAGCCCGCTGCGTCCCTGGCGTAGGTGATCGAGATACCGTTGCTGACCGGCGGTGGGGTTATCCGGAAAAGCTGAGCGTGGAACGCCGCAGCCATCCGCAGTTCCTCTTTCTGGCGACGTGTCTCCTCGAGGTGTCGTTTCCGCATGTAGTGGACGCCCATCGCTTTCTGTATCTCGAGGCGAAGCTGTTCGCTGTCCCAGGGCTTGATCAGAAACGCGAAGATACCCGAGTTCAACGCGGCTTCCATATCACGCTTCTCGGTGTACCCCGTCAGGATGATCGAAACAGTGGCAGGATGGTTCCTGCCGACGAGTCTCACCAGATCCGTTCCGTTCATATGGGGCATACGGTTATCGGTCACAACGACGCCGTACTCCCGGGCATCCAGGATCTCCAGCGCCTCTTCCCCGTTGGAACAGGAGTCGACCTCGATACCTCTCCGTCGCGTCCATGGGCGTATTTCCCGCGTGATTGCCCGTATATTCTCCGGCTCGTCGTCGACGATCAGGATCCGTCTGTCTTGTTTCTCGTTGTTCATCCTGTCTCTTCCAGTTCTCTCCCCCGGGGGAGGGTTATGCGAAAGGTTGTGCCCGTACCCGGGGAGCTTTCGACGTCGATCGACCCGCCCAGGGAGTGGATCATTCCGTGGACGATCGCGAGGCCGAGACCCGTCCCGGAGCCAACCGGCTTTGTGGTGAAGAAAGGATCGAAGATCCTGTCGATCACATCCGGCGGGATCCCGAGACCGGTATCGGAGATCGTTATCGTCACTTCGTTGTCGGTGCATCCGCCGTTCACGGTGATCGTTCCACCCTCCGGCATCGCCTGTCCGGCGTTGAGGATCAGGTTCCGAAACACCTGCACCAACTGTCCGTGCTTTGCGATGACGGTACAATCCCGGTCGATCATGATCCGGATCGTGTTTCCCTGGCTCAGCTCGCCGTCGAGTGTCCGCAACGCTTCCTGGACCACGTCCAGAATCGCCGTCGACGAGACCTCTTCCGTGTCGGGCCGGGCGAAGCGTAAGAGTCCCTGGACGATATCCGAGACACGCCGAATACCCGACAGGGATTCGTCGATCAGGGCCGTGGTGTCGTCGATGATATAGTCGATCTCGTACTCCCCGATCTTATCGACGAGGTTACCCGCCGCTGCGGATAGCGTCGTATCAGTGCCCTCCCGGGCGAGTTCGGCAAACGTCAAGAGGTGGCGGTTCAGATCAGCGTATCGTTTCCCATACCCTTTCAGTGTTTTCAGGTTGCTCCCGACGAACCCGGCGGGGTTGTTGATCTCGTGAGCGACACCCGCAGCGAGCTGTCCGAGGGAAGCGAGCTTTTCCTGCCGTACGAGGGCGTTCTTCGTCGCCGTGAGTTCTTCGAGGGAGCGGGCGAGTTCCTCGGTGCGCTCCTGGACCGCTTGCTCGAGGCGGTTCGCGTGGCGGTGGAGAAGGCGGTTCTTCTCCTGGATCTGGTTGATCATCCCCAGGAGCGCGTCGGTAAGGGCGCCGATCTCGAAAGAGCCGGGGGCCTCGGCAAGGGCCTCGAGGGCGCCCGGTTCGAGGCGGTACGCCGCTGCGGCGATCTCGCCGATCGGGTCGAGGACGAGGCGCCGGAACGTCCTCTGAAGAAGAACGATCCCGCCCAGGAACACCGGAAGATACACTATCGCGATCGTCAGCAGGATGCGGACGGTGGACGCCTCGAGGACAAGGGGATACCCCTCCCCCTGAAGGTACGCCGAGACGAGAATAACGATCGTCGTGTTTGACGCGACAACGCCAACGGCGATCAGCGGCGAGAGCGTCAACAGAAGCTGACCGCCGATACGGCGATGGCGCATCCGGGACTCAAAGTCTCTCGCCCGTCCTCGGGTTTCGGTGTGCACGACGCGGTTCATATTCTATCCTCCTTAGCAATAAGCGTGCCAGAAAATTCAGGCGATATCGATGCCCCGAACCTGCGGGGAGGCGCATAACGCACCGGGTCGTGCAATATGCACTCGTAGAAGGGAGGCAAGGCACCATACCGCAGGAAACCACGAAGTATCCGCAGTCGACGGAAAACAGGCTTCTATTACAGGCATGAATATACGATCGGTGTCGGGTGCGCCCCGGTAGGGTAACGTGCCGATGCGGGGCAGTGCGGTCCTGCGGGGCAGT
>JBKHFT010000050.1:0-21340 GCA_046540055.1 Alkalispirochaeta sp.
GCTGGTCGCAGAGGGCCATGAGCTCATCGACGCGGCGGACGATTTCGGTTTGTTCTACGGTGGGTGGGATCGGTTCGATTATTGAACGCAAACCCGAAAGCGGTACGGTCTTTTGGGCAATACCTGTCGCTACGTTAGACGCTTGTTCAAACGTGAGATCTGACTCCAGTAAGTGTCGCAGGTATTCGGTATTTGTTTGTGACGAAGGTTGAAGCAATCCGATGTGACGTTGAACGCAGAACTTCGCATCGGACTGCACCAGCACGGGAATACCAAGTGACCCCACCAGTGTATAGAGAATCGTACCTTTGCGAGGTATTCGAGACCAGTCGAGTCCATCGTAATATTTCCTCGACACGAACCGGGACGCGTTCTTGGTGTCTATGGTCCCTTCTCGAATGTCTCCGATCACCAAGAACGGGACACCATCCGGGGCTTTGGGCGGCGGTAGGTGATCTCCGTCGGTAACGGTTACGAACACATCCCCCAACCGCACCCACTCCCAGGATTCCGGCACTGCAAACGGTACCTCCCCCGGCTCCACCGGCGGGAGCTCCTTCTGCTTCTTGATCTTCCCCGCCTTCACGAGTTCCTGCTTCTCTTGCCGTATCCGTTCCAGCAGAACTGAGGCGGGCTCCACGTCGGGGTTGTCCCGCCGCCAGTCGGCGGTGAGGTTTCCCCGGACCGCCTGATCCAGGATGAAGCTGCGCAGTTTGGGGACGGAGCCCGGCAACGTCGCAAGTTCGACTAGATTCCGGAGAACGAAGTCGATCATTCTGAGGCTCCCTGGAGGTAGGTGGCGAGCTGGTCGCGGAGTTGGGTTGCGATGCGTTCCGTCTCGGCGACGGCGGCGTGGTATTCCCGGTAGAGCTCTTCCGGGTCGTGCTGTTGCGCCTCGGGGGCGTGGGGGTTTTTGATATCCAGGTTGTAGGCGCGGTCGCGGATCGTCTGGATGGGAACGTACCAGGCGTGGTCGTTCTCGGTGCGGGCGGTCCACCACGCTTTTTCGGGGGCGAACTCCTCGATGCGCATCGGTTTGGTTTTGGAGTAGGACTTGTAGCCCTCGGGATAGGGGTGCTCGTAGTACCAGATGCCCTCGGTGGGGCGGCCTTTCTCGAAGAAGATGAGGTTGGTGCGGATGCCGGTGTAGGGGTTGAAGACGCCGTTGGGGAGGCGGACGATGGTGTGGACGTTGCACGTTTCCAGGAGCTCGGTCTTGATGCGCGTCTTGACGCCCTCGCCGAAGAGGGTGCCGTCGGGGAGGACGATGCCGCAGCGCCCGCCGGGTTTGAGGAGGCGCATGATGAGAACAAGGAAGAGGTCCGCGGTCTCCCGGGTGCGGTAATCGGCGGGAAAGTTGTCCTCGATGCCGGGCTCCTCGGTGCCGCCGAAGGGGGGATTGGTGATCACCACGTCTACCTGGTCTGCCGGGCCGTAGTCGCGGTAGGGGCGCGCCAGGGTGTTGTCCCGGCGGATGTTGATGGGGACTTCCAGTCCGTGGAGGAGCATGTTGGTGGTACACAACAGGTGCGGGAGGGGTTTCTTTTCCACCCCGTGGATCTGGTTCTGGAGGGTGCGGTAGTCATCGGCGGTTTTGAGGGCGCCGGAGTTGGATATGTGCTCCAGGGCGTTGACGAGGAAGCCGCCGGTGCCGCAGGCGGGGTCCAGGACGCGCTCGCCGAGGCGCGGGTTAACGGTGTCTACGATAAACTGCGTGACCGCCCGGGGGGTGTAGTACTCCCCGGCGTTGCCGGCGCTCTGGAGGTCTTTGAGGATCTTCTCGTAGATGTCGTTGAAGAGGTGGCGGTCTTCGCTGGCGGTGAAGTCGATCTCGTTGATGCGGTTGATCACCTGGCGAAAGAGGGTGCCGGATTTCATGTAGTGGTAGGCGTCCTCGAATACCCGACGGACGATGACCCCCAGGGGGTTCTGTGCGGCGTCGGCGGGGAGCTCCTTGAGAGTAGGGAAGAGCTTCGTGGTGACGAAGTCGGTGAGCTCGTCACCGGTGATGCCCTCGGGGTCGGCCGCCCAGGCGCGCCAGCGGAGCTCCGCCGGAATGGGTGAGCGGTAGTCCTCGCGTTCGATCTCGTACTCTTCTTCCCGGTCGTCGAGGATTTTGAGGAAGAGCATCCATCCTAATTGACTGAGGCGCTGGGCGTCGCCGTCGACGCCGGTGTCCTGGCGCATGATGTCCTGAATGCTCTTGATGGTGGTGGTGATCATGGGTGCTCCTGGGTGATCGTCTGAAAACGCTGCATGATGGTTGTGTAGCGCTGCTGAGCCACGGGGTCGTGCGGCAGGTAGCCAAGCACGGCGTTTCGGAACCCAATGGTGGTGATAAGGGTGGTCAATGCCTGGCGGATGAACGTCTGTACTTCTGCCGCCGTGGTTCGGAACTCTTCCGGCAGGTCCGGTCGTCCGTCCACCACGCTGATGACATCCTCGATGTCGCGACTCCCGATCGGATCGTTGTTTCCGCGTTGGCTGAACGCTTCCAGTTTGGTCGCGATGAAGACAACCGGGTCAATAATGCGGACTGTGGAACCCGACGGGAGCGCGACCGTCGGGGCGGTACGAATTGCCTCGGGATACCAACGGTTTGAAAACCCAAGGAGCCGCTCTTCGGTCGGCATGACATCGACGATTGTTCCGTCTATGTCCCAGCGGCACAGGGGTGCCCCAGGGTATGAGACGTTTTGAAATCCGATCTCCCGCAACTGGTCTTCAAACTCGGCATAGGCACCACGGGAGGTAATCTCCACGATCACGTCGACATCGTCGGTTGTGCGAAACTCGGTAATCGACGGGTCTGTCACGAGGAGACGGACAACGGCGCCACCAACAAAGACAACTTCTTTCGATAACGGACCAAGGGCGGCGGTAACCCGTTCGATCATCGCAATCGATTCATTCATGCCGCAGCTTCCTCACCAAGGATTCTCAGACGAAGCGCCTCTGTTGCGGCACTCCGCTCTCTGACGCGGCCGATCCGCAGTGCGTCGACGCAGGCGAGCAGTCCGTACAACTCGGGGTCGTGCTCAGCAGCATACGGGACCGACCGATACAAAGGGGTAAGCGTGACGCCGTGGGTGGTACCCGAGGCCGTTGGCCACACCGGTGGCAACGGTTCATCGGCGACGATAATGCCGTTCAGCGGTGGGGCGGCGTGAGCGGTGGGGATGCCCCACCCAGGCGCGCCTGCTTCCGCGGGGAAGGCGTAGCGCACACCATGGACGAGAAACTCAAACAGATTGGGGTGCATGACGGTCCGCAATACATCCGCGTACAGACGGGCACTCTGGGCGCGGGTGATCGCCGCATGAACCTCTGAGGCGCTCATGCCGAGCTCGCCGGCCAGACTGGAATACGTCCAGGATCGGTCACCGATCGCGACGAGCTTGAGAAGGACGAGAACGTCTTGCGGTTTCAGGTGCAGACTCATGTCTTTAGCTTATTCGTGATTCGCGAATATTTCAATTCCCAAAGTAGTCGTAATCCAGTTCTTTCAACAGGATTGTTTCAGCAACGGAGACGCCAAGGTTGAACTGAATCATGAGGCCGGCGAGACGCTCGCCGTCTATCAAGATAATCCGGCGGTCTATGGAGGCGACGAAGTCATGCGCGCCGGATGGAAACGAACTGGTGGTGATGAAAACACCCTTTACCGACCGCTTTGAGAGCAAAGCGCCGGCAAAATCGCGTACCTCTTTGATCGGAACGGTGTTCTGCCATCGCTTGGCCTGAATGTAGATCGTATCCAGGCCCAGAACATCTTCCTTGATGACTCCGTCGATACCGCCGTCGTTGGACCGGCCGATTGCCCGCCCCGCATCGACTACCGAGCCACCGTAGCCCATCGCGACAAGGAGATCGACCACGAGTTGTTCGAACTGGTCCGGGTCCATCGCCAGCACCTGTTCCGTCAGATCTTTGCGGAGGGCAGCGTTGAGGACGGCGGACTGGGCGTGGATGATTTCATCGGGAGTGCCGTGCACCTCCTCGACTGCAGTTATGTCGACCGTCGTTGCGTCGGTGGCGACGCCGGACGTCGAGGTATGTTCGCTCTTCTCCCGGAACTCCTGGAACGAGGAGAATTGCGTGAGGAACGTGCTATCGATACGGGAAGGCGGATCGGTCAGGACCGTGCGTCCAGCGTCGGTGATGCGATTGTGTCCGCGCCGGACCGACTCGATGAGCCCTGCCTTTCGCAGATAGGTGCACGCCCAACCAACGCGATTCTGGATCAACTTTGCGCGACCGCTGGGGATCATCTCCCGCATCTCGTCTTCGGACAGCTCGAAATCCTCACCCATCCGCGCGACGATCTCCCGAGTGCGCCACGTTTGGCCGTCGGAGAGCGCCTTGAGTATCGGCAGCATCAGCGTTTCATAGTCGGGAATCACGCAGCGCCTCCCTCGTCGGTATCGCGATACAGCTCCGCCTCCAACTCCCGGATCGCCCGAAGAAACCCGTCGCGGGTGCCGCCAAAGGGCTTCACCAGCTCTTTGACGCTGCCGAGCTGCGATATCGGCGGGAGCTTGAGCACCGAGGTGTCCTCGATGGTGGTAACGCCGTCGGTGGCGTATTTGTCAAGGATCGCATCGATGACCGCCCGGGCGTGCTCGCCGTGGCGGGAGAAGTAGTCGGACTGCCGAAGGCGGGCCGCGCGCTCCCGGCGCGTTTTGGGCGGCTCATCAAAGGCGATGTGGCACACCAGGTCAAACTCGTCGTAGTCGGCACCGACCTCTTCTTTGAGGGCTTCGAGGAAGACGCCGCGCTCGGCGAGCTCGTCGATGATGAGCGCCTTTCGCTCTGCAGAGCTCCAGGCGGCCAGGAATTCGTCCCGGGAGTGCCAGGTATCGAGAATCCTGTTGCGGCTGTAGTCCCTGAGGGACTCGGTGATGAGTTTGCCGTGTTCGTCCAGGTACTGGACGCGCTCGTGTACAATATCCACATTCACGGGGTCCACAATCGGGCGGCGACGCGGGGCCGATTCGTCACCGTTGTCGGGGTCGGGTTCATCGTCCCCCGCCGATCCGGTGTGGTCGGTGGTGTCCGGGTCGGGCTCCGCAGAAGTGTCAGGTTCTTCCAGATCCTCATCATCATCGGGCTCGTAGATCGCTACCGGTTCGCCGTCAAAGTCGGGGTCCGCGAAGTGGTTGGTGGCACGGCGGAAGTCCACGATAGTGAAATAGAGTTTGCCGTACTCCTCGTCGATGCGGGTGCCCCGGCCGACCATCTGTTTGAACTCGGTAAGGGATTTGACGGTGCGATCGATCACGATGAGGCGGCAGGCGCGGACGTCGACGCCGGTGGTAAGGAGGCGGCTGGTGACGGCGATGACGGGGTAGGGTTCCATGGAGTCCTGGAACTTGTCCAGGAGCGCCTTGCCGGCGGGGTTGTCGCCGGTGATTCTGGTAATGTAGCGGGTATCTGCCGCGGCGGTTGCGGTGGCGTCGGTTGTTGCAGCGGCGTTGACCAGGGCGCTGCGCATGTGCTCGGCGTGTTCGATGTTCTCGCAGAAGATGATCGTCTTTGACATCGGGTCGGTGTTGGCGAGGAACTGGATGATCCGGGCGGCGACCGTTTTTGTCCGCTGTGAGAGGGTGATGAGGCGGTCAAAATCGGGGAGCTCATAGACCTGGTCGGGAATCTCGTTGCCGTAGCGGTCGGTCATGCCCTCGTCGGGGCGCCAGCCGTCGTCCTTGTCCATGGTGACGCGGACCACCTTATAGGGCGCCAGGAAGCCGTCGGCGATGCCCTGTCTGAGGGAGTAAATGTAGATGGGGTCACCGAAATAGGTGATGTTGGAGATGTACTCCGTCTCCTTGGGGGTAGCGGTGAGGCCGAGGTGAATCGCGGAATTGAAGTACTCCAGGATTTCCCTCCAGGCGGAATCTTCCCGGGCGGAGCCGCGGTGGCACTCATCAATAACAACCAGGTCGAAGAAGTCCGGCGAGAAGCGACGGAACGTCTTCTGGTGGTCTTCCGGGCCGGTGATAGCCTGGTAGAGGGAGAGGTAGACTTCGTAGGAGGTGTCCACCGTGCGGTTGGTGATCCGGGTCATGACGTCGCCGAAGGGACGGAAGTCGTTGTTTCTGGTCTGGTTGATGAGGGCGTCCCGGTCGGCAAGAAAGAGGATGCGTCTGGCGGTCCGTGACTTCCAGAGGCGATAGATGATCTGGAAGGCGGTGAACGTTTTGCCGGTGCCGGTGGCCATGACCAGCAGAAGCCGTCGCTGACCGTTGGCGACGGCGGCGAGGGTGCGGTTGATGGCGGTGAGCTGGTAGTAGCGCGGTGCTTTCCCGCTGCCGTCGGTGTAGTAGTCCTGCAGGACGAGTTGTTCCTGTTCCGGTGTGAGGGTGGCGTGTCCCTTCCAGCGGTTCCACAGTTCCTGGGGGCTCGGGAAGGCGGTGAGGGGGAGCTCGCGTTCTACAGCTCCACCGTGAGCCGGGGCTGTTGTGGCGGCGGAAGTGGTGGTCGATGCGGTGAGATCCCGTTCCAGAAACGCGTCGCCGTTGGAGCTGTAGACGAAGGGGACGTCGAGGAGCCGGGCATAGTCGATCGCCTGCTCAATCCCGGCCCCGACGGGATGGGTATTGTCTTTTGCCTCCACGATCGCGATGGGGATGCCGGGTTTGTAGAAGAGCACGTAATCCGCGCGCTTGCCGGCGCGGCGGCGGGCGATCCTGCCCTGGACCATAACACGCCCAGCGGTGAGTTGGAGCTCTTCTCTGAGTTGGGTCATGGGGTCCCACCCAGCGGCGATCAGCGCCGGGGTGATGAACTTGGTGCGGATGTCCGTCTCTGAAAGGTCCGTTTTGTTCACAGTAGAGATTATGAGGCTGATTTCTCGGAGACTCAAGGGGCGGCGCCGGGGGCAAATTGCAATGGAAGGCCCGGTAGAGACGCGATTAACTGGTATTGGTTTTCTTTGATAACTATACTGTCCGGGGATGAAGCAGCCATTCAAAAATCAAACGATATCCCCCTGGTTCGTTTTCGTTGTAGCGGCAGGCGGAGGAGTTGCCGGCGCAGGGCTGGGAGCGCTGGTTCACGTGCTCCAGCTCCCGTTGTACCTTGATTCGATCCTCACGATCGTTGTTACGATCCACCTGGGATTGTTGCCGGGAATAGTGACTGCGTTGGTGAGCAACGGGATTCTGACAGTTACCGGGCAGGTACTGTTCCCGTTTGTCTGTTGCAATGTCATGACGGCGTGTATTACCTGGATATTCACCCGACGTGGATGGCTGGGTCACCCGCCGGGGTATGTGTGGCTCGGTGTCACCGCTGGTGTGGCCAACGGCTTTTTTGGATCAGTTCTGGCATACGTCATGTATTCCGGGGTCACCACGGTTCATGGAATCGATCGCCTGGTGATGGGTCTGGTAGTTACCGGCCGGAGCCTCGTGACCGCAGTGTTCTGGTCCGGGATGGTAACGAACATGGTAGACAAGCTTATCAGCGCCATGATCGCCTATCTGAGCTACGAGTTTATCGCTCGCGGCGTTCGTCGATTTACTGGATCATACCGTTCCGGCGCGCAAAATTGAACAGCGAAAGACGGTCGTGGACTTCAAGCTTCCGGTAGATGCTGGAGCGGTGGTTTTCTACCGTCTTTACACTGATGTACAGAAGTGATCCGATCTCTGCAGTACTCTTGTCTTCCAGCAGAAAACCGAAAACCTCCCGTTCCCGTTCAGTCAGTTCCGCGAGGGCCTCCGGTATCGGCTCGCCTTCACGGGGATGGGAGAGTTGTGCAAAGACAAGGCGCAGCATCACCTGATCCAGATACAGCCCTCCCGAGGCGACGGTGAGCACCGCTGAACGAAGTTCCCCATAACCGGC
This sequence comes from Alkalispirochaeta sp., assembly GCA_046540055.1. Classification (GTDB taxonomy): domain Bacteria; phylum Spirochaetota; class Spirochaetia; order DSM-27196; family Alkalispirochaetaceae; genus Alkalispirochaeta. Next base: position 7,852 of record JBKHFT010000050.1, read on the forward strand.
GTTCTTGGTTACGTAGCCACTGGCACCGGCGGCGACGGCGGATCGGAGATTTTCAAGCTCTTCATGCATCGTCAGGAAGATGCTGTGCATCTCCGGGGCGGCAGAGCGGGCCCAGTGGACCAGCTCAATACCACCCTCGCCGGGAAAGCTCAGGTCTACGAGGGCAACCTGCGGGAGATGCTCGATGATCAATCTTCGAGCTTCCGTCACGCCGGCCGCAGCCAGCACGTTCTCGCAAAAGTCTTCCGCCTCCAGAAAGGTAACGACACTTTCCCGGAACATTCTGTGGTCATCAACGATGATTATGGTCACATGCGCCTCTCTGGTGATGATCGAACCGGGACTATTGCTTCAACAACCGTTCCACCGTGCTCCCCGGCACTCCAGGAGACGGTTCCGCCCATCAGTTCAACCCGTTCCCGTATACCCCGACGCCCGTAGCCCTCAACAGATCCGTTGAGACCGACACCGTCATCCATAATACGCAGAACAACATGGTTTGTATCCTGAACACGGAGTGTGATGGAAGCGGTGGACGCTCCGGCGTGGCGGACCACATTGTGCAGCCCTTCCTGGGTGATCCGAAACAGATGGAGCTGCATCTCCGGTGTCCACTGTATCCCGTGGAGTGAATCGTTATGTACGTCGATCTTCTGGCTGGAACGGTGTTCAATATTCGCGGCGAGTTTGTGGATAAGGGACATCAGCTCGTCGGGAGCGGTAAAACGGGGATCCAGAGCGCGATGGATCAGGCGAATTTCTTCTGCAGCGGAGATGATGGCGGAACGTAATGAAGACACGGCGTCATCAGGTGTCAGCCTGTCAAGGGCCAGCCGGGCAACGGCAAGTTCCTGGGCGGCACCGTCGTGGAGCTCCCGGGCAAGGCGGCGACGTTCGTGGTCCTGTACCCGTCGTTCCAGCGTCGCAACACGCTTGCTTTCTTCTGCGGCCGACGCGAAACGCTGAACCCGGACGATCTGATAGATCCAAAGCATTGCGAATGCCGTTGCAGCGATGAATGAAAAGGATACCAGACTTGCGTATGCGGCACTGCGTTGCGCATCAAGGATTGCGGCCTCCGTCGCCACGGTGTCAAGCAGGGCGTCCACGGTTTGCACCGCTGCAACGGTCGCCTCCCGATCGCCACTTCTGACAGCGATTTCTACGTGAGTGAGAGCATCCGGTATGCGGTCAAGGGTGGCCGCAAGCGGTGCAGAAAACCGGGACAGCGCCTGCAGCTGCGGGTTTTTCAGCTGGTCGGCGAAGGTTGCAACTGCTGCACCGTTCCGGGTGTCTATCGTGATCCCAAGGCGGAGCCACTCCAGTTGAAGTTCGCTCACAACGGTGGAAACTTCCGTCCCGGCCCGGAACGCTGCGTTCATGGGGAAAAGCAGAGCCAGAATGATGAGAGAAGCTATGATAAACGGAGTAACTTCCCGGATCTTCACTCTCTGTATCCTACGGGTACCGGTGTTGTTGTGCCACCCATCCGGCGCGCACCAAACAGTACGTCGGGTTTCGCTCCTGTAATTCCCGAGAACCTGGTAACGCAGCCGAAGATAGCATCGATTTTCGAAACTACAAAGCGATCGACCGGCCCTCTTCCATGCCTCAGTCAGCTGTCAACGAAGTAACATTCGCCCAACCGGTGAGGCCATTGCCGGTAAAATCTGGAGGGAAGGTAGCCGGATCAGCCTGGTCCTGCTGGGCGGGATCCGTTCCGACTCGCCAGAAAATTGCGCCGTTTTCCGTCGAGCCACCGGCGTCACTCACAAACTTTGCCGGGGTGACACCGGTGATATAGGTATACATATCATCAAGGTTGGCGAGGTCCGTGGCTGTAGTAGGTTTGCCGGTTCCTTCGGGGAAAGGCGTGCTATCATCTGCAGAAGAGACGCCCTTTCCAATTGCATACCCGGTACCGATGCTTGTCCCGTCAATCTTCCCGTGAAACACCTCAGCGTTCCCACCGGATGTAGCCTGGAAACCGAGACCGTCGTCTGAATCATAGAGAACAACAGCCTCAATGGGTCCAACAAAAGAGCCATCATCGGTCAGCGTTATATCGGAAAACTTGGTGTACACCACGAGCTTCATCGCGGTTGAGTCATTAAGCTTTTTGCCTTGATCATCCAGATACAGGATCTGCTCATACCCGATCTTTTTCGTGTCGGAGTTGTAAGTGGCGGTAACTCTGATGGAACGGTCACTGTTCTCTCCGGTGTAGGTGACAACACCGTTGCTCTCGGTAACGGTAAACGTTACTGCCCCGAAAACGTCGTTGGTGCTGACGTAGGTGTCACCGGTACCGACGCCAAGACTGTTTTCCGCGAAACTGTACACCAGAGGTGCCGATGCGTAGAATCGCACGTTCGCCGCCGTGTCGGCATCGTCGGTGACTGCCTGGGCGTTGATACCGCTGCCGGAAATGCTGTTACCGGGGGCGAGCACCGGCAGGTATGCTACCGGGTTGGAATCATCATTCTCATTACTGTCGGACTCATTACTTCCGGAGGGATTGGCACATCCCGCAAATATCAATAACAGGGAAAGGGTAACCGCAATTGCAATAGATTTTTGTTTTGTGTGATTTGGCATAGATACCTCCTTGGTGTGTCGGCTTTATCCAAGTATCAATGCAGGCAGGCGGACGACGCTATAGGTATGGCCATTCATTTGATCGGGAAAAATTCCCGGCAACGTGTGTTTCATCACCTATGACGCGGTGCTTGATTTGCATCCACAATCCGGACGAAGAACCACACACCCGGGCAGCTCATCCGGGAACGAGGAAAGAACATGAAACGATCACATGCAACGGCGCGAAGCGGCAGAGTTCTCACGATCCTTTGATTTCTGTGTTTGTCATGATAGCGACGGGGTGTCCCAGCGCCGGGAGCGGCGACCCTCTGTATCCCGGAAGAAACACCCGGCCGGAAGAAACGACATGGAGATCATGGGGTCGTTTTCGTTAAACCGCCGGACGCCGGCTCAACCTCCGGATAGGTCCACCGCCGGGCGGTGGTATCCGGGTCGGGCTCCGCAGAACCCTCGGGTTCTTCCAGATCCTCGCCGTCATCCGGCTCCGAACAAAAAAAACCCGCCGGGGGGCGGGCGTTCTTTGCAGGTGTTGTAGTGCACCTGCATATACTGAACGGTAACGGGAGCGACGGGGATCGAACCCGCGATCTCCGGCTTGACAGGCCGGCGCGATAACCAACTTCGCTACGCCCCCATATCGTGTGTGACGATGGGCGTGTTATAGCCGATTTTGTCCGGATATGTCAACGGGTTTTTTCGACGGACGAATTCGGGTTTATTCTTTTTGTCGTGCTCTGCCTGCCGGCCGCTATGGTCCGCCCGGCGGCGGTTGTGTTTCGTCTGCGGGCCGCTATGGCCCGCCCGGCGGCGGTTGATCTCGGCGTAGTAGGTAACCGTTGATTCCCAGCTCATTCCGCCGATAATGCCGATCGGCCGGGGCGGGTCAGGCATACTCGTCAACCTGTTCGCCTTCGTCGCGGTACTCCTCGCCGGTGCCGTCGTAGGGGTCCGAGTCGATCGGCTCCGTCGGCTCTTCCGGTACCGTCTCCGCCGTGTCGGAGCGGGGGGTGTCGGTGCGTTCCGGCGGTGGCCGGCGGCGAACGGTGTGATACGGATCGAGGTAATCGATCATAGTTATCACCTCCTTGGTCTCAGTAAAAGGTACCCACGCCGTGCCGAAATGTCAAAAAAATCTGTTCTTCGCCTGCCGGGAATCGAAGGCTCACCGACAACGAAACACGAGTATATCGCCGGGAGCCCGCTTGACGAGGTCCAGGTCGAAGGCGCCCTGAAGCCACGCGATCGTTTTCGCGGTCCAGAAGGAGACGTGGGTGGGATCTCGCCGGTACCACCATTCGGTGAAGGTGGGTGGATCGCCGGTGTAGACACCGGTACGGATCGCAAGATATCCCGATGGCCTGAGGAGAGAGAACAGGCGGTCAAGCTCGCGTCGGGGTTCGTGGAAGTGTTCCACTACTTCCACCGCCGTTATTCCATCGTACCGCCGCTCTTCCTCGAGGGGCGTCGGGTCCGGAGCGTAAAAGGGATCGTAGATTGCGACGGCGTATCCACGTTCACCGAGAAGGGTGGCGAGAGCGGGCTCCGGGCCGCTCCCGTAATCGAGGATACGCGCGGGTGACGGCAGGTGTGGTGCAACCGCGGTGTCAATAAAGGTCGAGAGGTATTCCCGATACCGCGAATCACCGAGGTCGTTGTTGTGTTCGTCGTACCGTTCCCGTTCGTCAATGCGATCAGGCAGGTCGTTGACGGCGCACTGGATCTGTCCGCACCGTACGCAGCGGTGGTATCGACGCAGGCGGACCGGCCCGCTCCGTCGTTCCGCATCGGACCCGCGTCGGACGCGTATCGGCCCCTCCGTCATAAACTGCGACACGGCGCCGCACATCCGACATCGTTCGGCCGGTGGTATTCCGTTGTCGGCGATTGTTGACCGTATATCTCGCATTTACTATATTTTCTCTGTGTCGGTAAAGATTCGCAAGAGCAGACAACGTGATCGTATTCTCGAACTTCTGAAGCACAGTCGTGACCACCTGACGGCGCACTGGATCTTCGAAACCCTCCGGAATGAGTTTCCTACGGTCAGCCTCGGCAATGTGTATCGTAACCTTAATATTCTCGTCGAACAGGGACTGGTCAACCGTCTCGCCTTTGGAAGCAGCGGCGACGTCTACGAGGCGACGCGGGAACCGCACTATCACTTTGTGTGTGACGTCTGTGGAACGATTGAAGATGTTCGGGTGCCGCTGGAGCTGCAGCACGAGGTTGAATCGATGATCGGCGAGACTTACGGGCATCTGGTGATCAGCAAATCGGTGGAGTTTCACGGGATCTGCCGCACCTGCCGCGGTCACGGTGAATCCCGGCGCGTCACCGATGATCCGGATGTGACCGACGTTTCTGAAGGATAGCCCCCGCCCGTTGCCCCATCCGGTCCAGGGGCAGGATCTCCCGGGCCGCACCCAGTTCTGCGGCAGCCCGTGGCATACCGTATACGACGCTGGTCGCCTCGTCCTGAACAAGGGTGTACCCCCGGCGTTCGCGAATCGCCCGGCACCCCTCGGCACCGTCACGTCCCATTCCGGTAAGCAGGACTCCCACCGTATCAGCACCGTAGCTCTCGGCGGCGCTCTCGAATAACACGTCCGCGCTGGGTCGCTGAAACTGGCGTTTGTCTCCGTCGACGAGTTCGATGTAACCACGGCGACAGACCAGGTGGATCCCCGATGGCGCGACGTAGACGCGGTCCGGGACGAGAGGTGAGCCGTGGCGGGCGATCTCGACGGAACGGTACGTCGTGTCTCTCAACCACCGGACGAATCCGTCGGCGAAGCCGTGGGAGATGTGCTGGACGATCAGGACGGGAGCGGGTATCGGTGACGGCAATCCTTCCAGCACCGCCCGGACCGCCTGTGGTCCCCCTGTTGAGGCGCCGATCACCAGGATCGCCGTATCTCGATCCAGTATCGCCGTATCTCGATCCCCGGGGGCGAGCGGCGGTATCGGTGTTGCTCCCCGGGGCGCCGAGGCGCGGGGTACATCGTTTCCGGAGGTCGGACCGTCCGGCCCGGGGGAGGCCGTCGGTCGTGGACCGATGTCCTGAAGTGCCCGGAGAAGGTCCACCAGAGGTGCCCGCCCGCCGGCGCTTGTGAGACTACGAATATCGGGGCGTCGTCGGACCGTCTTGATTCCGTCCCGGTGAAGGGCAATCGCCATTTCGGGGGTAAGGTTTGCGACGAATACCAGAGCGGGGAGGGCGCGTGTTCGAAGAATCCTCCGGGCCGCCGCGATCTGCTCCGGATCAGAGGGTTCGATATCGAGAAGGAGGACCTCCGGTCGCACCGACGTTGTGTTCGCGGCCGTCGCCGGCGGAGGCGCTGACCCGGTGGTTGCCGGGCCGGTTGTCTCACCGGCGCGGTCCCGTTCCGGAAGCAGTCCCGACTCGATGACCACGCAATGCTCGTCGCTCTGAAACGCGCTGACCAGAAGGGTACGCATGAGGGGAGAGCCACTGTACACGGCGAGGCGAATCGGGGCGTTCACATTCAGATTGTCGGCGAATTACCGGTGGTACTGTGGTCGATTTCGCAGCGAGGCTCTCCTGTGAGACGTCGCGGCCTGTGTGAAGGGGGAGCCCCCGGCGCGGGCGGCCGGGATCGAGCCGCCGGACGCGAGCGGTCCCGTGCGGGCGGCCTACCGGATCAGATCACCGTGCCGTCGGGTATCGCGGTATTCTTCGGGACGATGATGATCCCGTCCCGGACAAAACACCGCTCATAATCGCCGTCGGGAGGGACCCCGTCCCACCCGATCGAGACGTTGTCTCCGATGCGGGTGTTCTTGTCGATGATCGCGTCGCGAATTCGACAGTTTCTCCCGATTCCGACCGCCGGGAGCGCTCTCCCACCCTCGGTACGCTGCGGTCCGGGCTCATCGTAGTAATCGGCACCCATACAGATCACCCCGTCGAGGTGGGTCCCCGACCGGATCACCTTCCGGATACCGATTACGGAACGGTTGATCGTGCTGTCGGTGATAATACAGCCGTCGGCGACGAGGGATCGGGAGATTGTCGCGGAGTTGAATTTGCTCGGCGGGAGGTCCCGACGGTGGGTATAGATCGGGCGATCTTCATCAAAAAGGTTGAACGCCGGCTGCAGGTCTGCCAGAGCAAGGCTCGTGTGGTAGAAGCTTTCGATCGTTCCGATGTCCTCCCAGAATCCATCGAAAAGGTACGCGTTGACCTCCATCTGTTCGATCATCATCGGGATCACTTCGTGGCCGAAATCGGTGTAGGTGTTGTCCAGGGCACGCTCGAGGGCATCGGCGTTGAAGACGTAGATCCCCATCGACGCCATGTAATCACGCCCGTCCGCGTAATTGGGGATCGCCTCCCGGGCGCCTTCGGGGATTTTCATCGCCGAGATATCCCGTTCCAGGGGTGGTTTTTCGGTGAAATTGGTGATCCGCAGCTGTTCGTCGACGGTCAGGATCCCGAATCCGACCGCCTCTTCCCGGGTGACCGGAAGGACCGCGACGCTTGCGTCGGCACCGCTCTCGACATGGAGGCGGTGAAACTCGGCGAGATCCATCCGGTAGAGCTGGTCACCGGAGAGAATCATGTAGTGGCTCGGTTTTCGCGTGCGAAAATGAACGAGGTTCTTCCGGACCGCGTCGGCGGTGCCTTCGTACCATCCGCTGTGGGTAAAGGTCTGTTCCGCCGCCAGGATCTCGACGAATCCCTTTGTGAACCCGTCGAAGAGATAGGTGTTGTTGATGTGAAGGTGTAACGACGCGGAGTTGAACTGGGTCAGGACGTAGATCTCCTTGAAGTTCGCGTTGATGCTGTTGGAGAGGGGGATATCTACGAGGCGATACTTGCCGCCGAAAGGAACCGCCGGCTTCGAGCGTTCCGCCGTGAGAGGGTAAAGCCTCGTTCCTTTGCCTCCGCCCATTACAACTGTCAGTACGTCGTTTGCCATATATCGCTAGTGTACGCTCGGCGTATGGAGCGGTCAAGGAAATCCATGGTACGATGCCGGCAAGATGGTTGATGCGCTCATAGAGGAACTCCGGGAGGATCTATCGTTTCGTGACAAGGTTCGACACTGGGAGGTGGTGCCTTCCCGGGAGGGCCGGTACGTACCGTTTCCCGAAGGGCTCGACGAGCGGATCATCTCCGCCCTCAGGCACCGCGGGATAGATCGCCTCTATACACACCAGGGACAGGCGATCGATGCGGTCCTTCGGGGAGAGCACGTCGTGGTGGTCACGCCGACCGCGTCGGGAAAGACTCTGAGCTACAATCTTCCCGTCCTGAACCGGATTCTCGAAAACCCCGACTCCCGTTCGCTGTATCTGTTTCCTACCAAGGCGCTCAGCCAGGACCAGCAGGCGGAGCTCAATATGACCGTTGGAGAGGGAGGACTGCCCGTCTCGGTGATGACCTTCGACGGCGATACTCCTCAGGCGGTGCGCTCGACGGCACGGACCCGGGGGCGGATCATCATCTCGAATCCGGATATGCTCCACGCGGGGATCCTCCCGAACCACACGAAGTGGGTGCAGTTCTTTCAGAATCTCGACTACGTAGTGATCGACGAGCTCCACACCTACCGCGGGATCTTCGGGTCCCATGTGTGCAACGTGATTCGCCGCCTGAAACGGGTCGCCGCGTTCTACGGCGCGGATCCCCGGTTCATCCTCTGCTCCGCGACGATCGGGAACCCGCAGGAGCTTGCGGAACGGATGATCGGTGAGACGGTGACGCTGGTAGACGACAACGGCGCTCCCACCGGCGAGAAACACATCATCCTCTACAACCCGCCCCTGGTCGACGCGGTGCAGGGGATCCGGCAGGGGATCGTCAATACCGCCCGGAGTCTCACGATCCGCTTTCTGAAACGGGGCGTCCGGACGATCGTCTTCTCCCGGTCCCGGCAGCGTACGGAGCTGATCGCCGACTATATCCGCAAGAATCTTGCAAACCACTATACCGAGAACTCCCGGATCCGCGTCGAGTCGTACCGTGGCGGCTATCTGCCGTCGGAGCGCCGGGAGATCGAACGCGGTTTGCGGGAGGGGTCGATCCACGGGGTGGTGAGTACCAACGCTCTGGAGCTCGGGATCGACATCGGCGGCCTTGATGCGGCGATCCTGGGCGGATTCCCCGGCACGGTGGCGAGCACGTTGCAGCAGGCCGGACGCGCCGGTCGTCGCCGCTCGGTATCCCTCGCAGTTCTCGTAGCGAACGCCTCTCCCCTCGATCAGTTCATCATCGAACATCCGGAGTACTTCCTCGAAGGTAACCCCGAGAACGCGTACATCAACCCCGACAACCCCTTTGTTCTCTACGATCAGTTGAAGTGCGCGGTCTTCGAGCTTCCGATGCACGAGGATGAGCCCTACGCGCCGGATACGCCGGAGATGCTGATGATCCTCGAAGAGGCGGGGGTGGTCCGCAGAAGCGGCGATACCTACCACTGGGCGGAGCAGTCGTACCCCGCCGAAGAGGTCAGTCTCCGGAGCGCCACCAGCGACAACGTCGTGATCGTCGACACCACCGGCGGCGCCGACCAGGTGATCGGGGAGATGGACCGGCCCTCGGCGAAGGAGCTGCTCTTCGACAACGCGATTTACATTCATCGGGGTACGCAGTACGTGGTGAAGCACCTCGATATCGAGAATCGCCGCTGTCTTGTCGAGGAGACCAGCGTCAACTATTTTACCGATTCCCTGGTGAAGCTGGATCTCAAGGTACTCACCGAGGACGACAAACGGATGATCCGCGGGACCTCCGTTATAGCCGGTGATGTCCTCGTCAGGAGCATCGTCGGGAAGTTCAAGAAGATCCGTTTCCACACCCATGAGAACGTCGGCTACGGAGATATCGATCTTCCGGAGGAGCAGATGCACACCCGGTCGGCGATGGTCGTGTTCCCCGAGGGGAGTCCGGCCCGCTCCGCCTGGGACCGATTGCCCCCGCCGGGGCGAGGGGTGGCTCTCAACCGTCTGATCCGGCTCTTGAGAAGCGTGGCGCCGGTATACCTGATGTCCCAGCCGCAGGATCTCGGGGTCCACGCGGCGGTCAAAGATCCCCACTTCGAGGAGCCTGCCTGCTTCGTCTACGACCGCTACCCCGGCGGAAGCGGTCTCTCCGAGGCATTTCTGTCGCTTCTGCCGGAGATCATCGACGCCGCCCGGGAGCGGGTCCAGCGGTGTCCCTGCGATTCCGGGTGTCCCTCCTGCGTGGGGCCGATCGATTCCTCCGACGGGTGGGACGGGAACCCCAAGGGAGCGGTCGCGGCGATGCTCGACGCCTGGAGCGACGGCGATGGCGATGGTGCGGGTGATTTCGGGACCGATGGGTGATCTCTACAGCCGACTGAAGCAGATCAAGGGGAGGCGTGGTACCGCCGCGGGGATCGGGAACGCTGCCGGGAGCGGGGCCGCGGCGGGGAGCCAGGCTACGACCGGGAGCGGGGCCGCGGCGGGGAGCCATGCCGGTACCGGCAACGCCGCCGGGAGCAGCCCTCGTTCCCCGGATACCGCGGGAATACGTCCGCCGCCGGGTCCGGGATGGCGCCCTGTTGTTACCGGTACCGGCGCTGCCAGCGGCGTCTTTTTCCGGCAGGTTTCATATCCCTACGACGCGAACCGATACGGTGATGCATTCGATCCCGACGGACGATGGAGGTCTCTCTCGTCGATCACCCGACGCCCACCGGGGCGGACGCCGGTATTTCTCGATATCGAGACGAGCGGACTGTCGACCGGTGCCGGAAGTGTTGCATTCCTGATCGGAATCGGAGTGCCTCGCGGATCCGCGATGGAGGCGACGGACGGGAAGGATGCAACGGCTGCGACGGAGGCGACGGACGGGAAAGATGCAACGGCTGCGACGGAGACGCCGGTTGCGGCGAAGACGACGGACGCGACAACCGCGCGGGCGACAACCACGGCGACGAACCCCGAAGGTTCCCAGCGCATCGCCGCTATCGAGGTAACCCAGTTTTTTCTCTCCGACATGGGGAGCGAGGGGGCGCAGATCGATACGTTCCTCGCGCACCTTGCGGCGATTCCGGATCCGATGTACGTGACCTACAACGGCGCGAGTTTCGACCTTCCCGTATTGCGGAGTCGATCCGTGATGCAGCGGCTGAGGTTCCCGGAACATCCTCATCTGGATCTGCTGCCTCTTGTCCGGCGCCTCTACGCGCCGCGGATCGGTGCGTGCACCCTCGGTTCAGTCGAATCCCGGGTACTCCGCCGTCCCCGCACCGACGATACTCCCGGCAGCGAGGCGCCGGAGCGGTTTCTGACGTTCCTCCGCACCGGGGATTACGGGGTGGTTGCCCCGGTGTTTGAGCATCATCTGCGGGATATCGCACATCTCGCCGAGGTGGCCCTGACGGTCAACGGGGCGCTCAACGGGTCCGGGTACCCCGGTGACAACGGGGCATCAGGGGTGGGCTCCCCCGTCGGTGCGGCGCCCCTCGACCCCGATCCGATCGGTCTCGCTCGTCTTCTTGTTGAGCGGGGCGGCCCCGATGCGACGCATCGCGCTCTGGAACTGTTCGAAGCGGAGTATCTGGCGACGGCAGAACGTGTCCGTCGTGTGCGAACCTTCGCGGCACGACGAGGCGTGACGGGCCTACGTTCGGACCGTCCAGGCGGCTCCTCCGGCGCCGCCGGGACCGGCGGACCCCCTCGTCCCGGGTTCGCATCGCGGTATCCCGAGAACTGGATCCGCGTCCGGGAACTGCTTCTGGCGACGCTTCGCAGAGCGGGAGAAGAACGGCGGTACCGTGAGGTCGTGGAGGAACTCTATCGGGAGCTGGACAGACGGGAAGATCTGATCCGGTTTACCAAGATCCTCGAACACAGGGTGGGGGACTACGATACCGCGCTCCGGGAGATCGAACACTGGTGCAGTCGACACCGATGGGACCCGGAGCTGCGTCATCGCTACCGGCGGTTGTCGAACCGGAACGACCTCAGGAAGGACCGCTGAGAGCGTCCTGATACAGCTCTTCGTAACGGAGAATCGCCGCGTCGATCCCGAAGTCGCGGTTCATACCTGCCCGTTGCATCTCGCGAAACTCGTCGGGCCGGTGGGTGTAGGTATCGACAGCGTACGCAACGGCGTAGAATATCGCATCCGGGGTATGCGCTTCGATGTGAAACCCCGTCGTTGAGTCTACCGTGTCGACGAGACCTCCTGTGCGGGTAACGATCGGGATCGTCCCGTACCTCATCGAGTACATCTGATTGAGTCCGCATGGCTCGTATCTGCTCGGCATGAGGAAGAGATCGCTTCCTCCTTCGATCTGGTGCGCCAGGGTATCGCTGTACATCGTGAGTCCCGCGAAGTTGGGAAACTCCCGGGCGAGAAGATGGATCTGATCCTCACACCATCCGTCGCCGGTACCGAGGACCACCCACTGAATCGGCAGTTCTTCGAGCAACCGCCGGGCGACGCCGTAGTTTTCTCCGAACAATTCGTCGATCCCCTTCTGTTGGGTCAGTCTGGTGATCGTACCGATAAGGGGGACCGATTGATCCACCGGCAGCTCGAGCTCCTCCTGGAGCCGCTGCTTGCACACCCGTTTCCCCCGCAGATCATCGACGTTATAGCGCGCCGGCAGATACTGGTCGGTATCGGGGTTCCAAACGGAGGTGTCGATCCCGTTCAGGATACCCGTCAGGTGCGGACCCCGAATCTGTAGCGCCGTGTGAAGGCCGAATCCGTATCGGGGCTGGATGATTTCCGTAGCGTGGGTAGGGCTGACGGTAACGACGCGGTCACTGTTCAGAATCCCTCCGCGGAGGAGGTTGATGCCGTCGGGTCCGGTTATCCCCAGGTTCTCGGCGGTCTCGTCATCGAATCCGAGTACCCGTAACGCGTCGTGTCTCGGAAAGACTCCCTGAAACCCGAGATTGTGGATCGAAAGAACGTTTCTGCTCTCCGAAAGGGCCGGGGTGTCGGCGTACCGCGTTCTCAGGTACAACGCGACCGGAGCGGTCGGCCAGTCGTGGACGTGTATGATATCGGGGCGGATATCGAGGAAGCCTGCGATCTCGAGGGTCGCGACGGAGAGAACGGTGAATCGCCGGAGGTTGTCGCCGTACGCCTCCGACGGGGTGGGACCGTAGATACCGTCCCGGCGAAACAGCTCGTCGTACTCCACCAGGTGGAGATGAACGCCGTTCAGGATCTTTGTGTGGACTGCGCACCAGTACGTTCCGTCACCGATCTGCACTCCGAGAGGTTCGTCATGGCGGGTGAAACTGTCGGTGTTGATCTTTTTGTACTTCGGCAATACTACGTCAACGCGGTGGTCCCGTCTCGCCAATCCTTCAGCGATAGCGACAACCGCGTCGGCGAGTCCACCGGATTTTGCGAGATACGAGTACTCACTGGTTGCGATCAGAATATTCACAGTCACACATAGTAACTTATTCTAAAGTGGGACTCAAATAAAAAACCGAGTCCTTCGTACAATCTGAGAGCCGCAACGTTGTGGGGTTTTACAAAAAGAGATGCAGTCTTTCCCTCCGCCGTGATTCCGGCGAGTAAATGAGCCATCAACCACCGCGCGAGACCCCGGCGGCGCCAGGCGGGATCGGTGTAGACTCCGCCGACCTGTTCGGTCCGGTATCCCCGGGCGTTGGTCGCCACACGACCAACCGCCTGTCCACGGTAATACGCGACCAATACCCGTTGCATTTCCAGGCTTTCCGTGAGGGTGGATTTACTTACGTTGGGATTGGCTGAACGTCCGGGGAGCAGCACCTCTTCCACTTCGTAGGCGATCTGCAACGGCAACAGGTGCTTCCACTCCGAAGGGGAAGGGGTTACGACCTTCAGGTCGGGATGGGGAGGCGGGGGCACCTCGGGAGGCGTACTCGCCCTTCTGCTCAGCAG
>JBKHFT010000051.1:0-20602 GCA_046540055.1 Alkalispirochaeta sp.
CCAGCGATCCGGCCCGGAGGCATCCGCGATCCAGACCTCCCCGACGCGAGGATACGGAGAAAAGACGAGCACCGTCACGGTGGACGCCTCGGGCCGATCATCCCGAGGTACTTCGAGACGGGAGTATCCGTCGTCGTGTATCGCGACGGTCACATTCGGTCGAGCGGAGGGGCCCCGCAGTTCGATCCGGATATCGACCCGGCCGTCCTGGAACCGGTCGTACTCCCACAGGGCGAGACGCCCTTCTACAACGTGGTATCGTTCTTCATGATAGCCGTCGCGGTCTTCGTCGAGTTCGTACACAACGTATTCGGACGGTTCAGAAGAGGTGCCTCCTTTGTCCGGATCAGGAGGCCGTTGAAGAAGTGCCTCCAGGTCGTCGACGGGACGGTCGGGGTTCCAACGGAGAAACAGTTCCAGGGCGTACTTGTCTACGCGGACCATCGACGGCGGAGGTGTGTCCCCGGGGTAACCGCCGGAACCGCTGTCATCCGCGGTCGATATCAGAACAGACAGTTCTTCGTTTGTCGGTTCTTCCGCCGCGATCGTTGCGATCGGATCGGTGTCTTCGGTGGAGCGATACATATCGGCGAGGTCCCGTCGTAACACGGGATCGTCGGCCTTGACGATACTCTCCAGGAGGAGCCGTGAGGGGAGATCGACTCCCTCCTGGTGTCGCCGGTCCAGCCATTCGAGGGCGCTGAGGGATACGCGTTCTTCCCGGGAAAAATCAAGGGTCGCGATATGCGGGTCGTCCGGAAAGCGACCGCGGAGACGCCGGACATACTCCCCGGCGTACCAACGGGGCCCACCGGCGAGGAGCGCTTCAAGGTACAACAGTTCCATGCGGTTGAGTTCTTCAGGACCAATGGCGACGTTTCCCGGTGTGTCTACCACGATGGGGACTGCACCGAAGCGCGAGCGATATGTGCCTTCCATGAAACGCATCGCTTCCGAATACCGACCGGTGTCAACCAGGATCTCCGCGATCTCTTGTTCGATGACAAGGGGGTCGGTGCGAAGGATGCGTCGCTCAAGTGCGGACCGAAGCAGCTCCTCCTGCTCGGCACGATCGCCACCGGCGCGTTTCAGCGCCGCCGCGATCAGGTAATAGGCATCGCCGTTTTGAGGATCGATCGATATCGCCCGATCCAGGAGGTCACGCCCTTCCGGTGTTTCCGAACCGACGGCGACGGCGTCCGCCACAAGGCGATCCGCGAGACGGACGTAGAGCCCGTCGGCTCCTGCAACCTCCTCCGCCTGTTGTGTCGGCGCCGTGGACGCAACGAGCAGGAGAGTCAGAAACGCGAGATATCTCCGAACACGTGTACCTTCGTTAGACCGACTCACTGTCCTCGCCGGGGCCGATATCCCTGCCGCTCTCAGCGTCGGTATCATTCCCCCCACGGGGTCGCGCGGGGAATCCAAACATCTCACGGATATCATGATCGGACAGAGTCTCCCGTTCCACAAGAGCCTTGGCAAGTTCCTCAATCTGATCCTTGTGTTCCGTAAGGATTCCTTCGGCGTCGCGGTAACACTCATCAAGAAGGCGCTTGACCTCCGTATCGATCGCCTGAGCGGTTGCTTCCGAGTAGTCCTTGTGAGTAGCGATCTCTTTCCCGAGGAATATCGGCTCATCTTCCTGACCGAACGATTGCGGTCCGAGATCGCTCATCCCCCACTCGGTGACCATCCGTCGCGCAAGCTCTGTCGCCTGTTTGAGATCGTTCTGGACGCCCGTTGTCGTTTCTTCGTAGAAGAGGCGCTCTGCGATGTATCCGCCAAAGGTAATCTTTATCCGGTCCTTCAGATAACCCGAGCCTTTACTGAAACTGTCCTGTTCGGGGAGGGAGAAGGCAACACCCAGCGCTCGTCCCCGGGGAATCACCGTCACTTTGTGCAGCGGGTCGGCGTTCTTGAGATAGAAATGGAGGAGCGCGTGCCCCGCTTCATGGCGTGCGGTCTTAAGCTTCTCCTCGTCGTTGATCATCCGCGATTTCCTCGCCACACCCATAAGAATCTTGTCCCGGGCCTCTTCGAAGTCTTCGTTCTCCACCATCTCCTTGTCTTTCCGGGCGGCGTACAGAGCCGCCTCATTGACAAGATTTGCGAGATCGGCACCGCTGGAACCGGGAGTCGCCCGGGCGATACGGTTGAGATCCACCGACGGATGGAGTTTTATCTTCTTGCAGTGGACCCGGAGGATCTCTTCCCGCTCCTGCATGTCCGGCATGTCGACCGTTATCTGCCGGTCGAAGCGTCCCGGACGCAGGATCGCCGGATCGAGAACATCGGGGCGGTTCGTAGCGGCAAGGACGATGACCCCGTCTTTCGTGTCAAACCCGTCCATCTCCACGAGCATCTGGTTGAGCGTCTGCTCGCGCTCGTCGTGACCACCGCCGTATCCGGCACCCCGGGTACGGCCTACCGCATCGAGTTCATCGATAAAGATGATGCACGGCGCGTTTTTTCTTCCCTGTTCGAAGAGGTCCCGGACGCGGCTCGCGCCGACGCCGACGAACATCTCGACGAAGTCGGAACCGCTCATATGAAAGAACGAAACCCCTGCTTCCCCGGCACTCGCCTTGGCGAGGAGAGTTTTGCCCGTTCCGGGCATTCCGACGAGGAGGACGCCTTTCGGGATCTTTGCCCCGATGCGGGTGAACTTATCCGGGTTCTTCAGGAACTCGACGATCTCCTCGAGCTCGTACTTCGCCTCTTTCTGACCGGCAACATCGGCAAAGGTGATCTTTACACCCTCTTCGAGATACCGCTTCGCCTTGCTTTTCCCGAAGGAGAACGCCCGATTTCCGCTTCCCTGGACCTGGCGAAACATGAACCAGATGAAAAAGAACCCGATCATCCACGGCAGAAACTCGAGGAGAACCTGAAACGGCGAAACCGGTCGGGGAGACCCGGAAAAGCGAACACCCTGCTCCCGAAGAAGCGGAATCAGCTCTTCGTCGAAATAGGGAATATTGGTGACGAACGCCTGGGTCTCACCACCAACACCACGTAACGTACCCTGAATCTCGTACTGATCAAGTATCTTGACCGAGTCAACCTGTCCCTCCCGGAGATACCCGAGAAACTGTGAATATGCGATCTCCCGACCCGGGGTCTGGGTGTTGGAAAAAAGCATCACAATAAACATTCCCAGGAGGGCGACGAGAAAAATCAGGGCGAACCTGTTATTTCTGAAGTCGAAATTGAAATTGTTATTATTATTATTCTGGTTCCCCGGGCCACCTTGCCCGGGACCATTTTCGTTCTGCATATCCTGCTACATCCTCAATCGTTGGTTTGAACGCCCACCGCCGCTTCATTATCGGTCACGTCGTTCCTCAGTGTGACGCGGTCACGGAGCAGCACCGTTCGGATACCGAATACCGCAGCGATGCCGTCCGAGTCTTCGACGACGAACGCCTCATCGGGAAAGGACGGAGCGCGTCGTAAGCGGCCTTCCGTCCGGATTCGGTCTCCCCCTCTCCGCGATCGTACTACAACGGGCGGTGTTACCGGCGATATGAATCGAATTGAACGATCCGGGGGCGTCCCGGAGAGTACCTCCGAGGGAACACCCGATCGGACGACGATCGTTCCGCCTACCGGCACCACCCAAAGATACCCACTTTCCAGGGATCGGACAATACAGGGTCGCACGACTAACGCGTCACCCTCAAGGACGCATTCGAGTGAATTGTTTCGGTATACAACCCGTGAAAGCAGCCGTGTTGCAGAGGAACGATCGACCGCTGCGTCGGGACCCGTCTCGAACACGCGCTCCAGGGCGTCCCGACAGGGGCGCACATCGACGCGCTCGCCGGAACCGACCCGCTTCAACGCTCGCCGCAGTACCACTTCGCGTGCTCCCCGGGGCATCTTCGCAATACGATTACGATTCCAGCGGATCGAACCGTCCGGGAGCGACTCGCCCCATTCCTCGGGGGTCAGCCGATCCGTCACGGCCGTACGCAGCCGGTCGACTTCGTCGGCGAATCGGGCGAGGGAATCGATCTCACCGGGAAAGCGGGACCGGATCGCCGGGAGCACAGTGTGTCGCAGAAAGTTCCGGAGATACCCTGTGTCGGTGTTCGTCGAATCGGTGTGCCACGAAAGCCCACGCTCTGCAGCGTACCGAAGCAACCGTTCCCGGGACACCTCCAGAAGGGGCCGAACGATCCGGATCGAAGGAGTCTGCGGTTCCCGGGATTCCCGGGAATTCCCGGTCTTTTCCCGACTCCATTCCTCCGGAATAGCCCGGGCGGGAGCGATTCCGAGAGGTTCGAAGGGCGACCGACCCGAAACGATCCGCATCAGGACCGTCTCAGCCTGGTCGTCTCGATGGTGAGCGGTGAGAATCGTCGGGTGGTCTGCCGGAATCGATGCGGAGATCTCGCGGAGGAGCCGGTAGCGTTCACTGCGAGCTATCGCCTCGACAGATTCACCGCTCCGAGCTGCACGGGATTCCACGAGTCCTTCGGGGATCATGCGTTCCGCGAAGGGTACGTCGAGTCGATCGGCGTGATCCCGGACGACCCGCCGGTCCTCTTCCCGTTCCGATCTGCTACGAATACCGTGGTCGATATGGGCCGCAACGACAGATCGGTATCCTGCGCTAACGACCAGGTCAAGGAGCACCACACTGTCGATTCCTCCGGAGACCGCAACAACGACGGTGTCCCCGGGAGAGATCGCGACCCCCTGGAGGACGCTGCGAAGAAGGGGGACGAGAGGTTCATCGCCGTTCACAGCTCCCCCACGCGTCCGGTGCGCCGGGCGTTGACACCGGAGATCAGCTGGTCGAGGGTCTCCGGTGTATCGTTGTTCATGAACTGTACGATCCGCTCGATCGCGGCGGTTACCGCGGAACGTTCTTCCGGAAGAAACTGTCCAAGAACGTGGGAGACGACGTCCTCGCCGTTCCGTGGACGTCCGATGCCGAAATAGATCCGCGAATATTCGTCGGTTCCAAGATACTCCGATACCGACCGTAGTCCGTTATGGCCGGATGGACCGCCCCGCTTCTTCATTCGGACCTCCCCGGGAGAGAGATCCATGTTGTCGACCACGACACAGATGCGATCCACAGAGGCTGCTGTCTTGCGCTGAAGCCACGGAAGAATCGATCCACTTTGGTTCATGAAGGTCAGGGGTTTGACGAGAACAAGCCGCGCGAGGAGTCCCCGACCAAGGCTGTCTTCGGCGATCTCGAGGGGGCGAAAAAGCCGACGACGGAGAGAACATCCTCGCGCCCCGGCAAGGGCGTCGATAAAAGAGAACCCGACGTTGTGTCGGGTTCCAGCGTACCGGTCCCCGGGATTGCCGAGGCCGATGCAGACAAACTGTGGGTCCACCGAATTACTCTTCGTCGGTCGATTCCTCTTCGTCGCCCACAACGGGTACTTCCGAAGCGGCCGCTTCTTCTTCGCCTTCGACCTCTTCCACGATCGCCCGCGGGGTGGTGACGGAAGCAACGGTCTGGTCCGGACTGTTGAGAATGGTGACTCCCGGAGGCACCGGGATGTCCGAGATGTGAACCGAATGCCCCTGGTCCAGGGCGCTCACGTCCACGGTGATATGTTCGGGGATATCTTTCGGGAGACACTCGATCTCGATTTCATAGAGGGTGTGTTCAAGGATTCCACCTTCCCGTACGCCGATCGGAGACCCTTTGAGTTCAACGGCGATGCGGGTGTGCAGCTTCTTGCCCGCCTCGACTTCGAAAAAATCGATATGAGTGATGTCACCGGTGGTGATGTCTTCCGAATACTCCTTGATAAGAACCGTTCGCGCATCATCGTCTAGTTTGAGATTGATCAACTGGCTTTCCGAAACGGTATGAAATTCTCTGCGAAACTCTCGCGCTTCGACCGAGATAGTTACCGGTTCGGAGTGGCCGTACACAACCGCAGGGATCCGTCCTCCCCGACGCAACGCCCGGGCGGCACCCTTTCCCGTTTCGGTACGGGCAGCACCGGTCAGTGTTTTTTGCTCCATACGAGTCTCCTTGACAAAAAGTTGGACCTGGGGCGGCAGGATTCGAACCTACGCATGCCGGGATCAAAACCCGGTGCCTTACCGCTTGGCTACGCCCCATACGGTGTTATGCGAGGCGAAACCATACTCCGGATAGGTCTCCGTCGTCAATACGCGGGTATCGGTCAGAACTCTCCCGGATCGTCATCATCGGCATCAACCGACGGTGAATTGGGGTCATTCTTTGCTTCTTCGTAGGCGGCGAGTACACGTTCCTGGAGAACGCGACGGAAGTCCGAATTGATCGGATGTGCAACATCCTTGTATTCACCGGTCTTCGTCCGTCTGCTCGGCATCGCGATAAAGGTACCGTTTCGTCCGTGTATCACCTTGATATTGTGCACTACGAAACAGCTGTCGAGCGTCACCGTTACATAGGCCTTGAGCTTTCCATCACCCCCGACGCGGCGAACGCGAATATCGGTAATTTCCATCGGTTGCTCCTCTGCGCGCCCGTTTTTACTACCGTCATTATAAGGGACATACTTACGCTGTCAAACAAAATACAAAATTGACAGCGGACCGGACGATTCATATAGTTGAGGTATCGTGAATTCAAAAACTGTTGCGTTGTTTTCCACCGCCCTCAGGGAGGTCCTGACGGAAAGCGGTTTTCAGCAGGTGGTGGTGGACGAGCCCATTTCATGGAACACCTCGGATCGTACGAATACGATCCAGGTAAGCGTCTCCGTCGGTCTCACCGGGGATATCGCGGGGTTTATCGTGCTCCAGGGTACGAAGGACGTTGCTCAACGGTATGCAGAACTGTTAAGCCTTCAGATGGGTGTACCGATCGAGGACACCGGCGGGTTCGACGAAATGCACAAAGCGGCCCTCGCGGAGTTCATCAACCAGATCGGTGGTCGTGCTACGATCCGCCTTTCGGAAGCACAGATCGATACCGATATCACCCCGCCGACGATCGTTATCGGCGATTCGGTGTCCGCTGTTTTTGCCGCCGGCCTCGCCGGGTCGGACATCCCGGTTCGCGGTCCCGCAGGAAATCTGTTCTGTACGGTTCTGTATCGAGGTGCGTAACTCTTAGGGGTAGATCGGAACGGCGTCGAACCAGAGCTTTTCAACCTCGTAGAAATCGCGGAGCTCCGTTAACATCAGATGGACGATCACCGATTCGCAATCGATCAACAACCATCCGCTCTCATCGTCCCGTTTGTGGCTCTGCCGAGGGGTGAGTTCAAGCTCGGCGATCTTCTCGTGGGCACGCCGGTAGAGGCCTCGCAACCTCCCGATGCTGGGAGCGGAGACGAACACGAAGCTGTCGGCGAATCCCGATTGCTTCGATATATCGAGGGCAACAACGTTTTCTCCGCCGTGTTCCTCGAGGTATTCCGCGATTTCCTGCGCTGCGATCGTTGCGTTACTGCGTTCTGACGACTGATCCATCGAAATCCTTTCCTATTATCAGGGTAACATCCACATCGCCGCCGGGTTGAATCTCCGTTACAACGCGTTGGGCTCGTATCACCTGTGCGACCTGAGTCGCGAGATTACCGGTTCCTCGTCGATCGATGACGAGGGTGTGCTCGACCTGGTTGCTGTCGGCGTTGCCGAATCGGCGCACTTCGAACCCGTAGTCTTCGTAGAGCTCCGATGTCCGTCGCGCGAGCCCCGAAGTGGCTGTTCCGTTGAGGATCTCCATCGCCACAACGACGTTTTCCGCGAGATCCTCCTCGGAACTCCCGAGGGTTTGCTCGATCTGTTGCACCGTCTGTTTCAACCACTGTCCCTCAAAATGGGGAAAAAGTAATTCCCGTCTCTCCCCGCCGACGTCGATCGTTCTCAGCGTTCCCTGCACGCGGCGGCGTACGATCCGCTCCGCATCGACATCCCCCCACGCCGTGAAGAGTGTGGTAAGTGACCTCCGGTCGAGTTCGGTCTCCACCATGCGCTCCCTGATTTCTATCACATCGGGGTGCTCCAGAAATCGCCGGTTGTTCCGGATCCCCCGGACGAGGGCCTGCACAAAGGACTGTCGGCGGCCAATTCGCTCGAGCTCAGTCTCGATATCATCGTCCAGGCGAAGGTACTGTACCGCTTTTTCGCCGTTGAGGCGCACGTTGCCCGTCGGAAGCAGGATCGGGTCGGGACCTTCTACGGTTCCGTAGTCGTGAATGATGAACAGTTCGAGCCCCCCGAGAAGATCGATAAGATCGACCAACTGCGATTCCGACAGGACGAGGGTCGTCGGTATCGACGTGCCGATCGCCCGTTCTACCTCGGCCCGGTACTGTTCGGGATCATCCGCGGAGAACACCGAATCGATCCGGTCGACCCTCCCGAGAGAACGCAGAACGGTACCAAAATTGCCGGGAATATCCATCATCGCCGCCCGACGCGTCCCGGGATGGTAGAAGAACACGAAGGACAGAAACGGTCGATCTTCATCGTGGGCAACGACGAGTGTCCGGAGAACCTCCCCCGTCGAAAGACGACCGCTTACCTCGTCGGTACGAAGCTGGAAATAGAGGACCACCCCCGTTGCAATAATGAGAAGGAGTACGACCAGCAGGAGGATCGCTGTAAGATTCAGACGTTGTTCGGCCATCCCTACGCTCCCTGGAGGCGAGCATACAGCTGCACCGTCGGTTCTTCAAGCGGACCGAATCGGTCGCGTCCCGCGTCTATCACGGCAGCCGTCATCTCCCGGAGCGTAGGGCGTTGGAGAATCGACTCGCGTTCGGTGCGTGTCAGGTACGTACGCCCGGGCTCACAGAAGTCGGCGACGAGCAGCGCGAGCCCGAGTTCGTCGAGGCATGGGTGACCAAGCGTGTGGTGTCGAACGGCGGTAACGATCGAAGGTGAAGAGATTCCGTAGATCCGCTGGAGCCGTTCCGCCGTGATCCATCCGTGGTGCATCTTGGGATTCCGTCGTTCCACCGGTGTCGGGTTGAGCCTCCAGTCCGATAACAACGCGAACGATTTCCACCGGGGAAGGTCACGGTCCATGTCGTGGGCAAGACCGGCGAGACGAGCGTCTTCTTCGGAGAGATCGAACCGTCGTGCGAGACCGAGCATCATTTTGGTAACACGGTGTATATGATCCAGCCTTGTCGGGCTGACCCGGCGGGGGAGGGAGGTTTCAATCGCGTTGGCGATAGAGTCGATGTTCTTCGATATATCCATACACTGAATCGGGCACAAGGTAACGGACGATCCGTCGTTGAAACAAGCGCTCCCGCAGTTCCGTTGCAGAGAGCCGTAGTCTGGGATTGCCGATGAATCTCGGCGTTGTTCCCGTTCGCGTCGTCAAGCTCGTAAACGCCTCCGGGAGCGGTGAGGTCGACCTGTCATCACACCGGTCCTCGCCGGGGCGCCCGACAACGGCGAGACGCACCTGCTTCAGGAGATCATCGATGCGGTACCACCGATCGAGGTTCGGCAACAGCTCCTCACCGATCACGATCCAGGGGCGCGTGATCAGGGCTCCTTCCTGAATCAGGGTACGAACGGTGTCGAACGTCCGGGACGGCCCGTCCCGCTCGATTTCCCGGGAGGATGCGGAAAAACGGGTATCTCCGGCGATCGCCAGTCGCACCATCGCCAGCCGATGAGACCCGGAAGCGCCGGGGATATCCTTCTTCAGGGGATTCTGCCCGGCGGGAACGAACAACACCCGGCTACATCCGAGGATCTCACACGCCTCGGACGCGATCATCAGATGACCGATATGGATCGGATCGAAAGTGCCGCCGAAAAAGATCTCCCCCGGCGTCGTGTCGTCATGGTTCTCCCGGAAATCCGTTCCGCTTTCGGTATGTACCAAGGTATCCCGCCGTTCCCTATCGTTCTGTTTCGGTCTCATCCGGTTCGTCCGTCGCTGTGGCCAGTGCGGCCAACGCGCTCCGCAATCTATCGATACCAAGGTCTGCCATCGCCGAAACCAGGACGATCCGGTCCGGATCCGGTGACAGGTTCCCCTCGGTAAACCGGTTCGCCACCTCTGCATCAACCTCGCCCGAATCGATCCGGTCTTGTTTGGTGAGTACCACGATACGACGTTTCTCACCAAGTTGCCGCGAATACTCGGATAACTCGGACTGCAGGATGCGATACGCCTCGACCGGGTCGGTATCACCGACATCGATGACGAAGGCGAGCCCCTTTGTGCGGGCGATATGTTTCAGAAACTTGATGCCCAGACCGACACCCTGCCCTGCTCCCTCGATGATTCCGGGAATGTCGGCGAGGACGATGTCCCGATCAAACTGGTGCAGTACACCGAGGTTCGGAATCACGGTGGTAAAGGGATAGTTTCCGATCTTGGGATTTGCCGCTGTCAGCACTTTCAGGAGCGTCGATTTTCCGGCGTTGGGCAGACCGACAAATCCGATGTCGGCGATGATCTGCAATTCGACGCGAAGACGCTTCTCTACCCCCTCTTCGCCGGGCTGTGCGAAGCGCGGTGTCTGGTGGCGAGAACTCTTGAAATGGGTGTTTCCCTTGCCGCCACGACCGCCCTCGTACAAAACGGTGCGGGAACCGGTATCGGTGAGGTCCAGAAGTTGCTCCCCGCTTTCCGCATCGTACACGGCGGTGCCTGGCGGTACCTCTATGACGACGTCGGCGCCTTTCGCTCCGTCTTTCTGGCGTCCTGCCCCGGAACGGCCGTTCTGCGCAAAAAAACGCTGCTGCATCTTGAGATGCGACAGCGTCTTCACGTTCTCCTTGACGACAAACACGACGTCGCCACCGCGTCCACCGTCACCGCCGTCAGGTCCGCCTTTCGGAACGTACTTTTCCCGGCGGAACGAAACCGCCCCGGCGCCACCGTGGCCGGAGCGTACGAATATTTCTGCCTCGTCGGTAAACAGTGCTTACTCCGCGACGGGTTCTATGGAAACGAGCTTCTTTCCGCGGCGGGTATGAAACTTGACCGTTCCGTCGGCTTTCGCGAAAAGAGTGTCATCTTTTCCGCGCCCGACAAAAAGACCGGGATGCAGCCGGGTACCCCGCTGACGAACGATAATCGAGCCGGCACTCACCAGCTCACCACCGAACCGCTTTACGCCGAGGCGTTGCGCGTTTGAGTCACGTCCGTTCTTGGAACTACCACCACCCTTTTTATGAGCCATATCGTTACTCCTCGTCTCTGTATACTATCTCAATCTCGTCGGGCCAGGAACGGCGGGCAGACTCAAGGGTCTGAACGACCGTCTCCGCGACACCGGCGTACCACCGTTCGTCGGAACAACGGGTGCAGAAGAGGGTGAACTCTCCCGGATTCCCGATCTCTCCCCGAACATCACATCCCTCGTCGGCGGTTATCACCAGACCGTAGGCCTGCAGCGCCGTCGATACGGCGGCACAGGGCGCGCTGTCCCGTTGGTGAACCCGTACGGCGTGTCCCCGGGATGTTATCCCTCGGGGGACGCCGAATCGCCGAGCGACCTCGATCCGGATCAACCGGCTACGATATCCTTCACGCGCACCACCGAAAAATCCTGGCGATGACCGTGGGTACGGCGGTAGTTCTTCCGCCGCTTGTGCTTGAAGACGACCACCTTCTTGCCGCGGACGTGGTCATTGACCTCGACCGTGACGGACGCTCCCTTCACGAAGGGAGTGCCGACCTGTACGGTATCGTCGTTACTTACCAGCATAACGTCGCCGAACTCGACGTTCGCCCCTTTTTCCGCGCCGATCCGATCGACAGTGATGACGCTGTCCTTCTCGACGCGGTATTGCTTTCCATTGATCTCTACAAGTGCATACATCGTATATATTACTCCAGTTGGTATGAGCCAGTAATTAAACCCGTATCGGCCCTCCTCGTCAAGAGGAGAACACGGAGGATAACCGATACCGGTGAACGGGGAGAACACCACCCCGGGGGCAAGGCGCCGGGGCGGTGCGACCCCAATGAATATTACGGAAGGAGGGTGCTGCCCATCAGGTACCGGTCGACCTCCCGGGCACACGCACGCCCCTCCTTGATCGCCCAGACCACCAGGCTCTGCCCGCGTCGGGCGTCGCCGGCGCTGAAAACACCGGGAATACTGGTCGCGAAGGAATCGAACTCCGCCCGGTAGTTGCTGCGTACGTCGCGCTCGATCTTCAGTTCTTCCGCGATGTAGTCCTCGGGACCGAGAAACCCCATCGCCAGGAGCACCAGATCGGCGGGCCACTCCTCCTCGCTTCCGGGGATCTCCTCGAACCGGGGGCGCTCCCCCGCTTCCTTGATCCAGCGCACCCGGACGGTCCGAACCGCCACAACCTCGCCGTCGGTGTTTCCGACAAACTCTTTCGTCAGGATCGAGAACTGTCGCGGATCGGTTCCGTAGATCGCTTCCGACTCCTCATGGCCGTAGTCCGATTTGAACGTTCGCGCAAAGGTCGGCCAGGGCATCTCGTCGGTTCGCTGCGCCGGGGGTTTCGGCAGGAGTTCAAAATTCGTCACCCTCAACGCGCCGTGGCGGACGGAGGTCCCGATGCAATCGTTCCCGGTATCGCCGCCGCCGATCACGATCACGTTCTTTCCTTTGGCGTTAATGTACCGGCCGTCCCGGTGTCCCGAGTCGAGGAGACTCTTTGTGTTTCCCTTGAGAAATTCCATCGCAAAATGGACCCCTTCGAGGTCGCGTCCCGGTACGGGAAGGTCCCGGGGTTGAGTGGCACCCACTGCGAGAACGACCGCGTCGCTGCGATACATCAGATCGAAGGCCGATATATCCCGACCGACGTCGACGTTGGTCTTGAAGGTGATCCCTTCGGCGGTCATCAGGGCGTTTCGTCGTTCCACCAGCTCCTTGTCGAGTTTCATGTTCGGGATCCCGTACATCAGAAGTCCCCCGATACGGTCCTGCCGCTCGTAGACCGTGACCGAATGGCCCGCCTGGTTGAGCTGGTCCGCAGCGGCGAGTCCGGCGGGACCGCTTCCGATAACGGAGATTACCTTTCCGGTGCGAACCGCGGGTATCCGGGGTTGCATCAGTCCCCGCTCGTAGGCGCGGTCGATGATCGCCGCTTCGTTGTCCTTGATCGTGACGGCGGGTTCGTTGATCCCCAGCACACAGGCGTGTTCGCACGGAGCCGGACAGACCCGGCCGGTGTACTCGGGAAAGTTGTTGGTCTTCATCAGGCGGGTGAACGCCTCATCCCACCGACCGTGGTAGATCAGATCGTTCCACTCGGGAATGAGGTTGTCCACAGGACAGCCGAATGAGGACTGGCAGAAGGGCACCCCGCAATCCATACATCGGGCACCCTGTTTCTCCCGCTCCGCGTCGTCAAGCTCCCGGCGAAACTCGTCGAAGTTGGTTACACGATCGGCCGGGTCGATCCACGCGGCTTTCTGCCGCGGAAAGTCCATGAATCCTGTCGGCTTACCCATGGATCACCTCCATATCTTCTTCCCGGGCGTTGATCCGTGCCCGTTCACGGTGTAGTTCGAGAATTCGACGATACTGCGGCGAGATCACCCGTACGAACTCGCGACGCGTTGTTCCCCAGTTGGAAATCAGATATGACGCCCGGGTACTTCCGGTATGCCCGTGGTGGTCGTTCAGAAGTTCGATCAGGTTCTCCTCGTCTTCCGTCTCCAGATCGAGGATCTCCACCATGCCGGGGTTTGTGAACTCGGCAAGACGCTTCTTCGGATCCCAGATGTAGGCGAAGCCACCGCTCATCCCGGCGGCGAAGTTCCGTCCGACGTCACCAAGGATCACCGCGACGCCACCGGTCATATACTCGAGGCCGTGGTCACCCACTCCCTCGACGACGAGACGGCCACCGGAGTTTCGCACTCCGAACCGCTCCGCCGCCTGTCCGCGGATATAGGCATCGCCGCTGGTGGCGCCGTAGAACGCTACGTTCCCGACGATAATGTTGTCCTCGGCGACAAATTTCGATTCCTTCGGGGGATAGACGATGATCCGTCCGCCGGACATCCCTTTCCCGACGTAGTCGTTGGCGTCCCCTTCGAGCTCGAGGGTCACCCCTTTTGCAAGCCATGCGCCGAAACTCTGCCCGGCACTCCCCTTGAAACGTGCGTGGAAGGAGTTGTCCGGAAGCTCGTAGGCACCGATCCTCCGGGCAATCTCATAGCTGAGCATACCCCCGGTGGTCCGGTCCGTGTTTTTGATCTTCATCTGGACCGACACCGGCGTCTTTCGTTCGAAGAGAGGTCGTGCCGCCGCGATGAGCCGTCGGTCGAGGATCGCCTCGAGGGCGTGGTCCTGACGCTGGACACAGTACATCGCCGCACTCCCCTCGTTCGCCTGTATCGGTGTGGTCAGGACCGAGAGATCGACCCCTTCACTCTTCCAGTTCCGCACCGCGTCGTCTACCTCGAGGAGGTCGTTGCGGCCGACCATATCGACGAAACGTCGGAATCCGAGTTCCGCCATCACCTCTCTGAGGTCCTCGGCGACGAAGTACATCAGGTTAACGACGTATTGCGGGTCTCCGGCGAACTTGGTGCGGAGCCGGTCGTCCTGGGTCGTGATTCCGACGGGACACGTGTTCTTCTCGCACTTCCGCATCATGATGCACCCTAACGAGACGAGAGCGCTGGTGGCGAAACCGATCTCTTCGGCTCCGAGCATCGCCGCGATCGCGACATCCCGGCCCGTCTTGATCTGGCCGTCGGTCTGGAGGATGACCCGGCTGCGCAGGTTGTTCATTACCAGAGTCTGGTGCGTCTCGGCGATTCCGAGCTCCCAGGGGAGGCCCGCATTCTTGATCCCCGTCAGCGGGCTTGCGCCGGTTCCGCCGTCGTGCCCGGAGATGAGGATATGGTCCGCCCGCGCTTTCGCGACACCCGCGGCGATCGTGCCGACCCCTACCTCGCTGACGAGTTTCACGCTGACCCGTGCCTCGGGATTGCCGTTCTTCAGATCGAAGATCAGTTGCGCCAGGTCCTCGATCGAATAGATATCGTGATGCGGAGGAGGACTGATCAGACCGACGCCGGGGGTGGAAAAGCGCGTCTTCGCGATCTCCTCGAATACCTTGTGTCCCGGTAACTCGCCGCCCTCTCCCGGTTTCGCCCCCTGGGCCATCTTGATCTGCAACTCGTCCGCCTGGGCGAGGTACTCGATATTGACACCGAATCGGCCGCTGGCGACCTGTTTGATCGCCGAACGCTTGCTGTCACCGTTGGCCAGCGCCTTGTATCGCTCGGGGTCTTCACCCCCCTCTCCGGTGTTCGATTTCGCGCCGATCCGGTTCATCGCGATCGCGAGGGTTTCGTGGGCCTCTTTACTGAGGGAGCCGTAACTCATCGCCCCCGTCACAAACCGCCGGACGATAAGGTCCGCCGGTTCCACCTCGTCTACCGGTATCGGATCGGTCTTCCGGAAGCGCAGGAGGCCGCGGAGCGTCGCCTGCTCGGTACTGCGCTGGTTCTGCCGCGCCGCGTAGCTTCGATACGCACCGGGATCGTTCCGGCGGACCGCTCGCTGCAGATCGGCGATCGATTCGGGATCCCACATGTGCTTCTCACCGTTATGCCGCCACTGGTAGTCCCCGGGATTGATATATTCGCTTCCGATCGGCTCGTTCCCCCGGGGCCACGCGAGGGCGTGACGGCGGAGCGCCTCCCGGGCGAGGTGGGAGAACCGGGCTCCCTGGATGCGGCTCGAGGTACCCACGAAAGCGAGATCGATTACTTCGTCGGCAAGACCGACGGCTTCGAAGATCTGTGCGCCCTTGTAGCTCTCGAGGGTGCTGATCCCCATCTTCCCGAAGACCTTTCGCATCCCTTTCCGGATCGCAAAATGGTACGCCCCAACGATTTCTTCATCGGTGAGGTCCTCCCGAATCTGACCGTCCCGCTTGAGATGCCACATCGCCTCGTATGCGAGATACGGATTGATCGCGTCGGCACCGTAGCCGACGAGGGCGCAGAAGTGGTGAACCTCTCGGGGTTCGCCGCTCTCGATGATGATCCCGATCTGTGTCCGCTTGTGGGTACGCACAAGGCGGTGCTGCACCGTTCCCGTCGCAAGGAGCGCCGAGACGGGCACCCTGTCAGGGGATACGGTACGGTCCGAGAGGATCGCGAGGCTGTATCCCTCGGTGATCGCCTCCTCTACGTCGTCGGCGATTCGCTCAAGGGCGGGGCGAAGCCCCTCCTCTCCGTCGGCAACGGGATAGGTGATGTCGATCACCTTCGACGTCCAGCCGCGATGGTTGAGCTCCCGGAGCCGGGCGGTCTCCTCGTTGGTCAGAATCGGATGATCCAGCCACAGACGGTGGGCATCTTCGGCGCTGTGAACGAGGACGTTTCCTTCGGGACCGATGTAGGAGCCAAGACTCATGATCGTATCCTCCCGGATCGAGTCGATCGGAGGATTCGTTACCTGCGCGAAGAGCTGTTTAAAGTAGTCATAGATAAGTCGGGGCCGGTCGGAAAGGACCGCCAGGGGAGTATCGTTTCCCATCGAACCGAGGGGTTCCGCGGCGTTCTCCGCCATCGGCTTCAGGATCATCTTCAGGTGTTCCAGGGTAAAACCGAATGCACGCATCCGCTCGAGAATAGAGTCGGCGTCGAGACCGGGGGCGTTCTCCGGGCCGGGAAGCTCCGGAAGGGTGAGGCGCTGCTCGTCGAGCCACGTCCGGAAAGGATGGCGCCCGGCGATTCCGTTCTTGAGTTCCGCGTCGTCGACGATTCGCCCCTCTTCGAAGTTCACCAGGAACATCCGCCCCGGTCGGAGACGCCCCTTCAATACGATTCGCTCCGGATCGATCGGCAGAACCCCAACCTCACTCGCCATGACCACGTAGTCGTCGTCGGTGACGTAGTATCGGCTCGGGCGCAACCCGTTTCGGTCGAGGAGTGCCCCGATGACGCGGCCGTCGGTGAACGCGATCGACGCCGGACCGTCCCACGGCTCCATCTGGGTACTCATGAACTCGTACATCGCCTTGCCGATATCCGGCATGTGACGATGGTTGTGCCACGCCTCGGGGACCATCATCATCACCGCTTCCGGGAGCTCTCGTCCACTCTGGAGGAGGAGCTCGAGCACGTTATCGAACGTCCCCGAGTCTGAAAGATCCGGTTCGATGACGGGCATGATCTTCCTGAGGTCGTCACCGAAAAGCTCGCTCTCCATCACCCCTTCCCGGGCACGCATCTTGTTTACGTTTCCCCGGAGGGTGTTGATCTCGCCGTTGTGGCTCATGAATCGCAGCGGCTGGGCGCGATCCCAGCTCGGAAAGGTGTTCGTCGAGAAACGGCTGTGGATCATCGCCACGTGTGTCTCGTACCGCTCGTTTCCGAGATCAAGATAGTAATCAAAGAGCTGTTCCGGGGTGAGCATCCCCTTGTAGACGATGTTTCGGGTACTGAGACTGCATATGTAGAAGGTGTCCTGTGTATCGTGGTCACCGCCGCGGATCGTATTGATCAGGCGTTTCCGAATCACATAGAGCTTGCGTTCAAACTCCCCCGAAGAGACCCCGTCGCCGGCAGCGATAAAAACCTGACGGATCACCGGTTCCGACGCCCGCGCTGTAGGACCGATCATCGAGTTGTCCCGGGGTACCTCTCGCCATCCGAGAAATCGCTGTCCCTCTTCCCCGGTTATCGTCTCGAAGAGCTTCTCCGTGTATTCCCGCTCATCGTCGTCGCGGGAGAGAAATACGTTCCCCGCGGCGAACCTCCCCCGCTCGGGAAGTGCCGCTTTCAGCTCCTCTTTCGCTATCTTTTCGAGCAGTCTGTGTGGAAGAGCGGTCAGGATCCCAGCCCCGTCTCCGGTGTTGCGTTCAGCACCGACGGCACCGCGGTGCGCCATTCTGACGAGGATTTCCCGCGCCTGCGGGAGAAGTTGATGCGAGGCTTGACCCTTGAGGTGTGCGACGAACCCCACACCACACGCGTCGTGCTCATATGCGGGATCGTACAGTTGATGCTTATGTGGCCTGTGTGTGCGTTGCATACACGCTCCTTCA
The DNA here is from genome assembly GCA_046540055.1 of Alkalispirochaeta sp. Taxonomy (GTDB): domain Bacteria; phylum Spirochaetota; class Spirochaetia; order DSM-27196; family Alkalispirochaetaceae; genus Alkalispirochaeta. The sequence goes on from JBKHFT010000051.1 coordinate 17,959, forward strand.
CCGTTCGTTCATCGCTGCATATTCGGTGCAGCAGTATTTTTATGCAATTATCGGGCCATTTATTGCATATTTTTGTAAGTAACCGTCCCGACATAAGATACACGAATCGCACTGGACAACATAAATGTAGCAAATACCAAAATGTAGGACTAACTACCGGGATGTACTACATGTCTGTAGGAACTGCGTCGCGTCCCTGTATTTCTACATCCGTTCCACGAATGGTATGTTCAGCAAGCCGAGACCGTGACGCATAACGTGACTCACCGCGGAGGAGAGGCCCAGGCGGTTTTTTCTGATCTCCGGGTCCTCCGCCACTGCGATCGGATGATCGTGGTAGAAGCGGGAAAAGGTCTTGGCGATCTCGTAGAGCGCTCCGGCGATGATGGCGGGGTTGTAATTCACCGCCGCCTCTTCTACGGCCTGCGGATACGACGCAAGGCGGTGTACAAGAATCCACTCCTCTTCCGATTCCGGCGCGACCGGTTCAACAGCGGGAGGCGCCGATTGCTTCCGGAGCATGCTCGATACGCGGGCCCCGACGTACTGCAGGTACGGACCGGTATTACCGGAGAATGAGAGAGACTCCTTCGGGTCAAAAACCATGTCTTTCACCGGCCCTGTCTGAAGCAGGTAGTAATGGAGTGCTGCCAACGCGATCCGTTCCGCCGTGGCGTTCACGTCCCCTACTTCGTTCTCGCGTCCTTTATCCCGTATCTCCTCCGCCGCCATCGATGCAAGCTGATCGAGAAGATCGTCGGCGTCAACTACGGTGCCCTCCCGGGACTTCATCTTTCCCTCCGGAAGATTCACCATTCCGTAAGCGAGATGGTAGAGGCTCTCCGCCCACTCCCACCCGAGACGCTTTAACACTTCAAAAAGCACCTGAAAGTGGTAACGCTGTTCACTCGCAACGACGTAAATCAGGCGGTGAAACGGCCAGTCCTCATGGCGACGGATCGCCGTACCGATATCCTGCGTCGGATAGAGTGACGTCCCGTCCGCCCGGAGAAGCACTTTCTTGTCGAGGCCGATATCGGTGAGGTCGACCCAGATCGTGCCGTCCTCGTCACGATAGAATACTCCGGCCTTCAATCCGCGGAGAATTTCCTCCCGACCGAGGCGATACGTCTCACTCTCATAGTAGGTCTGGTCAAAGGTGATTCCCGTTCGTCGATAGGTCTCCTCGATCCCCTCGATCGCCCAACGGTTCATCTGCAACCAGAGCTCCTGCGTCTCGGGATCGCCGTTCTCCCAATCCTTGAGCATCTGGCGAGCTGCGGTCTCTGCGGAGGAATCCTCTTTCTCCCAGCTGGCGTACCGGACGTAGTAGTCCCCCACGAAATGATCCGACTTCATCCCTGTCGTCTCGGGAGTAGCCCCGTCACCGAAGGTCCGGTATGCAAGCATCGACTTACAGATGTGAATACCGCGGTCGTTGATGAGGTTCACCTTGCGGACCTCGGCGCCGGCAGCGGCAAGGATCCGCGCGGTACTTTCGCCGAGGGCGTCGTTGCGCAGATGGCCAAGATGGAGGGGCTTGTTCGTGTTGGGACAACTGAACTCGATCATCACCCGCGTTCCCGCGAGGGCGGTACCGGAGCCGTAGGTGTCGCCGGCGGAGATCACCGCGTTGACCACCTCCGCCGTCACCGATCCCCGATCAAGAAAGATATTGACGTAGGGACCTTCCGTTCGTACCCGGTCGTCGCGACCGGTATCGATCGCCTCGAGCTGTTCCGCGACGGTTGCGGCGATCTGGGCGGGATTCTTCCGGAGTATCCGCGCGAAGGGAAACATCGGAAACGCGATATCTCCCTTGTCCGTTGACGGCGGGGTTTCGACGATCAGCGCGTCTGCGATCGCCCCTCGTTGTTCATCGTTCTCGGCCAGCTCTTTGAGTGCGGCAGCTACCCGCGGTTTCCATTCGTCCCGGTATCGTTTCATATCGCCGGAGAATACCGGATTTGTCGGGAAAGGTCAGCCGGGGGAACCGCCGTTCCCTCCGTCGCTTCCCCCCCGAACGCCGGGGATTCCCTGGAGTCGAATCCCGTTCTCCGCAGCACGCTTCTCTATCGCGCCGAGCTCACCCATCGTCGTCATGAAGGATTGCAGGATGCCGTGGGTCTCCTTCAGCTCGTCGATGAGTTCCGCGTTTCGGCGCCCTCCGATCTGACCATAGTTCGCCAGGGTATCGAAGGAGCTGCCCGGCCGGGCGTACAGAATCCCGCCGAGGAGATTGACCATCATCTCCACCGTCGTCTGCGCGTCGGTGACGAGAAGACGAATGTCTTCGTCGATCCGCGTGCCGACTTTCCGGATCTGTCCCGGGCTATTCGCTGCGGCGATCATATCCGCCCAGGGCCCGCCGGGGGCAAGTCTCGACTCGAGATCATCGACCTTCAGCGGGATCTTCTCGAGTTCGTTGTAGGCGTCGTTGAACTGGGCACGATTTGAGCTTTTATAGAACTCACCGCTGGTGAGAACGATCTTGAGGTTCGAGCGCACCCGGTTCCACACCCCGCCGGCGAGAGCTTTCACCGCGATTCCCTGGCAGTACAGATCGGATACGGCACCGTCGTCATCCACAGGCAACCCGGTGATCGGCTCCAGCCCCTCGGAGGAGAGCTCTTTGAGCGTCTCG
>JBKHFT010000052.1:0-18293 GCA_046540055.1 Alkalispirochaeta sp.
CGGACGCCGCCGAACTCGCAGCACTCGTCAATCGGTGGTACCGCCAGCGGGGCGACTGAGACCGGTACGAAATGCCAACCCTTCGTTGACATATCGGAAAAGTGCCCCTACACTGGTCAGGAATAAAATAATCTCTTCTTATGGAGGTACCGTATGGCAACTGTTGAGTTGAAAAACATCAACAAGGTGTACGACAACGGCTTTCACGCCGTGAAGGACGCCAACATCAGCATCAGGGATCGCGAGTTTGTGGTACTCGTCGGTCCGTCCGGGTGTGGCAAGACGACCACTCTTCGCATGGTTGCGGGTCTCGAGGACATCAGCGGCGGCGATCTCATGATCGACGAAAAGCGGGTCAACGACATTCCGCCGAAGGATCGGGACATCGCGATGGTGTTCCAGAACTACGCCCTCTATCCGCACATGACCGTCTACGACAATATGGCGTTCGGTCTTAAGATCCGGAAGTTCGAGAAGTCCGATATCCAGGCGCGCGTCAACGAAGCTGCCAAGATTCTCGACATCGAATCGCTCCTCGACCGCAAACCGAAGCAGCTCTCCGGTGGACAGCGTCAGCGCGTTGCCGTCGGGCGTGCGATCGTCCGGCACCCCAAAGTGTTCCTCTTCGATGAACCCCTCTCCAACCTCGACGCGAAGCTTCGGGTACAGATGCGCGCCGAGATCTCCGGTCTCCACAACCGCCTGCAGGCAACGATGATCTACGTCACCCACGACCAGGTCGAAGCGATGACGATGGGGGACAAGATCGTCGTCATGAAGGACGGTATCATCCAGCAGATCGGTGATCCCCTCACGCTGTACAACAGCCCGGTCAACCGCTTCGTGGCCGGCTTTATCGGGTCGCCTCCGATGAACTTCATGACGATCACCATCGTCGAAGAGGGCGGCAAGCTCCTCGCCGACGAAGGGAACTTCAAGTTTGCCCTTGAAGGCAAACTCGCGGAGATCGCAAAAGAGTACGTCGGCAAGCAGCTCGTCTTCGGCACCCGTCCGGAAGACCTCGAGTTCGCGCCGAACGCGAAGGACGGCGACTGCATCGTCAGCCACATCGAGGTCGTCGAGCCCCTCGGTGCGGAGATCCACATCTACGTGAGCACCGGCAGTCACCAGATCATCGCACGTATCCCGCCGACGGCGAAGGCCAGCGTCGGTGAAGAGGTCCGCCTCATTCCCGATCAGGCCCGGGCGATTCTCTTCGATATCGAAACCGAGCAGGCACTCAACGTCGAAGTTGATCAGTTCCAGAAGTAATCAGACCGTATCGATACGTGTTAACGGGCTGCCTGATGGCAGCCCTTTTTTTGGTTGCAGGGACCTGTGGAAAAGACTATCATCTAGCGTACGTATGAGCTCCATTCCGATCAATCTTCGCGACCAGTTGATCGAGCACCTGAAGGTGATCGAAACACGCACCGCGGACATTTTCATGGCACTTGCCGAGAGTCTTCCTGCCCTGGTCAAAGAGATGAAGGAGAGCCTCGATCAGTCCCGCGACGCGATCGCGTGCATGGCCGAATCCGGTCAAGGAGGATGTTCCGACGGGATCCGGGTCACATCGCTGGTTGAGCAGATCCGCACCGAAATGGAACAGAGCGTGGAGCAATTCCAGGATATGTCCCGACGGGACAACGCACTCTTCACGCAGCTCCAGCACGGGATCGACCAGCTTGAAGGCATCTCCACCGCAATCGCCGCGATCCGTGAGGACAGCGAGGATATGGAACTTGTCTCACTCAACGCGATGACCGTCGCCCTCAAGGCGGGCAACGCCGGTCGCGCCTTCAGCTACATCACCGAAGAGCTCAAACGCCTGGCAAACAGGACGATCGCCCTTTCGGAAGAAATCTCCCGAAAAGGCGCCGATCTGATCGAGAACTTCCGAAACCTCGAAGCTTCACTGAACGACGCCAGGCAGTTTCAGGATGATCTCGTCGCCGGCGTGCGCACCCGGATCGCCTCGGGGCTTCATGAGCTGGAGGGCGCGGTGCGCCGCACCGTATCCGACCTTCGGGAACTCCGGGAAGAATCGATGGAGTTACAGGAACCGCTGAACGGGATGATGGAAGCGATCCAGTTACAGGACCTGATTCGTCAGTCCATCGACCATATCATCCTCTCCCTGAACGCGATCCGACCCGAGGATCAGCTCGAGGGCCCAACGGCGCTTCTCGACGAGCTCGCGTTCTCCCGAAAGATTCCCGCCCTTGCAACGCGATTGATCGAGGACGTAGCGGAGCAGATAGACGGTAGCGTAGAGACCTTTCTGGAACTCACCGCCGAGGCGGAACAACGGCTGGGTGAGCTGCAAACCGCACAGAGATCGTTTCTCGCAAACAACATCGACACCGGTGTCGGACGGACAGACCGCGACGGGAGTATCGGCACCGATTCGAGGACCGACACCGACACCGACACCGACGAGGGGATGTCGCTGGAAGAACGGTTCCAGCACGCGTCACGAATGCTTCAGACCCTTCTCGAAGACCTCCAACGGAGCGTCCAGAAGAAAGAGGCGCTGGTGGGACGATCGGGAGCGATCACCGCCCAGGTGGAAGAGCTCGAGGCGCGGTTCCGAACGTTCACAACCCTGGTAACGCGGTTTCGTTCGATCGACATCGCAAGCCGTATCGAGGTTGCCAAACAGGAGGTCCTCAGACGGATGGGAACCAGCGCTGAACAGATGACGGCACTGACCCGGACGATCGAGGAGGATGTCAACCGTTCCCTCGAGTCGACGCAGGAGTTTATCAAGTCAACGAGCACGATCATCGACCGGCACCACGCGCATTTCGCCGCAGAAACGCGGTTCGTCAACGATTTCAGTGCGTCCATTCGCGCCAGATATACCGCGTTGAGCCACAGTCGAGAGAACGTTGTACGCGTCGTGGGAGGATTCTCCCTCTTCACCGACGGATTTCTTCGCGTATTCCGGACAAGCAAGGAGAACGGACGGCAGCTCGCGTCCCTTGCCGATCAGATCCGGTCTCTCACGTCGAATCTTGAATCGATGCAGACCGCGATCGATGAGCGGTATACCGAGGAGTTGGAGCGACAGGAACTCGACTCCTGGACGATCGAGAACGATCGCCTCCGGGAGATTATCGAGCGATTTACAATTTTCACGCACAAGCAGCATGCCGGTGACCTTGTCGGGTTCGACGTCGAAACAGGCGTCGAGGCCGGTGACGTCACCCTCTTTTAATTCTTTATGAATCGGCACTATGACAGGAAGTTTGATCGCGACGTCGCGGTGATCCATCCCGGCGAGTACTTCGTCACAGATGAAGACATCATCATTTCCACGGTACTGGGAAGCTGTGTCGCCGTAGCGCTCTACGACCCGACCCTCAAACAGGGAGGACTGAACCACTTCATGCTTCCCGGCGAGATCGACCGGCAGAGCGCGTTTATCGACGAGTCGGGACGGTACGGGATGTACGCGATGGAGCTGCTGATCAACGATCTCCTCAAACGCGGAGCGCGGAAACGAAATCTGGTCGCGAAGGTGTTCGGCGGTGGCCACGTTCTCAACACCGCACAGGGGCGAATACCGGAGAGCAACATCACCTTTGCCCTGCAGTTCCTGGAGACGGAAAACATCCCGATCGCCAGTCGTGATCTCGGCGGGACCGACGCACGGAAGATCTTTTTTTTCGCGAAGACCTCCCGGGTACTCCTGAAACGCTTCGGTGGACAGAAAGCGGCACCGGTCGAGCGGGAAGAGAGCGCGTACCTCTCGAGGATCAAAAAACCGATACCGACTGAAAAGCCGGCAGACGACGTCACGATCTTCTGATGCGGACTGCTACGTCCCCCGCGGAGGGGGCGGAACAGCCGTTATCGTTGGCGGCAAGCTGAACCGCCTCCTACATCCCCCGCGCGGGGGGCGGAACGAACCGGTGGGCACCGAGAATGCGCAACGCTTCTCCGATATCGCGAAGGATCACGTCCGGCGCCTCTACCGAAGAATCGGTCCGGATCTCGAGTACGGCGTACTCCGAGGCAACGCGACGCGTTACCTCCCAGATCGCCGCGAGGTGTTCTCCGGTCACAACATCGTCGCGAAGATCGACGAGGGCATCCGAAAGGAGCCCTCGTAACCCGTCGACCCCGTCGGCGAACGTGTTGTCGTCGAAGGAACGGTCCGGATCAACCACAAATCGTCCCGACTGCCCCGCGCCGAGAATACCAAGGAGCGTCTCGTCCCGAAACACCTCGAGGCGCCCCGCCGTCACATCGACCCGAAGTTCATCGGGAACGCGTTCGATCGTGCCCCGGCCCCTCCCGCGGATCGTGATACCCCCGGCGGTAACCGCCGTTTCCGGTGCCCCCGCCTCGAGTCTGGTGTATCGTACCGTACCCGTAAGCAACTCGATCTGCCCAGGAGAGACGATGATCACCTGCCCCTCCGGCGCGAGGGACACGATCCGGGCGAAGGTGCCGCGCTCACGAATCTCCACCGTACGATCGTTGCTGCGAACCCAGTCGAACGCGTAGGGAGCGAACGTCCGCCCCCCCTCCTCGGGGAGATTGAGCGCCTCCGGGCGATCGAGAGATCCGGCATGCCCGAAGCGGACGATGCGCAGGGGAATCCCGTCGGTTTCCGCGACCGGCACCTCCCGGACGGCGAGGGTGTCCAAAGGTTCCGGTGTTCCCGGCAACGGCGGCGCCAGCAACGAACCTTCCTGCCCCGGCAACGGCTGAAGAGCGCACACCAGCAGCACCACGATCCGCGGAATGACCGCCCCGAACCGTACCGTTCCTCGATTCATCTCATACCTCCCGCTCGCTCTCCACCGATCGTCACCGGTTGCATGATCTCCCTGAGGGGACGTTCGTCCCCGGGAGCGGCGCGCTGCATATCCCGCCACACCACGGGACTCTCCATACAGAGGTACACCGGTGTCTCGGGAAGCACGTCGCGAAGCCGCCGCTTTACCGTCCGGTACATCCGCGCCCTGATCGGTTGAAGATACCGCATCTTTCCGTCTCCGGACCGGACGAACTCGTCGAGGGCGTAGGCCCGTTCCTCGATCATCGCTTTCAGGGACGGCGGATACCGGAGGGTACCGAGGCTCACCCATTCCGGTGTTATCCCGCGGAACCTCCCCAGGCGGTCGACAACGGAAAGGTATGCCCGCTCCCAGTCGGGGATGTGAATCATCGGGTCGAAGTGAAAGGCGACGCGGTACCCCCGGGAAACGGCGCGCTCCGCGGCGCCAAGGCGCTCGTCGAGGGACGCCGCCACGCCCTCTTCGGCTGCTACCACCTCCGGCGGATTGAGGGAAAAGGAGACGACCGTGTTGCGCCGGGGAGTTCGGGGACCCTCGGGGGCGTCGGTGCGGAACGTCTCTTCGTCGCGTCCGACCAGGACGTCCCCGTTGCCGCCGGCAACGGGATTACCCGGAAGGTGATCGACGAAATCGGTCTTTGTCTTCACCTCGAACCTCAGGTTCCGGAGATCCGACAGCGCGTCGATCAGCTCCCCGGATATTCCGAAGAGGGGATCGTAGAGGAGACTGTCCCCGACCTCCCCCGTACCGATGCGGACCGTCCGGTCCGGGTGGGCTTCCGCCACCCGGCGGATCATCGAAACGGTGTCCGACGACGGCAGATGCACCTCGAGTGTGCGATTCCGCAGATAGCTCTGCATGATGCAATAGGTACACCCGAGGGTGCATCCGAGGTAGACGTTCAGGGTGATGTAGTTGCAGCACAGGTGCCCGTGGGTACCGGGACACCGGCCCAGATCTCCCCGTTGCTCGGGGCGGACGACGATCGTCCGCGGCGAGAGATACTCCTCGGGAAGATCGGCGAATCCGTCGATCTCGACGGATTCGATACCCCGGAGGCGCGGTTCGGTCTGAAGCATCCTCTCCACCCGATCCCGCAGGGGACCGCGTCCGGTACCTTCGCTCCAGACGATCCGGTCGATCGTTTCAGAGTAATAGTCCCAGGAGTTCATCGACCCCCTCCTCCATTCGCCGGAGCGCCGCGATCCTGTTCGCGAGCTCCCTCGATGAGCGTATCCGGAACGAGACGGACAGGTGGTCGCCCTCGTAGTGTTCCGGAAACGCGACGACGATCCCCGTCCCGCGGGTATAACGGTTGCGAAAGCTTGCGATCGCGTCGTCGAGGCGGGAGATCTCCGGATACCTGAGCCGCCGAAGTGCCGGCAGCAGCCCTCCCTCGTGATCGGACCGGAGAAACGCGAGGAGATCGTCCGGCGACCGGTCCCCGCGACGAATGAGATCCACGATGATCCGGATCGCCTGTCGTCGCTCGCTGAAGGTGCAATTCGATACACCGTCGAGCAGAGCAGGTAACCGGGAAAGGAGCTCTTCCGGGATCGCCTCGGCGGTACGGATATCGATCGCGCCGGCGTCGAGAGCGTCTCGGAGCGGTGCCGGGAGGCGGCGATACCGGGCGAGTACCTCGAGGACGTCGCGGTCGGGATCGAGGGCGTTCCGAATCGTCCGGGGCACCCCTTCCTCGCCGGTCCCGGACTCAACCAGCCCGACCACAGCGTCGATCTCGGACCACCGGTACGAGCCGGCACGCCCCTCCGCTGTGAGTGCGAGCATGATCAGATCCACCTCCGTGACCGGCTCTACCCCGCCGGGCGCGGCCGCCCCGGTGTGTCTCTCCGATCCGGCACGCCTCCCGGATACCGCCGGTGTTGCGTCGTCAACCACCCGGAGAACGGGCAGATCCGTCCCGCCCGGACGGGGCAGCACGGTACGGTACCGGAACCCCCACACCACACGGGTGCCGGAGACGATCGCGGGGCGGACGAAGGGCGCCGTATCGGAGACGGAGACGGCGTCGTCGGCGAAGAGATCGAACCGCCCGTCGCCGTCGAGCATCGAATGTAACGCGTCCGCATCAACGGTGTCGGAACGCAGACGTGGCACCATGAACCCTCCCGGAGGGAACAGCGTAGCAGGAGGCCGACGCGTTGACAACGCCACCGCCTATCCGTACCATTCCCGCCTATGAAAGCTCGCAAGACCCTCCGCGTTGCCCTTGTCGGGTGCGGTACGGTAGGCGGCGCAACGGCGGAGATCCTCCTTGAGGAAGGCGATCTCCTCGTGGAGCGCAGCGGTGTCGCGATCGAACTGGTCGCGATCGTCAGCCTGACCTTCAACCACGCCCGAAGCCTCAGTCTCCCGGAGGAACTCTTCACAACCGATATCGATGCCGTCCTCGCCGATCCCGACCTGGACGTTGTAATAGAGCTTACCGGAGGGATCGATTTTCCCCGGGAACTGATCAAGAAAGCCCTCGACGCCGGAAAGCACGTAGTCACCGCGAACAAGGCGCTCCTCGCCCATCACGGGAAAGAGCTCTTCGCCTACGCCCGTGAACGGGGTCTGACGATCGGATTCGAGGCGAGCTCCGCCGGAGGTATTCCGATCATCCGCGCGATCACCGACGGTCTCCTGGCGAACCATATCGATGCGATCTACGGTATCGTCAACGGGACGTGCAACTACATTCTCACGGAGATGATCGAGAAAGGGCAGACCTACACCGAGGCGCTCGCGGAGGCACAGGGCTCCGGTCTCGCCGAGGCAGATCCCGGCCTCGATGTGGAGGGGATCGACTCCGCCCACAAGCTGGCGATCATGACGGGCCTCGCCTTCGGCACCGACGTCGACTTCGACGCGATACCGGTAACCGGGATCGACAGCCTCCAGGCGCAGGATGTGGCGTTCGGCCTCGAGCTGGGATACGTGGTAAAGCTCCTCGCGGTGGCGTACCGCATCAACGGCGGTGTCGCCACATGGGTACGCCCGGCGTTCATCTCGAAGGAACACCCCCTCGCGTGGGTCGCAGGACCCTTCAACGCGGTCAGCGTCTACGGTCATCGTACCGGGCACACCCTCTACTACGGCCGCGGCGCCGGGGGTGACCCAACCGCCAGCGCCGTCGTCGCGGACCTCCTGGCGATCGGCATGGGAACCCTGCCGTCGAACTTCGCCTTTACCGGTTACTGGCCGGACCGAAACGGCGGTCCCCCGCAGGTATCCTCCGGCGAGACCTCCAGCCGGTACTATCTCAGGATCATGGCGCAGGACCGTCCGGGGGTGCTTGCGAGTATCGCCTCGATTCTCGGAGCAAACGATATCAGCATCGCAAGTCTGATCCAGAATGAGGAGGCGCTGCAGAACGAGCTGATCCCCGTAGTCATCACCACCCACGTCTGTCGGGAAGGGGCGCTCCGGGAGGCGCTCACCGCGATCGACGCGCTTCCCCAGTGCGGTGAAGCAACGACATTTATCCCGATCGTCGACGAACACCCCGAGCGGTGGACGCGCTGATACACCACGGAACGACAGTCGATCGGATCCCGGAAACAATCCGCCGGGATCCGATATAAACACTACCGGGAACGCAAGTTCCGAAGGAAAATCCGATGAAATACCTTGAATTCAACGTAACACCCCGGATTCCGAAAGCACTGAAGCCGCTGGAGGATATCGCCCGCAACGTATGGCTCAGCTGGAACGACGACGCCCTGACGCTCTTTACACGTCTCGACTTCGACGCCTGGACGCGAAGCGGGCAGAACCCGGTGCGGATGCTCGGAATGGTGCCGCAGGAGCGGTTCGAGAAGCTCGCGAAGGACGACTCGTACCTTGCGGCCCTGAAGCGGGTGAACGAGCGGTTCCGGCGGTACACCTCCGGGAAGGAGACGTGGTACCGGGGAAGCCACAAGAACGTGATCGCCTATTTCTCGATGGAGTACGGCCTCGACGTGAGCCTGCCGATCTATTCCGGGGGCCTCGGGGTGCTTTCGGGGGACCACATGAAATCCGCCAGCGACCTCGGGCTGCCCCTTGTCGGGGTGGGGTTGCTCTACCAGCAGGGATACTTCCGGCAGTACCTCAACGCCGACGGCTTCCAGCAGGAGAGCTATCCCGAGAACGACTGGTACAACATGCCGGTCCGACGCGTTCTCGACCGCGGCGGGAACGAGATCAAGATCACGATCGCCCTCCCCAACTCGATCGTCACCGCCCGGGTGTGGGAAGTACGGGTCGGTCGCATCTCCCTCTACCTCCTTGACGCGAACGTGGAAGAGAACAGCGAGCAGGACCGCCGCATCACCGCGACCCTCTACGGAGGAGACCGGGAGATGCGGATGAAACAGGAGATCCTTCTCGGGATCGGCGGGATCCGGGCGCTCCGGGCGATCGGGATCAACGCGGTGGTAACCCACATGAACGAGGGACATTCGGCGTTCCTCGGGATCGAGCGGATCCGGGAGTACATCAACCGCGACGGTCTTACCCGACAGGAGGCGATCCAGGCGCTGTGGCCGACGAACATCTTCACCACCCACACCCCTGTGCCCGCCGGGAACGAGCGGTTCGGTATCGACATGATGCAGAAGTACTTCCATACGATCACCGACGGTACCGGCTTTACCTGGGAGGAGTTTATCGCTCTCGGCCGGGAGAATCCCGCGGACCATCAGGAGCCGTTCTGCATGACCGTTCTGGCGATCCGCCTGAGTGCCTACAACAACGGGGTGAGTGAACTCCACGGCGTTGTATCCCGGACGATGTGGAAAGAGATCTGGCCTGAGCTTCCCGAGGAGGAGGTTCCGATCACCCACATCACAAACGGTGTCCACTCCCGCAGCTTCCTGAGCCCGGAGATGAAAGATCTCCTGGACCGCTACTTTGGCCCTCGTTTCGACGAGGAGCCGACGTACATCGGGATCTGGGATCGGATGGACCGCATCTCCGACGAGGAGATCTGGCGGACCCACGAGATCAGGAAGGACAAGCTCGTCTCCTTTGCCCGTGATCGCCTGAAGAAACAACTCACCCGCCGCGGGGCGAGCCATGCGAAGGTGGTCTACGCCGACGAGGTCCTCTCACCGTATACCTTTACGATCAGCTTCGCCCGACGATTCGCGACGTACAAGCGGGCAACCCTTCTCTTCCGCGATCCGGAGCGGCTGCGGCGATTGCTGACCAACCCCAACCATCCGGTACAGATCATCTTCGCCGGAAAAGCGCATCCCCACGACATCCCCGGGAAGAATCTGATCAAGGATATCGTTCACTACGCGAGCGACCCGGAGATCCGCAGCAAGATCGTCTTTCTCGAGAATTACGATCTCGAGATCGCCAAGTACCTCGTCAGCGGGAGCGATATCTGGCTGAATACCCCCCGACGCCCGATGGAGGCGAGCGGCACCAGCGGCATGAAAGCGGCAATCAACGGGGTGCTCAACTGTTCAATCCTCGACGGTTGGTGGGCGGAAGGGTACGACCCCGAGGTGGGGTACGCGATCGGTGCCGGCGAGGAGTACGCCGACGAGGAGATGCAGGACGAGATCGAGAGCAAACTCCTCTACGACCTTCTGGAACGGGAGATTATTCCGACCTACTACGACCGCGGTCGTGACGGACTCCCCCGGGAGTGGATCCGCAAGATGAAGGCGTCGATGCAGAAACTCGGCGGCCTCTTCTCGACAAGCCGGATGCTCACAGAGTACTCCGAGAACTTCTACCTTCCGGCGTTGAAGAACGCGGAGCGGATCATCAGGAGCGGGTACGAGATCCCCCGGCATCTCGCCTCCTACGTCGACCGGATCCGTCACGCCTGGGGCGATATCGCCGTGTTCGATATCACCGGAGGAACCGGTCGCAATCTGAAGGTTGGTGAGAACCTCTCGGTGGAGTGCCGGTTGAGTCTCGGCGAGATCGAGCCTTCCGAGGTGACGGTACAGCTCTACACCGGGCGGATCAACGCCGACGGCGTCCTCGTCTCTCCGCGCCTGACGGAGATGAAAGCGACGGGCACCGATGCGAAGGGGCACGTGTATCGTGCAAAGGTGCGCTGCGAGAACGCGGGGCGTCAGGGATACGCGGTCCGGGTGGTTCCGAACCATCCCGAGCTGGTCCATCCCTTCGTACCGGGTCTGCTGCGCTGGAACGAGTAGGACCGGCTTCAGAACGCGAGGCGCTGGAAGAAGGGGTCTGCGAGAACGAGGGCGATCACGATCACGAGGGCCGGCAGGAAATCTCCGGTCTTGATCTTGCGGAGGTCGAGGAGGTTGATGCCGATCATCACCACCATCGCCCCCCCGACGCCGGAGATCTCGCTGATCATCAGGGCGTTTACGAAGGGAGCCAGTACTCCGGCGAGGAGCGTCAGCCCTCCCTGGTACGCGATGATCGCGATCGCCGAGAATCCGACCCCGATGCCATAGGCGGTGGTGAGAAGGATCGCCATGAATCCGTCCATCACCGACTTGGTAAAGATTAACGTGTAGTCACCGTCCACTCCGGCCTGGAACGATCCGATAATCGACAGCGCCCCGACACAGAAGAGGACGGAGGCGACGAGAAAGCCCTCGGCGAACCCGTGCCGCGACGTCTCGTCACCCCCTTCGGCTGGTGCCGAGACCCGGGCGGTATCGTCGGGATCGACGTGGAACCGCGCCTTCAACCACTCACCGAAGGCGTAGATGCGATCTTCAACCCCGAGTGCTGCACCGATGATCCCGCCGATCACCAGGGAAAGCACCATGTAGAGGATGCGCTGTGACTGGAGCGCCATCGAGATACCGATGAGGAGCGACGCGACACCGACGCCGGAGAACACGGTATGCCGGAATTGCGTCCCGATGCGCTTTCCCGAAACGCGGCCGATGAGGGTGCCGATGATGACGGCGAGAGCATTAACGATTGTTGCGACCATGGCGGCGAGTATATCCGGCTTGAACGGGCGGTGCAAACGTGGTACCTTGCCGGTTGTGAAACGTTTTCTCCAACCGACGATCATTTCCGTTTTTCTCGGAGCGTTGTTGCTCCTCGCTTCCTGTCAGTCGACTCCTGAAGAGATCCCCGAGGGCTTGAGTAAGGCGCAGATGTTTCAGCGCGCTCAGGAAGAGGTCGATCGGAGGAATTACGAGCAAGCCCTCCGGTATTACGACGAGTTTATCCGCAGAAACCCCGACGATCCGGGGAGTATTATCGAAGCGGAATACGAGATAGCCTATATCGCCTACAAACAGGACGACTACGATACCGCAGAAGTACTGTTCGAGGAACTCCTCGAACAGTACGACGGCGAGAACGCCGACGAGTTGCCGGAATGGCCCCAGGTCCTTGCGGCGAAACTTCTCGACCGGATCGAGGAAGAGCGGGCGTTGCTTCTCGGCGACATCGGGGATCCCGACGACGGGAGCGCCCCTCCCGCGACGGAAGAGTAACCGATCACCACGGATCGTCGACAGGAGGAGTTATGCGTGTCCGTCGTTCCGAGTTCCTGCAGATCGTTCACGACGGTTCCTACCGTCTCGAGCGTGTCGAGGAGCTGTTCTCCGGCGAGTTTGATTCGCATCCGACGGTTCTTGTAAGCGCTCCCGGACGGAGCGAGATCATCGGGAACCACACCGACCACAACAACGGACGCGTCGTCGCCGCCGCGATCGATATGGACACGATCGTCCTCGCCGGACCCTCCCGGGACGGTATCTCGCGCCTGCACTCCCTCGGGTGGGAACGCACCTTCGTCGACGATCCGTCCCGTTCTCTCCCGGACGATGCGGATGATACCACCCGTCTGATGCGGGGGGTCGCGGAAGGTCTCCGTCGTTCCGACTATAAGGCACCTGCGTACAACGCCGTGATCGACAGTCGAGTCCTCCCCGGAAGCGGTCTCAGCTCCTCGGCGGCGCTGGAGCTTTCCCTTGCAGGGGTCCACGAAGCACTGAGCGGCGAAGAGATACCACCGATCGAGCGCGCCCGGATCGGAAAATACGCGGAAAACGAGTTTATGGGCAAACCGAGCGGCCTTATGGACCAGCTTGCAGTCTCTCTCGGCGGAGCGGTTGCGATCGACTTCGCCGACCCCGAAGAGGTACGGTACCACTCGATCGATCTCGATTTTCGGCGGAGCGGATACCAGCTCGCGATCGTCGACACCGGCGGTAGCCACGCGGACCTTACCGACCGATACGCGGCGGTGCCCCGGGAGATGGGCGGAATCGCCCGGGAGTTGGGGGTAACGACCCTGGCGGAGACGTCGAAGAAGAAACTCCTGGGAAACCTGAGCTTCCTCCGGGATCGGGTGGGCGACCGGGCGGTGCTCCGGGCGTTTCACTTCTTCGACGAGCAGGAACGGGTGCTATCCCTGATCGATGCGGTAAACACCCGCCACGACGACCGTGTTCTGACGATGATGAACGAGAGCGGCGACTCCAGCTGGACGATGCTGCAGAACGTATTCCCCGGCGGTGATGGTCGGGAACAGTCCCTTGCCCTCGGTCTTACCTTGACGAGGGAATATTTCCGGGAGCGCGGAGCGACCGGAGCGTGCCGCGTTCACGGAGGCGGTTTCGCGGGAACGATTCTGGCGGTAGTTCCGGAGGTGCTCTACGATGAATACCGCCACGTGATGGATCGCGCCTTCGGCGACCACGCCACCAAAGCGCTGACGATCAGGAAAGAGGGCGTGATCGTTACCGGTTTCTGAACAGCCGGCGCGCGGCGGCAACGCGCATCCGATTCTAGAGGCCCCGCTCCTTCCGGATCTGGTCCCAGGCGGTCTGCACCTCCTGGAACCGTTTTGTCGCGTACTCCACGAACTCTTCCGGCATCCCCTGGGATATGATTCGGTCCGGGTGGTACTCCTGCACCAGACGTCGGTAGGTGCTCTTCACCGTTTCGTCGTCGGCGTCCCGGGTCAGCCCGAGGACGGAGTACGCGTGATCGGTGGTCTCCACGTAGCGCGCGCGAAACGCGTTGTACTCTCCGGCGGAGATCCCGAGAATTCCCGCAATCGAGGAGATCATCCGCTCTTCCTGCGGGTGGAACTCGCCGTCGGCGAGGGCGATCTGGAAGAGCATGTCCACCATACTCGAACGGAGATCCCGCTGCATCGCCGTCATCGCCGCAAACTGCCCGGCGAACTCCTCGGCACTGTAGGGTGAGTCTTTCGCCTCGTTGAACACGCGGATCGCGAACTGTCGTTCCTCGCCACGAACGCCCATCCGGTCCAGGAAGGATACGACCATCTCTCCCTCTTCCCGGGTGACACGACCGTCCGCCTTCGCCAGTTTTCCAAGGAGGGAGAAGAGGGCGAGAAAGTACGCCGCCTTCCGCTCCTCGACGGACGAGCGGCGCTGTTCGAAGGGAGCGGTTCCGCCGAAGGGACCGCTCCGCGCGCCCGTGGTCGCTCCTCCACCGAAGGAGCCCGCTCCGCGGCGGAAGTCGCCGGCGCCGGGACCTTCCTTGTCGAAGAGGTGGTGGCCGATCGCACCGCCGGCGATCGCCCCGAGAGGCCCGCCGATGAAGAGTCCGACGGTACCGCCAAGCAGTTTCCCGAACCAGCTCACGCTGCGCCCTCCTTCCTGATGCGCATCGCCGCGACCTCACCGCTGATCATACTCATCGTTGTTCCCGTACCGGGCACGGTAAACTGACCTGCGTAGTAGAGATTGCGAAGCTTCTTTGACTTGTTGGGGATACGAAACCACGCGGTCTGGAAGAGGGTATGCCCCAGGCCGAACCCGTTTCCCTTGTACGCGTTATAATCGCGTACAAAGTCGTTGATCGACATCTCCGCCTTGTAGACCAGATTCTCCCGGAGATCCTGCCCCGTTCGGTCGCGGATCCGGTCGAGGGCGTGCTCGAGGTAGTATGCCCGGCGCTCCGGGGTGTCTTCCAGACCCGGGGCGATCGGCACGAGGAGAAACACCGCTTCCCCCGTCTCGGGTGCGCATGACCGATCGGTGCGGGAGGGGACGTGGAGATAGAAGAGGGGACGATCGATCCATCGGGGATTGGTGTAGACCGCATCAAAGTGGTCGTCCCAGTCGGCGTCGAAGAAGAACGTATGGTGTGCGAACTCGTCGAGCTTGCGATCGAAACCGAGGTAAAAGTTCAGAACCGCCGGGGCGAGTTTGGCGCGATCCCATCGCGGGGGGGCTATCGAGCGATACTCTTCGGGAAGGAGGTGCGTCTCCACCCAGGGATAATCGGCGTTCGCGACCACCACATCCGCCGGAAAAGAGACCTCCTCGCCGGCATCGGTGCGGGCAACGACGGAGCGCACCGAGGCGTTGGTGATCGTCGTTGCGGTAACTTCGTGCCCGAAGAGGAAGCGTGCGCCGTTTCCTTCGGCGACCTGTTGCATCGCCTTCACCACCGTCGTGAATCCGCCGTCGGGATACCACGTCCCGAGGTTGAAATCGATATGGTTCATCAGGGTATACATCGCCGGAGTGGATCGCGGATCGCTTCCGAGAAAGACGACGGGAAACTCGAGCATCTTCCGGAGATAGGGATGGCGGAAAAACTGTTTCACCCGCCCGCCGTAACTGCGGGTGATATTGAGGAGCGGCAGATTCCTGATCGCCGCACCGTTGATGAAGTCGGTGATGGAGTAGAAGTTCTTGTAGATGAACTCCCCCATCGCGAACTCGTACTTGCGGCGACAGTCGGCGAGGTAGCGATCCAGGTTCCCGGCACCGCCGGCCTGGTACCGTTCGAAAACCTTCCTCGCTTCGGTAATATCCGCGGGCATATCCACCACCGTTTCCGTTTCTCCCGGGGTGGATTCTCCGAAGTACGCGCGGTATGCCGGATCGACCCGGTGAATCCGGTAATAATCCTCCCGGCGAACACCAAACTGCGTAAACCAGCGATCGTGCTCCTCGGGCATCCAGTACCAGCTCGGTCCCATGTCGAAGCGATACCCCTGCTCCTCAAGGCTCCGCGCACGACCGCCGACCCAGGCGTTCTTTTCGAGGACGGTTACATCGAAGCCGTCCCGGGCGAGGAACGCTGCCGCGGAGATGCCGCCGAAGCCGCTACCAATTACAACTGCTCGTTTCATCGTGTTGTCTCCATCTCGATATACCAGAACGGGATAAATCTCCGGTCCGTTTCCTTGAGCTCGTCTTCGTGGAACGTCGCGGCAAGTTGATACGCCCGCTCCATCGCCTCGTCCAGGTACCGTCTCTGAACCGCCATGGTGTCGATCGACCGGCCCCGTCCCGTATCGACGAGGAGCGTGTCAGGGTCGTCGTTGCCGCCCGTCCGGTGAAGGAGCGCTTCGCCGATCCCGAATCCGTCTACTTCGTCGGCCTCGTCGCGATGCGTCCAGGCTCCCCCGACCGGGTCGAAGCGGTACTCCTGCAGGAAGAACCGGCCGTGGCGTGCGACGAACTCGATGGCGTCGCAGAGGAACTCGAACTCGTCATCGGTCATCAGGTAGTGAAAGTTCAGCCGCACCCATCCCGGTTTGATCCCCTCCCGCCCCTCGTGGATCAGCCGGTAATACTCGTCGGATGTCACCGGATCGATTCCCAGCAGGCGGTGCCCGTAGGGGCCGGCACAGGAGCACCCCGCCCGGGACTGAATCCCGAAGAGATCGTTGAGAAGGCGGACGACGAAGCGAGGGTGGAGGTACGCGTCACGGTACCTGATGTTGAAGGAGAAGATCGCCAGGCGCTCTCCCGGGGATTCCGGAACGATCGGTTCTATCCCGGAGACCTCGGCGAAACGCCGATATACGCGACTGAGGAACGCTCCTTCCCGTTCGGCGATCGCATCGATACCGAGATCGTGCTGCAGATCGAGGGCAAGAGCGGCACGAATCGTCTGGAGGATACCGGGGGTGCCCGCCTGTTCCCGGGCTTCCACGTTCTCGAGGTACTCCTGCCGCTCGGCGCTGACGAACCGGACCGTACCACCCCCGGAGACCGTCGGCGGCAGATCGCGACGATAGACCGATTTGTGTATCACCAGGATACCCCCCGCGCCGGGGCCCCCGAGATACTTGTGGGGCGAGAAAAACACGCCGTCGAGATAGTTTTCTTCGTCGGGGGACAGATCTATCCTGACGTAGGGGGCCGCCGCGGAGTAGTCGAAGAACGCTCGCGCCCCGTGGCGGTGCAGCGTCCGCGCTACGGCGTACACATCGGTTCCGATCCCCGTCACGTTTGACGCGGCGGAGAAGGAGCCGATCTTCTCCCGTCCCTTCCATCGCGGATCGGAGAGCTTCGCCTCAAGATCGTCGAGACTCAGGGCACCGTCGGGTCCAAGATCCACTTCGACCACCTCCGCAAGCCCCTCTCTCCAGGAGATCTCGTTTGAATGGTGTTCGTAGGGTCCCACAAACACCACGGGATACGATTTCAACTCCTCCGGAGGTGTTCCGTCACTCCGGGAGAGCCCCAGGCGTTCCCTCGTGACCGGCGGGATGTAAATTCCGAGAATCTGCTGGAGCCGGAGAATCGCCGACGTCGCCCCCGAGCCGGTACTGATCAGATAGTAGTCATCTCCCGCGTTCAGTCGTTCCTTGATCAGCCCTTGTGCCGCCGCGAGGCGGCCGCTGGTGAGGCGCCCCGTCGAGTCGTCTTCGGTATGGGTGTTTGCGTACTGTTCGAGCAGGTACTGAAGGTACTTCTCGATGAAGTAGAGCCCCCTGCCGGAGGCGGTGTAGTCCGCATACGTCAGAAACCGCTCTCCGTAGGGAGTCAGAATCGTCGCGTTCCTGCCGATGATCTCGTCCCGAACGGCGTCCCAGGATAGTCGCATGCACGCAGTATACCCGGAAACGCCGCGGTTGTCAGATGCTGAGTAGCGGAGATTGCGGTCAGAAGTAGGAGCGCGCCTGTCGGGCAAGATCTCTGCTGACGTCGGGAATGTTCCGGTTCTGCGAGGCGGATGTCACCGAGTCGACCTCGATCCGGGGCGTCCAGTCATAGATCTGGGTGGTAAGGACCACGATATTTTCGCTTCCCCCCTGGGTGCCGAGCCATTCCACCACCGGAGCGCGTACCTCGCTCCCCACTCCCGCGTTGATCACGATCACCGCATCGTGGTCGTTCGCCTGTATCTGCGGCAGATCATCGAAACTGCGCACATAGAGCGCCGTGCTTCCGTCGTCGAGTTCGTCGAGAACCGCCTCGATCAGCCGTTCCTTGTATCGGCTCCATTCGGATACGATCATCACACTCCGGGAAGCTCCGACGGCACCGGTATCGACGGGGTCGACGGGGCGGATCGCCCACACGAAACCAGGCACAACAACAAGCAGCAAACCAAACAGTATCGACCGTCCTGTCATAGTATTCCTCCACAAATTGTTGGAGTAAAATAATCAGGAATCGTCGGATCGACCACCGAAAATCAGCAGCTCCAGCGGTTCTCGCCGCTGCGGGAGAGGCGTCTCGGCGGGCATAACGAGAGAGGCGAGGCGCAGGCTTCGCAGTCTCGGGCGCGGCCGCCGATACC
>JBKHFT010000053.1:0-18178 GCA_046540055.1 Alkalispirochaeta sp.
CTTCCGGAGCGGTTCCGTCGTCGGTCGTTCCATCCCGTTCAACGACTTCCGGCGGTGTTCCCGCTGCGCCTTCTTCGGTAACAACGGTGCCGTCCTCGTCGGACACGACGAAGGACCACGAGGTGATCGGCTGATTCGCCGCTCCGTCAATGAAGAACCGCTGGGCGTCCGTGTGCTCCGGAGAAAATGACCCGGTGCCGGCTCGCAGGGTGATCGCCGACTCCGTTTCGTTCAGCGGTGCCGCCTCAGCGGTATCGACGGAAGGGGATTCTTCGATCGCGGCGGACTGCGATTCCTCTTCCTCAGCTTCGGGAGAATCATCGGTGGTTTCTTCGGCTGTTTCCGGCGCGGACCGTTCCGGTTCGGGGGCGGGGTCCGGGGTGCCGGCGCATCCGGACATGAAGACCACGAACACGACGATTCCGACGATCGTTATGGTTCTGTTTTTCATCGATCACCTCTTCTATCCATGCATATTATCATACGCGAATTCTGTTCTACCGGTCTCCGGGGATCGGCGATGAGAAAAGATGCGCGAAGGAGCGCAACGTCACGAAGGAGCACAGCTCCACGGTGGGGATCCGGACGTGAGCGGGAATCGGGGTGTGCACGCGCCTTCAGGCACAAAAAAGCCACCGACCGGCGTACGCCTTCGGTGGCTTCTCTGACAATCGATAGAACGGCCACCCCTGTCGAGGCACCGTCACAGGATTCAGACGACGTCTTTGAGTTGCAGACCCTCTTTCCGAAGGTACGGCATCAGGCCGATCTTACTGATCGTCCGGAGCGCCCGGGTGCTGACCTTGAGACGTACGAAACGGTTCAGTTCCGGTACGTAGAGACGCTTTGTCTGAATGTTAGGCCGCTGCCAGCGGCGCGTCTTGTTGTGTGCGTGGGAAACATTGTTTCCCGCCATCGGCTTTTTGCCGGAGATGGAACATTTACGACTCATTGTACGTACTCCTCCGCTCAGACCTTGCCCGATTCCTTGAACAGGACGTGTTTGCGAACAAACGGATCGTACTTCATGAACTCCATCTTGTTGGGAGTATTGCGCTTGTTCTTCACCGTATAATAACAGTACCCGCTCTCGGAACTCTTGAGGCGGACACGGACCAGATTGCCTTTTTTCGGTTTCGCCACTCTGTTTCTCCTGCAATTCGTTCGGGAGCACTATGTGTAGCACAGCCGGCGCTGGAGGGTCAAGTGGACCGGCGATTTTTACAGGGCCGGGGCGGTGCCGGGGCGCGGGGGCGTCACCGAACCGTTGTCGCGGCGCCGGTACGGGGACGATTACCGCCCGGCGGTGACGGCTAACGCCCGGCGGTGACCGGGCGGTGCCTGACCGTTCGGCATCACCCTTCTACCCCGATGACAATCGCCGTTGAAGATACCGTACCGCCAGATCCCACTTGTAGGTGTTCCCCCGGGGGTTCACGGCGCTGATGCGATAGAGGGTATCGTTGACGTAGAACTCGAGGTGCTCGTTGTTCTGAACGTTGATTCCTTCAACGGCGCGTATACCGAAGACGAGGGGTCCCCCCGCGTCGGGAACGACCTCGATACGATCCCGATAGAGCGTCATCGGCCCCGTGCCGAGGAGGGTCAACGGTTGCGTCTTGTATCCTTCCTCGATCGTAATCGCCCCTTCGGCGATGATCTGTTCCGTCCCCCCTGTCGCGTCGTCCGTGGAGGCATCAAGAAACCGGTCGATGTAGCGGTGATACTCGTCGATCTGCCAGAGATTCCAATCCCTGATCGTCTCGAAATAGAGGGAACCTCCACGGGGCTCGAAGAATCCCCGGTTGTTCATCCGGACGGTATAGCCGCAGACGGTGCACGAAAGACGCTGTCCCCGAGAGTGCAGGGTATCGACCCGTTTGCATTCGGGGCACACGAAGAGCGCGCGCTCGAGATACTCGGCGCGGCGAGGACCTCTGAACCGGGTCTGTGCGAAGCGCTGATACTCGAACGCATCGAAGGCCAGGGCATCTTCGAGTACCGAACCCACCTCCGTTGCGGACATGGAACGCAGGTCCGCCGGTTCGAGTATTTTTTTGAAATAGAGGGTTATCTTCCCTCGCCGGATACGTCGCGCCCATCGCGGCCACGAGAGATACGCCCCGCGGATCTGCACCGCGATGACGGGGATCTTCAACGATTTAACCAGCTTGTCGGTGGCCTTGATAATCGGCAGGCTGTGGCCGTCCCAACCGTTCTGACCTTCCGGGAACAGTCCAATTACTCCACCCGTCTGTTTGACCGTCACGATCTTTTTGACCGTATCCAGGTCCGCAAGCACTTTCGTCTTCGGGATCACCCCGACGAGGTTGAAGAGAATGGACACAAACCGGGAGCGAAATTGGGAATCCGCCGCGACGAAATGGATCGGACGGTTGGCGAAACACCCGACGAGAAACGGATCGATCACCGCACTGTGGTTACCGACGAGGAGAAAAGCTCCCCGCTGTTTGTGCAGTACATCGAGTCCCTCGGTATGTACGTTAAAAATCGACACGAGGGCCCACCGCACGATCGTGCCCAGGAAGCTGAACAGGTACGGATTCGCCCGTATCCTGCGTCGCTCCCGTCGTTTATCCCTGCGATGTCGCCGACGTTGCCTTCGTTCTTCCCTCAACGGTGGTCTCCGGATCAAATGTCCGGGTAGTATAGAGAGATGCGGTGGAATACGGAATACCCGCGGGATTTACTCCCACCGATCGTTCTTCTGGCGGCGTCTCTGACGGGGACGGTAGTGACCTTTCTGCCTGCTCACTCGATCCTGCCGATCGGCCTCGGGGACGGTACACTTCTGTCTCTGATCGCACTGCACTTCGTCTGGGCCCTGCACCTCGGGAGTGATGCGTTGAGAGATATCCCCACGTCACGCAGTCAGATGCTGCGTGCAGCGGAAGCGCTCTTCTTTTTCGGCCTCTTTCTCTTTCTGTTCGCGTATGTCTACGCCGCAAATGCAAACATGGACTACGTCCAGCGTTTCGTGGCGGGAGGTGGTACGATCCAGCTCGCTCCGGACACCCGGACGGAGCGGATCCTCGTAGCGGGACGGTACGGCCCGTTTCTGCTGGCCGACCTCTACATCTGGATTCGGGCGGTGTCCGGCGGACGGCATACACCAGGAGTTCGTCACAGCACCGGTATCGAACGCGTTGCCCCTGCGGTGATGCTTGTGTCCGTAGTGATCTCGGCTCTTGCTTATCCATCGTTTCTGAACGTCGATGGGATCGCTGTTCTCGGCTGGTTCGGTATGGTTCCCCTCTTCGCGCTTATCCGCAGCCTGGTGTCCCGGGGACGTGCAATCCGGGCGGTGTGGTACGGTGTACTCTACGGCGTACTCTTTACGCTGATCGGGAACTACTGGCTTGGCACGTTCAACCTGATCAGCCTCCAGGCGGTGGGAGTAATCTTTTTCGGGTTCTATCTCCTCTACATGCCCGTCGCGGTGGGGTCCCTCGTTCTTGTGGACCGCGCCCTCCGACGGAGCGACGGCGCGGTCCACCGCGTCTTGATCGGCGCCCGGGCTCTGGTGTTGCCCCTTTCCTGGACCTTTTTCGAACTGGCCCGCAGCTCCGGGTTTCTCGGATACCCCTGGCTGCTTGCGGCACACAGTCAGTACCGCAACCCGGTTGTTATCCAGGGCGCCCGGTTCGGCGGTGTGTGGTTGGTGAGTTTCGTGGTTCTTCTGGTGAACGCCCTCCTCGCCGAGGGTATTCTTCACCGGTTTGACAAGATGCATCATCGTCGTGTCCGACGAAGGGGGAGACGGTACGTGTGGCGATCCGGAATACCCTGGATGCTCGCTGCAGTGACCGTATTCGGGGTGAACGTTCTCTACGGGACGATCGTACTTTCCGACACCCCGTCGGAAGATACGGTTCGTATCGCCCTGATTCAACAGAACAGTGATCCCCGAAAACACGATTACCGGAGGACCTTTAATTCCCTGAAGCGACTGACCGACGAAGCCCTCGCGTACGATCCCGATCTGGTCGCCTGGTCGGAGACCGCATTTGTTCCGAACATCCGCCGGTGGTCGGAAGAGGATCCCCGACTGTACTCCCTTGCACAACTGGTGCAGGAGTTCAATGAATACCTCGATTCCGTTGACCCCTGGCTCCTTACCGGGAACGATGATTATCGGCGGGTCCTCGACGACTCCGGTACCGAAATCGAGCGGCACAACTACAACGCCGCGGTACTCTTTTCGGAGGCGGGGGAACGTCGCGAGACGTATCACAAGATCAAGCTCGTCCCGTTTACCGAACACTTTCCGTACCGGGAGCAGCTACCCTGGGTGTACGATCTCCTGATGAGCGTTGATATTACCTTCTGGACACCCGGAGAGGAGTACACGATCTTCCACCACCCCGAGTTCGCTTTCGCGACGCCGATCTGTTTCGAGGACGTGTTCCCTGGTGTGGTACGGCGGTTTGCCCTGGAGGGGATGGAAGTGATCGTCAATCTGACCAACGACTACTGGTCGCTCCGGGAACAGGCAGCGCAGAAGCACTTCGCGGCGGCACTGTTTCGCACCGTGGAGTTGGGGATGCCGATGGTTCGAGCGACGGCGAGCGGTGTTACAAGTCACATCGATCGGCAGGGGCGGATCGTGGCAATGGTACCGCAGTATTCGGAGCAGTACCTGATCGCCGATGTGTCCGTGGACCGGAGGGATGCGGTCGGTCAAGGCCGTTCCGGAGCCACAGGGGGCGACGCCTCCACCGGCGGGAGGGCTGCCGGCTCTGTCAACGGGACACGATACCTTCGTTGGGGCGACTGGTTCCCTTTTACCACCTTCGCCATGTGGGGTGTGATCGTGGTTGCTGCAACAGTCAAGACGATCCGGTATCGTTTCATCGGTATGAACGAACACAACAGGTGAGGGGGACGGATGAGAACGCATCACATTGAACGTGAGGGAAACGGAGAGTCCTTCAGGATCGGGATCGTCAGCGGAAAGCTTGGCGGTGTAGACGGTGTCTCTCTCGAGGTCGACAAGTGGATCGATATTCTGACGAGCCTGGGACATACGGTATTCACGATCGCCGGGTACTATCCGCAACCGCTCTCGCGAATTCCTGAAGGGCGGCAGTTTCTCCTTCCGGATCTTCGGTTCGACAGCGATTTCCAGCGGAAGGTGGAACACAACGTGTTTCCCCACATGAGCCGTCGACCGTACCACCCGACCCCTCTCGAACTCCGGCAACTGGTCGAGCAGATCGAGACCCGCGGGCGGGAGCTGGGAGAAGAGGTGTACGAGATCGTCAAGGATGCGCGGCTGGACGTTCTTATCGGTCAGAACACCAACGCGATGCCGATGACGATTCTCGGGGGTGTCGCGATGTACTACGTTGCAACGACGCAACGGGTCGCGACGATCTTCCATCATCACGACTTCTGGTGGGAACGAAGCCGTTTTTCCAACAGCCGCATCGAAACGCTCCTCACGAAGATCATGCCCCCCGTCGATCTTGGTCTCGAGCACGTGGTGATCTCTTCCTACGCGGCGCACATTCTCCAGTCCCTCAAACGGGTGAGTCCCCACATCGTACCGAACTGCGAAGACTTCGAGCATCCGGTAGTCCCCGACGACTACAATCGCAAGTTTCGCCGCGATTTCGGCTTCACCGATGAGGATATCCTGATCGTGCAGCCTACCAGGATCGTTCCGCGCAAACGTATCGAGGATTCGGTCTCACTGATGGGGCGGCTCGCCCGCAAGTATCCGGAGCTCGCGGATCGCCTGCACTACATCATCTCGCTGTACCAGGGAGATGAACCGGACGAGGAGTATATTCGGGTAATCACCCGTCGCGCAGAACAGTGGGGGATCCGGATCCACATCATCAGTGATCGGGTCCAGAGCGTCCGGGGCGTTGATTCCGAAGGACGCCGGTTGTATACCAACCGGGACGTCCTCGTAAACGCCGACATCGTGACGTACCTGCCGATCTGGGAGGGGTTCGGTAACGCGTTACTCGAGGCGGTTGCGGCAAAGGTCCCCGTCGTGACGACGACATATCTGGTTTACAAGACGGATATTATGGTGGCGGGGTTCGATATGATCGAAATCCGGGATCGGTACAACGCCGACGACGAACTCGTCGTTGATGACGGCGTCTTTGAACAGATCTATCGGACTCTCCACGATCCCGACGAGCGAGCGAGGATGGTGGACCACAACTTTGTCGTGGGTGCCCGGGAGTTCGGTCTCACCCAACTGGAGAAGCATCTGAAGGAACTCCTCGAGGACTATGGCGACGAGATCCGCGCCTCCCGAAAGCGTCTCGGTAAAGCGCGGGCACGGTATTCGGTGTAGCTGTGAAGGGGCCGGTGAAGCGATTGAAGGAGCCGCCACATGTGCCGGCGACGCGCCCGGCACGGGCCGGTGCGCTATCTCCGGGATCGCTGCGTCTGCGTCGATCCTTTGGCTTTTTCCGGGGGCGCCGTATCGAAGGTTTCCACCCGGGGCCGGGCCCCGACCTTGATGCGGATCGCAACGAGTACGGCGATACCGACAACTGCCGTGATGATGCTCAGAACCTGCCCGGTTGTGATGTTCCATGGCGACAGGAGTAACCAGCGCGGATTGTCCGACGGTCCCCATTGAATGACGAAGTCGAGCCCGGGGTCGGGTTGGCGAAAGTACTCGGCGATATACCGGGCGATCGAATAGCCGACGAGAAATACACCGAGCATGAATCCCCGAAATGGTTTCCGCTTGCGAAAGATAAACCACATCACCACCCAGAGGACGATTCCCTCGAGAAACGCCTCGTAGAGTTGTGACGGATGTCGCGGAAGGTTCACCAGTGCCTGGTCGGTGATGTCGATCCCGACGTTCTCCGCGATCTCTCTGACCGCGGGATGGCTGGTGGGCACCGGCTCCGCTCCGGGAAAGAGCACTCCCCAGGGGGCATCGGTGATGCGCCCGTAGAGCTCCCCGTTGATGAAGTTCCCGATGCGTCCAAAGGTATACCCGAGGGGAACGGAAGTGATGATCACATCCGCCATCTCCGGAATGTCAATCTTCTTTACTCGCGCGTAGATCACACCGGCCACGGCCGCGCCGAGAAGACCGCCGTGAAAACTCATCCCCTGGAGCCCGATGAAGTTCATGTTCTCGTCGAAGGGCCAGAAGATCAGCCACGGCCGGGTGAGGTACCGTCCCGACGTGTCGTAGATCGTTGTTGCGAAGACTCGGGAGCCGACCAGCAATCCGATGATCGTCCAGAAGAAGAGGTTCACCACATCGTCGGTCGATACGGTACCGTGTAACGGATGTGACCGATCGTCGAGTTGGATCTTTGTCAGCAGGTAGGTTATACCGAAGGCTACGAGGTACATCATGCCGTACCAGCGGAACGGCAACCCCGGGATGATCACCGGGGATAACCATTCGGGATAAGGTATGTAGAGGGGCATTGTTACTCCTTGTTCTCGCGTTCAAGTTCGTTCACGTCGATATTCCCCGTCTCGGAGTTAAACTCGACGGCGATTCCTTTTCTGGGTGTGGTGATCTCGTAGGTACGACCGTGGCTCTCGAAGACGGTTCCGGTATGGACCTCACCGGTAACCACGATCCTGCTCGGGTAGTGTTGTTCGAACCGTTCCCGAAGGGTAAAAAGTCGGAGACCACGCTTCTCCATCAGTTTCAGGAGTTGCACCTTCTCCTTCCGCAGTTTCTGCAGCGCCTCGTTCCGTGATCCTTCCTTCTCGAGTTTGCGCATCGAGATATCGACCTGGGTGATCCTGCGTTTGACCTTCTCGATCTCCTTCTCTTCCTTTTCGATGAGGTCGGCGATCAGGTAGTCCTGACCGAAGGAGACGTGGGTCTTGATCCCCCGTGGTGAGCCGACGGACAGGACGTGGAGACCGTTTCGCGCCCGTATCTGGCCGCCGATGATGCGCCCCTTCTCTCCCTGGAAGGTTATTTTGCCGTTGCACTTGATCCGGGATCGCACGATCGACGAAGTGAGAGTCACGTCCCCGACGGAGAGGACCGTCGCCAGCTCGACGAAGGTGCTCATGATGTTCCGTTTACTTCGCAGAACCGCTTTGCCCGCACCCTTTACACCCTGCTTGATGAGGATATCTCCGTCGGCGGACAGGAGCGCACCTTCTACCCCGCCGGCGATCCTGATGTCACCGCCGGATACGACATAAAACCCGGACCGTACCGTCCCTCCGATCGTGATCGTTCCGGGAAACTTGATGTTGCCGATTTTCATGTCGACATCTCCCTGGATCGTGTGACTCGTCTGGACGGCGATGCGGTTCTTTTCATACACGACTTCGCCGCTCGTGGACGCCCTGATCACGACACTTCCGTCGGCCTGCTCCTCCCGGGTGACGTTCTCTCCCAGTTCGACGGCGAAGCCGGTATCGCTGGTAGCGGGTATTTTCTGGCCGAGAACGTCGGTTCCGTCGATCGCTTCCTGCTGGGAGGGGAGAACACGACAGATCTCTTCGCCCTCCTGAACGGTCGGGATCGCGTTGCGGGAGCGGAAATCGGCGGAACCGTCTTTCCGGATTCGAACCGCCGTCTCACCCTTAAGGTCTATTGAAAACTCAAGACGGTTTTCACTCTGGTTTACCGGCGCAGACCCCTCTGCAACGACGATCCCCGATACCGTCGTGCCCGCCTTTGCGGCCTCAAGAGCTTTCGCGATCCGATCTTCAAGGATGCCGTAGGTGACCTTTGCGCGTTCCAGCGCCTGGTCGACCCCCTCCCGGGTGAGACGGCTTCCGGTACCGCTCCCCTCTTCGAGAGAGAGGAGCGCTTCCATCCGGTCGTCACTCACCGTGACGGAGATAACCGCATCATTGTGAGGTCGCACCCTGAGGTGAATCACGCCGTCGATTTCGCCGTAGTCGAGGACGCCGCCGCTGGTGGTGGCGATGATCGTTTCCTTCCGCACGAGGTTTTCGTGAAGCACGATCTCCGGCGTGGCGCCCGCTTCAGCCGGTATGGGCGCACCGTAGACGTCACGGCCCGGTTCTCCGGGTGTTGATGGATCGATCGTGCATACGAGCTGCTCCGGGTCGACGTCGGCAACCTGGGTTATCGCTTCCGGAGGAAACGCCTCGAGAGATTCGCATGATTCGGCGTTGCGAAGCGCTTCCCGGGCGGAATCGACGGCGCGGCCCTTCTTGAAATCTCCCGCGAACTCCACGTGCCGCTCCGGGCCCGGAGTCGGCGGAACCCCCTCCGCCAGGAGGTAACTGGTCATGTCGAACTCGGGTCCCTCGTAGAAGGCGGTGATATCGCTGCTGATCTGTTTGAAATCGAGACCGGTTAACCCGCTTTGCTTGATCGCGGTGCCGATCTCTTTCAGGTTCAGCGCTTTTCCGCGACCTTTCCCTTTGTGGACGTTGAGGTATGCGGAGAGTTTGTCTTCGGCGACGACGATATCGAACGAAGCGTCGCGACTGAGTGTGATCGGCAAACGTCCCGCCTCGGCGGTCTCGATCTGGCCGCGAATGAGGGCGTCCAGTTCCGGCTCGGCGATGAGTGACTCATCCGGGTAGGGTAAATCGACCGCTGCGGTACGGATCTCCGACGCCGAGGGAAGCTGCGCCTTCGGGTGGCCCGGAGTGAGTACGACGTAACACGTCGCCTTGTCCCGACTGAGTTCCACCTCCCATCGGTGCGGCTCGAAGGGTACGATATCCGCCCAGTTCTTTCCGATCCTGAGGAAACCGGTTGTTCCGGCGAAGATCGTTTCCCCGGTTCGCTGGATCCCCGGTCCCTCGTAGAATCCCGGGTCCGCAAGCTGTTTGATCGGAATCGTTCTGCCGAAGATGTCCTTTCCGGGAACGCCGGTGACGCGGGGAACGAACGTTCCGAGATCAACTCCCGACTCAACGTATCGGCTCTCGTGGACTTTGGGGTCGATGTAAACCCGCTCTTTCCGGGTGACCGTTTCGGTAACGGTAACTACCTCCTGCTTCGGTTGCCCGAAGGGGAGAGCGCCCTTCTTGGTGACCGTCTTCTGGCGCTGGATCTTCTCCCGGACATCCCGGAATATCTCGGGAGCCCCTTCATCGCGGAGAACTTGCTCCCGTGCTTCAGCGAGTTCCGGGGGTTCCTCGGGGAGTTCTTTCCATTCCACACGATCAGGTGTCGAATGCTGCGGGGGATGTCCCGAGATAAGCTCGATCGTGTGCGGGCCACTTTTGGCCTTCGCCGCCGCCTGCAGAAACTCCGCCGGTGCGCTTTCGGAGAATCCTTCCCTGACACCACGTTCGCGAAGAGCTGCAACCAGCCGCGGCGGGTCCCAGGTGTCTCCGTCTGAGGTCGGTTCGAAGGTAAGGGTCAGTGTTACCGGCGGGTCGGGGATTTCGATTTTAAGAACACCGGTTACCGTAACGTCTGTTGTTTCCGTCATCGCTCTGTTGCTCGTTCAGTATACTCCGGACTACCCGTGAAATCCCTCTTGCATCGCCCGGACAAGTTTGGCTTTATACAGCGCGTTCTGTCGTCTCAGTTGGGCGATCTCGAAGTGCTGGCTCTTTACCGTCTCGATGAGATCCCCCGTCGACAGCGCTCCGGTGTTCATCAGTTCTTCGATGTAGTGCATCTTTGAATCGAAGTCCTGCTCTGCTTCCGTCTCCGCCGAATCGAAGGAGTCGTCGAGGGCCTCGAGATCGATGAACCCGTCGGTCTCCTCCTCCTGGAGCTGTACGATCTTCTCGCTGATGCGGTAGATCGCCTGGGAAAGGACCGCGCTCGGTTTGTACCGTATGATCGGCAACTGCGAATTGAGCGCCGTCGTCTGGAGATCATCGCGGTAGATTACTCCCAGGTGGAGCGTTTCGAGGTCGAGGTACTGTCGTGCGCTGCGACGGAGGCGGGTAACCGTCTCCGCATCTTTCGGGTCCTCGATCATATTCATGATCAACCGCGGCTGGAAGCGGCGAACCGCGGTCCTGTACCGTTCCGCGGACTCGGGATCACGAGAGGCGAGTTCCTCTATGATCTCCGGGATGTAGACCCGCTGGAGGGACGTCCGGTTCTTGAAGATATCGGCGACGAACCGTTCACCCGGCGATTTCTTGATCATCGATGTCTGGAGGATCCGGAAGACCGCGTTTTTCAGGAAAAGATACGCGTTAACCGTGGCGGTCGGCGTCGGGGTGGTCACGATGACACCGTTACCGGACATGAGAAAAAAGTCGAGGATATTCTGGCTTGTCCCCGCGCCGAGATCGAGGATCAGGTAGTCGGTCTCGTCGATTCGGGACAGGCGACGGATCAGACTGCGCTTCTGGGAACTGTTGATGTTTGCGAGCCCGGGAATCTCCGCATCGCCGGCGATGAACCGCAGATTCCGTATGTCCGTATCATGGATGATCGATTCGAAGGGAACTTTCCTGCTGCCGAGAAAGGAACCGATCGACGATGTCACCCCGCGAATACCGAGGATCAGATGCAGGTTTGACCCGCCGAGGTCGAGGTCGGCGAGGACGACCCGCTGCCCCGCCTGGGCAAGAGCGATCGCGAGATTGGCTGCGACGAGGGACTTTCCGACACCACCTTTTCCACTCGCGATCGGCAGAATGTGCATCAACGCTCCTTTCCCGGTAATAGTAGCAGAAAAAGAAACACCATTGTATCGACGAAAAAGAAAATCGGCGCGATACCCCGAAGCAGGTAGGCGCCACCCCACAGGCGGGGCCCCACGATCTGCAGCGCGACGAACACACCCGCCGAGGCCGCTTCGAGGAATTTTACGACCCGCAGCGGCGTCAGGAGCGGAGCCGCTCCGGTGAGGAAGTATTGAAGGAGAAGGATGACGGTCACGAGACTTCCCGCCGAGAGGGAGAGGATACCACCCCGAAGGACGACCTCGTCGACAAGGGACTCATGGGTCAGTATCGCCAGCGCCAGAGCGAAAAATCGGAAGATCTGATACGCTGCGATCGCCGGTGGGAGCGTTTTTCGTATGTTCACGGCACGTCGAAGTCTACGGAGCGTCTCGGTGTAGCGTCAAGTTCACGGCGGCATCCCGGCCCGTCACTTGCTTGTACTCTTTCCGGATGAGTACAATACGTACACAGGAGGTCTCAATGGACCAGGACGTTCGTACACGACGACCCGCATTGTGGATCGGGGTATCGATCGCACTCCTTGCAATGCTTCTTACGCTGACCGTCGTACCAACCACTCTTGCGCAAGGATCCCAGGGTGGTTCAGAGCAGGCTCTCGGGCTGTTTGAACAAGTATTCCGGTTTATCGAACAAAACTACGTTGATGAAGTCGATCCCGACGTATTGATCGAGGGAGCTCTGGAGGGGATGTTCGAAGCTCTCGACGATCCTCATTCCGCTTATCTGGACCTGGAAGAGATGCGGGGGCTCACCGATACCACCAGCGGCGAGTTCGGCGGCGTCGGGATGTATATCTCGAAACGCCCCGCAGAAGATGGTGATGACGGGTACGTCGAGATCGTGTCCCCTATCGAAGATACCCCGGCCTTTCGCGCGGGACTGAGGGCGGGGGACCGCATCAAGGCCGTCGAAGGGGAGTCGACGTCGGATTTGTCGGTGGATGAGGTGGTAGATCGATTGCGGGGCGAGCCGGAGACGGCGGTGGAGATCACGATCCTTCGCGGCGACGACCTCGAGTTCGATGTTTCTCTCGAGCGGGCAGTTATTCGGGTTCCCACCGTAAAATGGGCGATGATCGACGACGAGATCGCGTTTCTCCGGATTATTCAGTTCACCCCGTACACAGAAGATCGCGTGCGAGAAGCGATCGAAGAGTTCAGGGATGCGGGCTATCGTTCCCTGATCATCGACCTGCGAACAAATCCCGGAGGATTGCTGGACGCCGTGGTCGACGTGGCGGATCTGTTCTTCGACGGCGGCATGGTTGTCGAGACGAAGGGACGCGTGGACAGCGAGAATCGACGCTATACGGCGCGGTCGGGACAGATCGTTGACGACCGGAAGGAGATCGTCGTCCTGATCGACGGTGGTTCCGCATCGGCCTCCGAAATATTCGCCGGGGCGATAAAGGACCGTGACCGGGGAACGCTGATCGGTGAGACGACGTACGGGAAGGGTTCGGTGCAGCAGGTCCGGGCGATCGGGAGCGCCGGATTCCGCCTCACGATGGCGCGATACTACACCCCCGCAGGAACCGACATCGATCAGGTCGGTATAGAGCCGGATATCGTCGTCGAAGAGGCGGAGCTCACCGACGAGGAGCAGGCGTCGTACGCGCGGATACTCGATGAGCGACTGATTGAGTCCTTCGTCGAGGAAACGGGAGAGCCGACGGAACGCGAAATCGCCGCATTCATCGCGGAACTCAGGGAGGACGAGATCGTCCTGAACGACCGGTGGTTGCGCAGACTGATCCGGATCGAAGTGAATCGTCGTCTCAACCGCACCGAAGTGTACGATCTCGAATACGATACGGTGTTGCAGCGGGCGGTGGAGTTTCTCAGCCAATAGGGGTAGCCCCGGATGAAACACCTGGTAGTCCCGAGGCTTCCCCGGCCGGGGAGTCGAATCGTCGTTGACGGCGAACAGTTTCACTATCTTCGCCGAGTGCGCCGGGTCGGGGAAGGTGACACGTTGCGGTGTACCGACGGGCGCGGTACGGCAGAGATCCTTCGTGTCGTCGGCATCGACGGGGAATCGATGATCCTGGAGCGGCCGATCGACCCCGACGACCTCGAGACCGCCGGGAGAGGTGACGCCGGCAACGACAATGCCACCGGATCGGTGACCCTTGCGATCGCGCTTCTCAAGGGAAAGAAATTTGATACCGCTGTGCGGCAAGCCACCGAGCTGGGGATCGATACGATCGTTCCCGTCATCACGAAGCACTGCGTAAGCAGGCCCACCCCGGAGGAGCTGGAGAAAAAGCGTCGTCGGTGGATACAGATAGCTCTGGAAGCGTCGCAGCAGTCGGGGCGCACGATCCTTCCGGAGATCGCCGAACCACGCCTCTTGACCGATCTTCCGGAGATTATCGATGCGGGGCGTCCCTCGGCGTGCGCCGTCGTGTTTCACGAGGCGGAGCAAATCCCCTTTCCCCGGGGCGTTCCTGAGGGGGCGGAGGGACCCGTTTCCGATTGGCACGCTCTGATCGGGCCCGAAGGGGGGCTCGCGCCTGAGGAGATCTCCTTTCTTGCTGCGGAAGGGTGGCTCGTTCGGCGCCTTCATCTTCCGGTGTTGCGGGCGGAGACGGCGGTAATCGCGGCGGGTGCTCTTGTCCAGCACCTGAGGAGTGAATACAATTCTCGCTTCCCGACACCGTGACGCGACAATGTACCCGCCGGCCGGGGCGAGGAATTCGCGCCTGCGGTGATACGGACCCACGGACAGGAACGAGGAATGAACTGCGTACAACGACGTTTTTTTGGTATCGGACTCGTCGAAGATGAAGGGACGGAACTCTCTCCGTCCTGGGGCGACGCTCCGACCGCACCGAAGACCCTTGTGTTATCCGGGCGACGGATCATGTGGCGTTTGATTCGGAATCGGTCGTATCGGGGGTTTTTCCAGACCGATTCGCACCGGGTCGCTCCGGTGTGCAACGGGCTCGTGCGGCAGATAACCCTGGCGACGGGGTGTATCGTCGGTCCCTATCCCGAGTTTCAGACACTCGTGCGACTCCTTGCCAGGGCGGAAGAGACGGGCGGTTCCCTCTATATCCTCGGACGAAGCGCATCGGATCTCCAGCGGATCGAGCAGAACGTCCGGGATACCTTTCCCGGCATCCGGGTGGTGGGTCGGGCGGTATTTCATCCCGCCTCGATCGCCTCGGTAACGACGGCGATTCGAAAAGCCGCCCCGAGGATCGTCCTCTCCGGAGTGGTCACCGATTCGTTTTTTCGGTGGATGATCGCATCGGCAGACCGAATCGGCCCGAGCCTGACGATCGTCGCGCCCCGAGGGGCGGCACGGATGGCCGGGCGGAGAAGCGGAATCCCGGTATCGGTGGTGCTCACGGCACCGCTTCGGGTATTCCTTCCTATTCTTCTGATCGCTCACCGGATTCGCGTAGTTCGTCGTGCGAAAAAAGCTCAAGCTTGAGGTACTCGTAGATTCCCTGGATAGCGTCTCCGTTGAATCTGATGAACAGGGCGCTGTAGATGTACCGGCCTGGAGGCAGAAACAGAACGAACCCGGCCACGTCGGTCACGAACCCCGGTAGTACCAGCAAGACCGCAGCGCTTACGACAGCAGCCAACTCTCCGTACCGGCGAGGCACTACCGATCCGCTTCGCGCGTCGTTCCTGATCTTCTTGATCAGCGTATGGATCGTGCTCCCCAGGATTACCGCAGCCACGATCGTAACCCCACCCTCCAGGGCGAGAGCGAGGTATACTCCGCTCCGCCTGGCGAGACGTACCAGGAACAGTCCGTCCGCAAGCATGAGGATAGCCAGACCGGTCATAACCGAAAAGAGACGGACAAGATAACTGCGACGGGTAAACAGATAGAGCCATTCCGGCGTCACCGTCGCCTGCTCCGAACGATCATGGTGGGTACAGAATCCCCGGAACGACCGTTTTTCGCAAGCACATCCTTCGGGGCGTCTCCTGAGGAGGACCGTATCGCTGATGTTGACAAATCACACGCCGAATGCGTTAATGTCTGATACGTTTAAAATAGTAATAAAGGTGCGTAGATGTTCATTGTGGTCACGAACAGCACGGAGCTCACCGGGCGGTTCGAGATGGCGTTCTCCAGGGAGGTTCCCGTCGTTCGCGAGTCGGTGCGGGAGTTCGTGTGGCGCCTTGAATGCAGCGATATCGACGGCGTGACCGCAGTCGCCTTCGACGCTCGGGATCGTCACGCCGGCGACGGCAGTGACGTCGAAGAGGCGATCGACGAGCTCGTCCGGCACCGACGTTACACCTACGTATTTGCCGTAGTCTCTCCCGGTGAGATAGCGCGCGCCGGTGATCTCGCCCATCGCGGCGTCGATCGTTGTTTCTCCGATGCGTGCACCGCGATCGAGATCCGGGAAGCACTGCTCGAAACGTTCTCCCGGTTTCGAACGATGTGTTCGACGATCAGAGACGTACCGGAGCTTACGGATGTTCTCGTGGGGCGGAGTACGGTGATGCAGGCGCTGCGAGACCGAATTCGCCGCGTTGCCCGGACTGATGACCCGGTCCTGATTCTCGGCGAGACCGGCGTCGGTAAAGAGTTGATCGCCCATGGTATTCACCGCCTTTCATCCCGTCGCGACGGTCCCTGGACAGCGGTAAATGTTACCACCCTGGTGGACACGCTTTTCGAATCGGAGATGTACGGTGTTCGACGGGGAGCTTACACCGGTGCGGTAGAATCGGAGGGGGTTCTCGGCGCATCCGACGGCGGAACGGTGTTTCTCGATGAGATCGGTGATCTGCCGATCGCTTCCCAACCGAAGCTTCTTCGGGCGATCGAGACCGGCGCATTCCGGCGGGTCGGGGAGGCGGTGGACCGATCGGTCTCGGTCCGGATCATAACCGCAACCAACCGGGATCTGCCGCTCCACGTTGATATGGGCGGGTTCCGGAGAGATCTGTGGCACCGTATCGCAGGGGTATATATCAAGGCGCCGCCCCTGAGGGATCACATCGAGGACGTCGAGGAGATCGCGTACCACATCCTCGAGACACGGGGTCGGGGAGACGT
This sequence comes from Alkalispirochaeta sp., assembly GCA_046540055.1. Classification (GTDB taxonomy): domain Bacteria; phylum Spirochaetota; class Spirochaetia; order DSM-27196; family Alkalispirochaetaceae; genus Alkalispirochaeta. The sequence goes on from JBKHFT010000053.1 coordinate 16,669, forward strand.
CCGGCTGACCCCCGGTGTTGTCCGGTGGTTTCATCGATACACCTGGCCGGGAAACGTGAGGGAACTGGCGACGGTAATCGGGCGAGCTCTTGTCAACACCGACGGGTCCAGAATCCGCGTGGAGCATATCGAGATCGATGAGGTTTCGGGAACGAGGCGACGGAAAAAACGAAACCTCCGGCCTATCGGAGCGCGCGGATATCGTACCCGTGGATCACCGGAACAAGGTGACCTTCCGGGTCTTCTGCCAGACTGACAAGACGACCGGCGACGAGTACCCGGTCGTTCCGCAGGATCAGGGCGGGATCGGGATCCCGCGGTGCCCGTTCGGCGATGCGCCCGATAAACACGGGGTCGTCGAGGAACACGTAGGCCCGATAGATCTGTACCGATTCGACACCGTCCCACCGGCCGCTGACGATCTCGAGTTCGGAGTAGTAATCGGCGGGGTCTTCTGAATAGACCGTAACAACCGCGGCCGTTCCCTCCAGAATCAGGGCGCGACCGGCAAGCTCTTCGAGAAGGGCGATATCCTCAACCGCCAGGTTCAGTTCGTACAAAGACGTCCGGAGGTCGATGGACTCCCGAAACGCCTGGGGAGATTCGAGGAGCCCCGGAGAATCCTGACCGGATTGGGCGCCAACGGACCCGGCGATCGTTGCAGCGACGATCACGAAAAAGATCGTTCGTTTCATACCTTGCAGTATAGGTTGCAGATCACGGGAATACAACTGTATCCTGCTTCGTTATGGGGCTCCTTTCCAGAGCAGATTTTCACAGTACTCGCCTGGCGGAACATACCGCTCTCGTTGTCGGTGGAAGCGGCGGGATCGGACGTGCCGTGACCTACGCCCTCGCTGCACAGGGAGCGAAGGTGATCTGTCACGGAGGCCACAACAAGACACGGCTGCAGCGGGTCGTGTCCTACATCTCTACCCACGGCGGAGCGGCAAAACCGCTCTTTGCGCCGCTCCAGCGTGGGACCGATATTCTCCCGTATCTCGAAAAGATTCCCGCTGTGGACATTCTGGTGGTTGCCATGGGGCCGGTGCGTTACGGGCCGCTCCACGCGACCTCGCCGGAGGAGTGGCGGACGATTACGGAATTGAATCTCGTTCTGCCGGGCATCCTCGTGTCGAAGTATCTCCCGGCGATGATCCGCCGGAAGTGGGGACGGATCATCCTGTTCGGGGGGCCCCAGGCGGACCAGCATCGCGGTTATCGCAGTATTCCCGCGTACGCTGCGGCAAAGGCGGGAGTGGTCAGTCTCTGCAAATCTGCGGCGGCAGCGGCGACGGAAGGGAAGAACGTTACGGTAAATCTGGTATCTCCGGGGTATGTTGATACCGAGTACCTGAGCGAGACGGAACGATCCGAGGCGCGCCGCCGCGCTCCACGAGGTACACTGATTCAGCCGGAACGGGTCGCACGACTTATCATCGAGCTGATTCTTGCCGAAGAACCGGATATCAACGGGGCGGTCATCACGATCGACCAGGGATTGATCTAG
>JBKHFT010000054.1:0-17633 GCA_046540055.1 Alkalispirochaeta sp.
CCCTTCATCGCCAGTTCCTCGGAGATGATCAGGGGCGGCAACAAACGGGCAACATTCCCGTGGTGGCCACCGACCTCGATCATCACACCCCGCTGGTGTGCGTACGTCCGAACCTTCTTCGCGAGGTCCGACGCGGGTTCTTTCGTTTTTTTATCGCGAACGATCTCGATACCGAACATGAGGCCGATACCGCGCGCTTCTCCGACGATCTTCGTGTCCTTTTCGAGGGTCTTGAGCTCCTTGAGCATCTTCGCGCCGAGTTCGGCGGCGTACCCCGGAACGTCGTTGTCTTTCATGAATCGCAGCGCCGCGGCGCCCGCCGCAAAGGCGACCATGTTGCCCCGGAACGTTCCGATCGAAGCGCCGGCAGGCCACGTGTTGAGTTCTTCACGGAACGCAATCGCCGAGATCGGAAAGCCGATGCCACCGAGAGCCTTGCTCATCGTGATGATGTCGGGGATGCAGTCGCCGCCGGCGTGTTCGAAGGCGAACATCTTGCCCGTCCGACCAAGTCCCGCCTGGATCTCGTCGCAGATAAGGATCACATCGTGTTTTTTCGTGATTTCCCGCACGCGTTTCATGAAGCGGACGCTCGGAATGATCGTTCCCCCTTCTCCCTGCACCGATTCCATGATCACCGCGGCGGGTTTGCCGAATCCTGAATGCGAGTCGGAGAGTACCATCTCGAGGTAATCCGCCGCGCGGAGGTCGAGTTCATCTTCGGGACCACCGAAGGGAGAGCGGTACCTGTAGTCATAGGGGATAAAACGGATACCCGGCACGAGGGGTTCCATCCCTTTCCGGTGGCTGTAATCGGTTGTGAGGCTAAGGGCAACGCCGGTCATACCATGGTACGCGCCGTGGAACGCGATCACCTCGTGTCGCCCGGTATTGAACCGGGCGAGCTTGATCGCCTGCTCGACCGCGTCCGACCCGGTGGGGCCGCCGAAGAATATGCGGGAGAGCTCTTTCGGAAGGATCTCCCGGAGGGTGGAAACCATCGTCGCCCGGATCTCCGTGGGAATATCCAGGGTGTGGGTGTACTGGTCGATCGCCTCGTGGGCGGCTTTCAGAACGTCGGGATGGCCGTGGCCGACGGCCATGACGCCGGCTCCACCGAACATGTCGATATAGACGTTGCCGTCGACATCCTCGATCGTCGCGCCTTGTCCCTTCCTGATCGCCATCGGCATCCCTTTGGGATACGAGACCGCGGAACCTTCGTTGGCTGCCTGCGTGTCGAGAAGTGCTTTTGATTTGGGTCCGGGAGGTGTAACCTTGATGACCGGAGCGTCACTCATTGAAAGTTCCGAAAACCTGCTGCTCATACCTGCTCTCTCCTGTATATATGGTGCACAATAATTTTGTTCTATTATTTGAACATGCGTTACTATTTTGCAACACAGGTTATTCTGCACCGGATAGGATCGGGTGTCAAGAAAAAATTCGCCGCCGTCGTCACCGTCCTCCGGTACGACACCGATATCCCCGGGAGGTGTAGAATTGTTGTTGACAAAGCATCAGAGGGGATCGAAAATGAATTGTTGCAGTATGTACACTACCGTTCAAATATTGAGACATTAGAGGAGTTCGCCCATGTACGACCTGAAAGTATTCATCTCCGAACTGGAGAAAAAAAACCCTGCACAACCTGAGTTCGTCCAGGCCGCTGAAGAGGTTCTCGAGTCGATCGTCGATGTCGTCAACGCCAACCCCGCGTACCTGGGGGCGAAGATCCTTGAACGGATCACCGAACCCGACCGGGTCATCATGTTCAAGGTAGAGTGGGAAGACGACAACGGCGAACTCCACGTGAACCGTGGGTACCGGGTACAGTTCAACAACGCCCTCGGGCCATACAAGGGGGGGCTTCGCTTTCACCCGAGCGTCACCCTCGGGGGACTCAAGTTCCTCGCCTTTGAACAGATCTTCAAGAACAGCCTTACCGGTCTCCCGATGGGAGGCGGTAAGGGAGGATCAGACTTCAACCCGAAGGGAAAATCGGACAATGAGATCATGCGCTTCTCGAAAGCGTTCATGACGGAGCTGCAAAAACATATCGGCCCCGAACTGGACGTACCCGCCGGTGACATCGGTGTCGGAGCCCGGGAGATCGGGTTTCTCTACGGCCAGTGGAAGCGACTCCGGGGTGACCACGTCGGCGTCCTGACCGGAAAAAACCGCAACTGGGGCGGTTCGTTGATTCGTCCCGAGGCAACCGGTTTCGGAGCGATCTACTTTCTGAACGAGATGGTCCGGGGGCATAACGACTCTCTGGAAGGAAAACGGATCGCCGTATCCGGATTCGGGAACGTCGCCTGGGGCTCGGTGATGAAAGCGACCGAACTCGGTGCGAAGGTGGTTACGATATCCGGTCCCGACGGCTACATCCTTGATGAACACGGCATCAACACGGAGGAGAAGTTCAACTATCTCCTCCAGCTCCGGGCATCGAACAACGATGTCGTCGAACCGTATGCAAAACGATTCGGCGCAACCTTCGTTCCCAACAAGACACCGTGGGGAGTTCCCGTCGATATCGCGATCCCCTGTGCGATCCAGAACGAGCTGAACGGAGACGACGCGAAGGCACTCCTGAAGAACGGGGTGAAGTACGTCGTCGAAGCGTCGAATATGGGGTGTACCCCCGAGGCGGTCGAGGCGATCCATGGAGCGGGTATCCCCTTCGCTCCGGGGAAAGCGGCGAACGCCGGCGGCGTCGCCGTTTCGGGCCTCGAGATGTCCCAGAACACGATGAAGCTGTCGTGGACCAGAGAAGAGGTCGATGAAAAGCTGCAACTGATCATGAAGACGATCCACGCGAACTGCGTCCGGGAAGGTTCACTGGGAGACCGGATCGACTATGTCCGGGGGGCGAACATCGCCGGATTCCGCCGCGTCGCGGACACAATGATCGATATGGGGTACTGAGGAGCCCACGAGACCGGGGGACATCGGCGCTCCCCCGCGGGACCAGCGGGGCGGCGCGGCATCGGTGTTACGCCGTTGCGGTATAGATGATCCGCACCGTCTCCTCGTACCGGTCCTCGTCGACGGCGACGAAAAAGCTGCTCCGGGAGTGTCCGCTTCCGACGTAATGGATATCGATCCCCGCGCCTCCGAGAGCGGCGAGTACCGCACCGAGCGAACCCGGTGCGACCGCGAGCTCCTTACCGACGGCACCGACCAACGCGTACCGCCCCGTTCGCTCAACCGTGGCACCACCGAAAAGACGGGAGATCTCATCGAACACCGCCTCCCCGGCGGTATCGAGAGCGGCGGACTCAACGATCCCCTGGGCGGAATCGCTCCCTACCGCACAGTGGTGAAGGCGCACACCATGGTCCTCCAGAGCGGTTGCGAGGCGTCCCGGAACGTTTCTGATCTTGTTGAGCATCGACCGGCCGATCACGATTCCGACGAACCCGGTCTTGCCGGCGACGCCGGTGCGTGTACCCCTCCCCCGCGCGTGGGCATCCGTCGCCGCGATGATCATCGTTCCCGGATGGGCAGGTTCGTTCGTATTCTTGATGTTGATCGGAATCTGTCGCTCTGCAACGGGAGCGACCGCCTCATCGTGAAACACGTTGGCACCGAGGTACGCGAGCTCCCGCAACTCGTGGTAACTCACCTCGGAGATCGGCGCCGGGGCGTCGACGACGCGAGGATCCGCCGAAAGAAGCCCGGACACGTCGGTCCAGTTTTCGTACCGTTCGGCGCCGATCGCCCGTGCGACAAGCGACGCCGATATATCGGAGCCTCCCCGGGTAAAAAGCTGTACCTTTCCGCTTTCGAGGGCGCCGTAGAAGCCGGGAATCACATACCGGCCTTCCGGCGAGAGTCGTTTCACAATCAGCGCGTCCGAACCGGCGTCGTCCACCGTCGTCGGATCGGAGAACCGGATCAACTCGGCAGCATCAACGAATTCGAATCCGAGAAAGCGGGCGATCAGGTGCGCTCCGAGATACTCTCCCCGGGACACGACGGCACTCTCGTCGGCACCGGCTGCGATCGAGTTCTCAACCTCTTCGAGAACCGGCTCGAGGTCGTTCCCGAGACCAAGCTCTTCGGCGATCTCGGTGTAGCGCTCTCTGATCAGGGCAAACCGTGGTCGAAAATCCTCGCCCCGGGCTGCCATCATATGACACGAGATCAGGATGTCGGTGATCTTCTCGTCTTCCTTCGACCGTTTCCCCGGGGCGGAGACAACAACGATCCTGCGCCTCGGTTCGTCCCCGATGATCCGTGCGACCTTTCTGATCTGCTCCGCGTTGGCGACGGAGCTTCCGCCGAACTTCGCTACGATGGTGCTCATGAACTCCTCCTGCCTTTCCTGTTATTCCGTGTCCGGGAATATTTCCGTTGTACCCTTTCCGCGCCGGGCCCCTCGGCGTAGGCGACGACACCTTCGGGACGGAGTTCGATGACGCCGTCCTTCGGAACGCCGATGAGCCACGCGATGACCACAAAATCCGCGGCGCAGATCACGCCGTGGGCAACGGTGGGTAGAAACGCCCAGGAGACGAACCGGTCCGGAACGACCAGAAGCGCGGCGATTCCGACGATCGATCCGGCGAAAAACGGTGTCGCCCCGTAAATAAACGCTCCCCTCCGGGAGAGATAGCGTTCCGGGGCGGAAGCGACGGGCGTCAGTCCGTTGAAGCCCACCGTTACCGGCCGCACCCCCAACAGTGACAGAACCCCGGCGTGGATCCCCTCGTGCAGAAGAACTACGACGTAGACCGCAGCTCCAAGAAGCACGAACGGCACAAGCCATCCCGTGTTTCCGAATCCGATCTCCCACAGGAGCACCGGATCAAACCCTGCCCGGTGGCGAACCGTAAGGGGAACACCCGCAAAGAGAGGAACAAAAAAGACGATGGAAAAGAGACGAAGAAAAAATACGCTCCTCCGCGTTCGCGCGTCGTTTCTGACGTCCACCATGCTTTGCGGGTTGTACGTGTCCGGCAGGGTTTCCCGTGCGTTGGGCATGCGGCAGTGTATCGTCGCCCCTGAGGAGTCTTCAACCCCCGGGGTCGATACCCGCTGCGGATACATGCATCAGCCCGGGGGCTCGGCACCTTCCGCGGATACACCCATCAGCCACGCCGGTCAGTCCCCACCCTCGCGCCCGTCGTGCGCCCCGACACGACGGAGGCGGGTCACCGAGATAAGCGCGACCACAAGGACCACAAGGATCGCCCGGAAGTACCCGTGATACACTTCCACCCCGGTAACCCGGGACCCGAAGTACTGGAGCAATGCGCCGCCGATCACTGTGCCCGAGAGCCCGGAGACCGCCGACCCGGTGAGTTCAACGAGTAACGATACATGCATACGGTGCTCCGGACGGTTCGTCGAGATCAGATAGTGTTGGAGGCCGACGATGATTCCGGCCTTCGAGATCCCGCCGATGAAGAACGCGATCGCCACCAGCGGATAGATGATCCGGACCGGAGCGAACGCCCAGAAGATCGCCACTCCGACCAGAGCGGTCGCGTAGAGCGTAACGAGGCTCGCCGGATTCACCCGGGCGGTGAGGGATCGGTTGATAATTCCGCTGGCAACGCTCCCGAGAAGGGTGAGAAGGGTAAAAAGGAGCGCGGTATGATCGTCGATGCCGTACCCGTTCTTCACGAACATCACCGCGAAGGGGAGGACGAGCCCGAACGCCATCTGCCCCCCGGCCCAGGCCGGGATCAGTACCCCGAGACGGATGCGCCGGCGCACCTCCCGCAGTAACGGTATGAACGGTTCCTGCGCCGCCGCCCGGCCCTCTCCCGATTCGGGGACGCCTCGCAGCGCAAGGAGCGATACGAGTCCAACGGCAACCCCTACTGCGACCATCGCCTGATAGACCCAGGTCGCATCGACGAGTCGCGTCGCCACGATCGTCGCGGCTACCGCCAGAAGATAGGTTCCGTTGAAGATGGCGAAGTTGGTATGGAGGTAGTGTCCCCGATCCTCGTCGGAGGTGATCTCGCCGTTGAGGGGGTGCATATTGATCACCCCTACCGCACGGAACATCGCGAACACGAAGGCTCCTGCAAGGATGATCGCCGTGCGCCCACCCCGGTCGGGAATCCACGGCGCGGCGATGATAACCAGCACCGCGGTATACCGGATCAGATACGCCCTGACCCACCCCCGGGCGAGTCCCCACCGGGCGGTGAACACTCGTCCCAGAAGCATGAACGGCATCGTGAGGGGGACAAACGACGCAAGCGCCGCCAGAGCGGGCTCGGGAACACCGTTCCGGATTCCGTAGAGAACCAGGATATCTTCGAGAAGGAACGCGACGGGGACCGCGTTCAGAATCCAGAAGAGCCTGAACCGCCGCTGTGCGCCGTGCCGGGTGACCGCGTCCATCTACCGGGAGTCTCCGGAGGATCGATACCCGCCGGTTACGTGGGGTTCGACGGTGCCCGGAACGGGAGTCGCCTCTACGCCGGCGGCGGCATCGCCCCGTAAGATACCGGAGAGCTGGGAGAGCAACATCCCCGCGAGGAGGAGCGCACACCCCAGCAGTCCCCGGAGGGTGAGAACCTCACCGAGGAGCAGCCACCCGCCGAGGGCGGCGAAGCTTCCCTCGAGACTGAGGATAATCGCCGCGTGGCTCGGTTCGGCGTCCCGCTGGGCGACTACCTGGAGGGTATAGGCGATCGAGATCGACCCGATCCCTCCGTAGAGGATCGCGGGAAGAGCGTTCCGGAGGGCGTTCGGTTCGAAGGTTTCAAAGATTCCTCCCACCGTGAGGCTGAGGATACCGACGAGAACGTACTGGACGAGGGAGAGCCACAACGCGGAGTATCGCGGCGCAAGATGGTCGATGAGCTGCACGTGAGCGGCGAAAAAGAAGGCGCTCCCGATCACGAAGATATCCCCCGGATTGATCCGGAAATCGTTGCTCACGCTGAGAAACCACAGCCCGACAACCGCCAGGGCTACCGCAAGCCACCGAGCGCTCCCGATCTTCTGCCGTCGTCCGATTCCGATGATCGGGACGAGAACGACGTAGAGACCGGTAATGAACCCCGCGTTGCCGGCGGTAGTGTAGACCAGACCGATCTGCTGGAGACTTGCGGCGATAAAGAGCGCCGATCCCGCGACGATCCCGGCGCCGATCGTCGGTAATACCCGGATACGGTACAGCGGCGAGAGCCACAGCGCCACCGGTACAAGGATCGACGCACCAAGGAGAAAGCGGATACCGTTGTAGGTAAACGGGCCGATGTGATCCATCCCGACCCGTTGCGCAACAAAAGCGAACCCCCAGATCGCGGCGGTTGTCAGCAGGAGCGAATCGTTGAGTAGTGAGCGTGTTCGCATGTGGCAGTCTTTCGGGTTACATCTTGGCCCGGCGGGCCCGCTCGATCTTCTGCATCTTCCGGTAGTACTTCGCCTGTTTCTCGACCTCTTCGATATCGGTAACGTGGATCTTGTTGTCCAGAGCCTTGATGCGGCTGTTCTTCAGCAGTTCCCGGAGCGCCTGCTTCCCCTCCGCCATCGGCATACCCACCATATTGATCAGCTCTTTGGTACCGAAGTCGAAGGTGTAGGATTCGCCGCTCTTGATCGGGATCCGATTGCGTTCGAGCTGGATCGAGAGGGCGTCATACAGGCGGCCGAGACCGTTCGAGAGGAGCGTATTCGCGAGTTGCTTGTAGATGAACCAGATCCGCTCCGCGAGAAGCTGGGTCAGCCGCGTGATGATCTGCGGTTGCGATGAGACCATCCGGGCGAAGTTCTCCCTGTTGACCGCGAGAAGCTGGGTATCCTCGTAGGCGATCGCCGATGCGGAGCGTGGTTTGTTCTCGATCAGCGACATCTCGCCGAATATATCTCCCGGCTTGAGCACCGCCAGGAGCACTTCCGTATCGTTGACGATCTTCGTGATCTTCACCGAACCTTTCTGGATGATATAGAGCTCCGCCCCGGGCATCACCTCGGCGAAGATCATCGTATTTTTCGGGTAGGTCCGGGTAAACTCGGTCTCGCTGCCGTCGAGATAGACCGCTTTGGAGTAGGCAGAGATCTTCTCGAGGCGCTCTTTTGCTTTGTCGATATTGGGACCGTCGGGACAGAGTCGTACGTACTGGTGGTACGCGTAATGCGCCTGGTTGTACTGGCTCTGCTTCGCGTAGAACTCGCCCACGTAGAAGAGGTGTTCGACGTCGGGCTCTTCGCTCTGTTGCAGCGTCAGTCGAGCGAGGGCGGCATCGAGGTACCGCATCCGCCGGGAAAACCCCTCGATGATCTTCATCGCCACCGGTGTGTTTTTCACGATGAGATCGCCGAACTTGTCCTTGTTGACGGAGATCAGGGAGCATTCGGTAAGAGCCTGAGCGGTCTCGATGTGGCTGTGCTGGGACATCGCCGCGACGACGCCGAAAAAGTCGCCGGGGCCGAGGATGTTGCCGCCCTCTTCCTGGACAACCTCTACCTCTTTGCTGATTCGGACCTGGCCGGTACGGATGATGAAAAACTGGTCGGCGTTCTGCTTCCCCTCCACCACGATATACGCGCCTTTCTTGAAGTTGACGATGGTCAGGTGAAGGGCTGTCGACATCTCAGGACTTTCCTACTCGCTTAGTATAGGTTCGGCTCACAGGGTTGTCAATTTGTGGCATAGAGAGGGAAAGCGTCGCAAAACTCGCGAACCCTGGCACGGACCGCGTCGATACGTGCGTCGTCGCTGCCGTATTTCAGGACCTCTATGATCGCGTCACCGACGAAGTGCATCTCCTCTTCTTTCATTCCCCGGGTGGTGAGTGCGGGGGTGCCAAGGCGGATTCCCGACGTTACCAGCGGACTCTTCGTGTCGAAGGGTATACCGTTCTTGTTGCAGGTGATATTCGCCCGATCCAGGAGCTTTTCGGCGTCCTTTCCGGAGATATTCATTGAGCTGAGATCAACAAGCATAAGATGATTATCGGTTCCCCCCGACACCAACCGGAGCCCTCCCTCGGTCAACCGCGCCGCCAGTGCCTGCGCGTTGGCGATGATCTGTTTCTGGTACCCCTTGAACGGCTCCTGCAGCGCCTCGTGAAACGCAACCGCCTTTGCGGCGATGACGTGCATCAGCGGACCGCCCTGGATCCCGGGCATCACCGCCGAGTCGAGAAGTTCGGACCACCGTTTGGTGCGTCCCGACTTGGGGGCCACGACGCCGATCGTGTTCTCCATGTCTTTTCCGATCAGGACCATACCGCCCCGAGGACCCCGAAGCGTCTTGTGCGTCGTGGTTGTTGTAAAATGGGAGTACGGAACGGGAGAGGGATGATCTCCCGTCGCAACGAGGCCCGCGATGTGCGCCATATCGGTCATGAAAAAGGCGCCTACCTCATCGGCGATCTCCCGGAACCTCGGGAAATCGATCGTCCGGGGGTAGGCGGATGCTCCGGCGATGATCAGCTTCGGGCGATGCTCCCGGGCGAGGCGAGCGAGCTGGTCGTAATCGATCCGTTCCGTTTCCCGGTCGACACCGTAGCCGACGATCTTGTACAGCTTTCCCGAGATGTTTACGGGCGATCCGTGAGTCAGGTGTCCGCCGTGGGCCAGATCCATCCCGAGGATCGTATCTCCCGGTTTGAGGAGCGTCAGATAGACCGCCATGTTCGCCTGGGTGCCCGAGTGGGGCTGGACGTTGGCGTGATCCGCTCCGAAGAGCTCGCACGCCCGGTCCCGCGCCAGATTCTCCGCTTCGTCGACGTGTTCGCACCCGCCGTAATACCGGTTGCCCGGATAGCCTTCCGCGTACTTGTTGGTCAGGACGGTACCCGTCGCTTCCATCACCGCCTGGCTCGTGAAGTTTTCGCTGGCGATCAACTCGAGCTTCTCGAGCTGGCGCCGCTCTTCCCGCCGGACTACCTCGAACAATGTCGGGTCGATCTGCTGCAACGCACTCATATGACTCGAGCATAGGCCAAAGGTATGGGGGTGTCAATTAATACGGGAATCTCAGTTGAACTGAGGTGAAAGACGTGGCGCTTCCCATCTGGCCGTCACACCGTCGGGGGGGGCATACGAGGGAAACTCGATATGCTGCCGCGTCGGTGCGTACTCGAGGTCGCTTTGAACGGGTACGGTCCCGGGGAACACCCGCGCCGGCGAGTCGCCCTCTACCGCGAGTGTGATTCGTCGGGCGTCAAGAGTCCCCGGGAGCGTCGCATCGTCGGCGCTGTAGAACTCCCGCAGGGAGGAGACGCTCTCACCGTATGCGCCGTCGGCGAGGGCGGTATCAAGGGGTACCCACCCCGCCGCAGGGACGAAGAGCTCAGCCCACCGGTGAATCCGCGATTCCCCGGTGTCGTCAAGGAGAATTCCGTAGTGGCGACGCGCCGGAACCCCCGAACGGCGAGCGAGGGCAACGGTGAGGTCCGCATACACCCCCGGTGCACCGCCCCCTTCCTCCAACGCCTCGGGAAGGCTCCGGGGCCCGTCGGCGACGACCTCGAGGCGGGTAACCACGGAGTCGGCGATCTGTTCCAGGATCTCAACCGCGTCTTCGTCGAGATCGATATCGCTCCGCCGTATCTGATCGATGAGGTCGTCCGTCTCGCCATCCGGATAGAGGGGACGGAGGAACCCGGCGAATCCGGCGCGAAAGACGGGATCGAGATAGAGACGGGAGTCGATCGCTTCGGTGAACTCCCAGCGGACGCTGCGTCGCGTGACGAGGTCTACCCGGGTGATGCGATCGAGGAGAACCGTTTCGGATTCGTCGTCCTCGCGCTCTGCGGAATCAGGAACGGGAAAAAACCGGTAGATCACCGTATCCGGCGCGGGTCCCGGGGATGACTGGGCGGTCTCCCGGAGGAGCTGCGGCGGATCCTGTATCGGGAGCGTCCGTGGTATCGGAAACACCGCCCGTGCCTGGTCGGTGACGCCCTCGGCGAACAACTCCTGTCGGAGGGTATACCGCCGCGATGCGTCGGGGCGAGGGCGTCCGGCGGGTACCGCGATTTCGATCGTCCTGCCCGTGGGCGTACCAAGGATCTCGACGTCGTATTCACCGGCAGGGATGTCCGGAGGTATCACGTACTCGACAACCTGATCGCTCCACCGCACCAGCCACGGCCGCTCTCGGCGAAGTTCAATCGGGCCATCGTCCCCACGAAGGATTATTCGCGAACGTGCCGTCGGCGGGCCAAAATCGGCACCGACGAACCGTACAACCGTCCCCGTCTGGACTGTTCGGGGCTGGATATCGTCGAGACGCGGTCCCTCGTCGTCCCCTCGCAGAGGAAGGTCCGCCTCGTTGGTAATGAACACGGGATTACTGCGACCGTCATCGGTTTGCACCTGCAGGAAGCCGCTTCGGGTATTCTCCCTCAGGGAAAAGACGATGAGGGAATCGCTCCATCGGTGTATCGATTCCGGTGGTACCAGCACCTCGTCGATTTCGAGGCGGCCGCTGTCGGTAAAATGGCGTCCAACGACCGTTATCGCCGTTCCCGGCGCTGCGCGCTCCGGATCGAGATCCCGGATAACCGGGGGCCTGCGAGCCGCCAGGACGGTAAGTACCGTCACCACGAGAACGATAATCGTAAAGAAGACGGGGACGAGGCGCCGTGTGTTATGTGTACTCAGGACTGATACCGCTCCACGTTGATCTCGAGCTCGATATTGAGACGTCCATATCGCGCCGTGTCAACCGGGAGGTGCCCCGTACCAAGGGGAAGGAAGAGAATCGGCTCTCCGAGACTGATCGGGAAGGTGGTAAAGGAGGTGCGGTACTCCGGTTCCTCGCCGCGCTCCGTCTCGATCCACGTCTGACCCTGGGCAACAAGGAGGAGCTGATCCTCGGACTCCCAGTACGGGGTAAACTCCGCGACGACCCGAATGTTGCGCCCTTCCATCTGAACCATGACGGAGCGTCCGCCGATCGTGACGCGGGTAACATCCATCTTCCAGACCGTCTCGTTCTGATCCTCGTCTACGACTCTGGCGTTGATGTGTACCGTGAGCGCTCCTTCGAGAAGGGCGTTGACGGAGTCTTCGATATCATCATTGTCCAACGAGTCCTGCCCATGTGCTGGAACGATGGAGAGAAAGAGAACGGTCACCGCGTACAGGGCGGCGATCCCAGGATGGGATAGGGATGGGTGCCCCCGTCTCATTCCGTCGATACCTCCAGAGGAACGATCTCCAAATCGTCTTCATCGGTGTCGGCGGCGGATGGACGCAGGAACACCGGCTCCCCGCGCAGCTGGAACTGGGCGTCTTCCGGAAGCTGTATCGTGACGCTTCCCACATCGTTCTGTTCATCCAGCCAGTTGAGGAGAAGGTCGCTCTCCGCACCGGAGACCTGTACCTGAAGGTTTACCGGGTTGTTCCCGGCGACGTCCCCGACGTTGTAGTATCGATTGGCAAGAATCCCGGGGTTGATGATCAGACCGACCGCCATGATGATGAAGAGCACCGACGCGGCGGCCATCACCGGCATCGGCAGAGAAATCTGACGTTGCCACCACGGAACGGGTGCCCGGTATCGATACCGGAGCGTCTCGGCAAGCGCTGCGGCGATCCTGTTCTGCGCCGCCTGAACCGTTCCGGGATCTATGTCGGTACCAAGTATCCCCGTCACACGTCGCATCTGTTCTACCGTGTTCCGCAATCCGGCGTCCGTTTCGAGGGCAGCGGTAAAGCGATCTTCCTCGTGGACAGGCAGCTCCCCGTCCAGGTAACGAGATACCGTCGCACCATCATACGCGTCATTGCGGAATATGGACATCACTATCCTCCAGTTCCTTTGCCAACCGTGCCCGCCCCCGATGCACCCGCACCTTCGCGTTGGAAACGCTGATGCCGAGGGTCGCGGCGATCTCCTCGTAGGAGAGTCCGCCGTACTCTTTCAATACGATCACATCCCGCAGGTTTCGAGGCAGTCGCTGGACCGCGTCGTGGACGAGACGGACCGTTTCGTCCCGAAGAAGTGCGGCTTCGCTACCGACCTGGTTGTGCCGGGGTTCATGATACGCACGCTGATTCGCGATGCCCTCGCGATTCCGGCGTTTCGAGACGTTATAGGCGAGGTTCTTTCCGACCCGGAGGAGCCAGTATTTCGCCTGTGGAACGTCGGGAAGAGCGGTGCTGTGTTGATAGAATCGAACGAAGGCGTCGTGACACACCTCCTCGGCGCGTTCCTGGTCTCGCAGTATTCGTAACACCACTTTGAAGAGGATCGGAAACACTTCTTGATATACTGTCTCGAAAAAAGACTGTTCATCCCTGCTCATCGTATAACCAACGAGACATCCTGAGGTTACACTCCCCGAACAAATCCGCCGGTTGAAGCGCCGATAGCCTTCGGATAATCTGAAGCGATGCGTACACTACAGCGCACATGGGAAAACTTCAACCTGTCGGCACCGGTGCGCTTCGAAGTTCCTCTGGCGGAGTATACCACATTCCGGGTCGGTGGTCCCGCGGAGGCGCTCGTCTTTCCCCGATCTTCAGACGAACTCACCGAGGTGTTGCGGCGCCTCGCCGACGAGAGGATCCCCGTCACGATCCTTGGCGGCGGGGCGAACGTGGTCATCAGTGACCGGGGCATACGTGGAGTTGTCGTCCACACCGGCGGCCTCAACCGACTCGAGTCCGACGCCGCCACCGTGTATGCCGGCGCCGGGCGCGCGATATCGGAGGTCGCGGCGTTCGCCGCGGACCTCGACCTGGTCGGGCTGGAGTGGATCTATGCGATGCCCGGCAGCGTCGGGGGTGCGGTGTGGATGAACGCCCGGTGCTACGGCGGCGAAATCGCCGAGGTGATCGGACCGGTCTCGTTCGTCACCCTCGAGGGAACCCCGGGACGATACACACCCGATCCCGGAGATTTTGCGTACAAGGTATCGCCGTTCCAGAACGGCGGCCGGATCATCACGGAGGTGACGTTCCACCTCACCGATTCCCGCGGCGCCGGCGGGTCTCTGTGGGAACGGATGCGGGAGATCGAGGCGGACCGGCGCGAGAAGGGGCACTTTGACGCTCCCTGTGCCGGGTCGATCTTCAAGAACGACCGGAGATACGGCGAGCCGAGCGGAAGGATCATCGATCGCCTCGGTTTACGTGGACTGCGCCGGGGAGGCGCCCTGATAAGCCCGAAACACGGGAACATCATCATCAATACCGGCGGTGCGACAGCCCGGGAGATTCGCGATCTGGTGACAGAGGTATCGGATCGGGTGTATGGTGAAACCGGGTTTCGCCTCGATCCGGAGGTACTGTTTCTGGGAGAGTGGTCGTAGTCGTCGCGGAGGGGGTTGCCATGCAAAGCACGATCGAAAACCTGCGCGAGTTCATTCAGGAGCTTTCGGACGAACAACTTCGGGACATGATCGCCGATATGGCGATGCAGGATATCGTCGAGCTCTGGCCGGACCTGAAGGAAGTCGAGGCGATCAACCTCTTTCTCCTGCTCCCGATCGAACAGAAGGCTGAACTGATCACCGAACTCGGACCCGGCGACCGGGAATGGCTTATCGAAAATCTTCCCCTGGACAACGCCCGGGAGATATTCGAAAAGGTCGAGCCCGACGATCTCGTTGACATCATCCAGGATCTCAACCCCGAGGCGCGGGAGAGCGTCTGGCAATCCCTCAGCGACGAGGCGAGAATCCAGATGCAATTTCTCCTTCGATTCGATGAGGAGCACGCGGCAGGTATCATGACCACACGGTACCTGGCGATCCGCTCGAACATCACCGTCGGCCAGGCCCTCGCGTTTATCCGGGTGAACGCCCGGAAAGTCGAGACGATCTACTACATCTACGTGGTGGACACCCTCAAGCGGCTTCAGGGGGTAGTCAGTCTGAAAGATCTTCTCTTTACCGACGACACGATCCGGATCAACGAGATGATGACCCACCGGGTCATCAGCGTACCCGATAACGCCGACCAGGAAGAGGTTGCGAAAACTCTCGAAGCGAACGATCTGATCGCCCTCCCCGTCGTAGACAGTTACAATCGCCTCCTCGGGATCGTCACGTTCGACGACGCGATCGATGTCATCCGGGAAGAACAGACGGAGGATGTGTACAAGATGGGTGCGATGGAGGGCTCCATCGACCGGTATACCGAATCGTCGATCTGGAAACTGATCCGCAAGCGGATACCCTGGCTGATCATCCTTCTCATCGCCGGGACTCTCACCACCAACGTACTGAGCGCCTTCGAGTCGCTGACTCTCGCAGCGGGGTTCCTGGTGTGGTTCGTTCCGGTGATCACCCAGACCGGAGGTAACTCGGGAACCCAGAGTTCAACCCTGATGATCCGCGGCATCGCCACCGGCGAGATCCGTTTTCGGGATATCGGAATGGTGTTACTCAAAGAGATCGCCGTCGGGCTCCTCATGGGGGTGATCCTTGCGGGTGTAATCATGCTTCGTAGCGTCTATCTTCCTCCCGGTGTGGACTGGACCGCCGCGGTGGCGATCGGTTCTGCCCTCATTTTTGTCGTTGTTTTCTCAAGCGTTATCGGTGCCGCGGCGCCTCTGGTGATACACCGCCTCGGGTTCGATCCGACGGTGATGGCCGGTCCGCTCATGGCGACGGTGATCGACGTCGCGGGCCTGACGATTTATTTCCAGTCGGCGAGATTGATACTCCGGCTGTAGCGGGCGAGCCCGCCGGAGGCCACCGCCTCCCCCGTCCTTCCTTATCGCTCTTGCCGTACCGGTCCTACGGCGTGTCCGACGCACCCGCCGGAGCGATCCCCGAGCGGTACCACCGTACCCGGACCGACGCTTCCCACTCGTCCCCCGGAAAGGGCGTGGCGGAGAATCTCCCGCGGATCGAGAGCCCCCAGTTTCCACCGACGGGTATCTCCGCCTCCGGGGCGTGCTCCACGTCATATCTCTCGTCGGCGTTCTCCACCTCCACCGTGGTCTTCCACCGAAGCGTAAACGGTTCGGCACAAAGGACGGGACGCCGAAAGATCACCTCTCCGGAGAGGCGGGACCGGCACTCCTCCTCGTAGTAGTGCCCGGCAACACGGAATGCGAACAACCCGATGGAGAACCGCTTGCCCGTCGTCAGCCGGACCTCGGCGGATCGATCCGGGCCGGGGAACTCGACGGAGGTAGTCACCTTTTCAACGACGCCCCCGGTACGAAGGGTAACGCGTCCCCGTCCGGATGGAAGCGGTTCTCCCGGGAGCCCGTCGTCCCACCTGCGCTCCCGAAGCCCCTCGACGAGCCATTCGAAGCTCCCGCGCCCCCCGAAGCGGGTACCGGTGAATCCGGACCGCCCGTCAAGTCGCCCCCCGATCATCTCCGCTCGCGCCGTGGAGGTGAGGTCGGTGTCGAGATAGCCCGGTTCAACCCGGACCACCCGGACGGAACCGCGAACAACCCGGGGTCCGAGGATCATTCCCGCCTGGACGGAACGTTTTCCGGGGCGGTAGGCGAATCCCTGCGTTGCCCCCTCGAGCACGAGTGATACCGGGACAAGCCATCTCCCGTATGAATCACCGTACCCGCCACGCTCGAGACGATACGACGCGGCGACGGTACGTCGGATCAGCGTTCCCGGCGGTGGGGTATCGAAGAGCCACGGGTCGTCCTCCGATCGGTACGAACGTGACCGTCCGGAGGTCAGTGCTTCCGCCGCTGCTCCGGTAACCGCTATTTCACCGTAGCGACCCGTCAGAGGCGCGAACCCGACGTGAGACAGGAGGACCCTGCTCCGATCCGCCGCGAAGAGATACCCGACCCCGCCGGAGAATCCCCCCGCCGCTCCGGCGACTGCGAACCCGTCGCGGGTCGTCGGCTCGAGGGAACGGTCGAGGACGAGCCGGGTAGTACTCCAGAGCGCAGCGGGAACGATCCCACCCCGGGAGGGGTCACTCATGCGGGCATAGCCCCCGCGGGGATGCGCCGGCCCGAAGATAACCGGGCCGGCTGTTGCACCAACGCGGTGGGAAACCGATGCAGCGGGGTTATGAAACCGGTAGGAGCGCTCGACCATCCCCGCCGGCGCCGGCTCCTCTCGCACGACAATCGTCTCGCCGGTACTCCACCATGCCGTCCGGACGGAACCGATATCGAAGGTGCTTCGCTGCCGGAACGCACCGTCCCGGTCGACGGTCACGTCAAGCCCGGCGGACCACCGAACCGACTCGACTGCGTCATCCCCGACACCCTCTTCGCCGTCCGGGAGCGACGCGTCGTCACCGCAGAGAGGAAGGGGCGAACGGGTAAGCAGGAGAAGAACGAGGGCGATACCCCCGATCGGACGCATCGATCGAACCGGCGGTGACATACTTCATAAACACCGCCAATCGACATGCCGCTTTACGAAGTGATCGAATTCGTGTCGGAACCGTCAAATCGGAACACACTGATCCCCGAAACGATCCGATCGATCGCCGTCCGGAGTTCATCGTTCCGGTCGTTCAGATCGTTCATCGCCCGGTTGATCTCTTCTACGCCGAGGATAATCTCCTCGATCCCGTTGTTCGTCTCCCGGGATGCGTCTTTCAGGCTCAGTTCCGTTCCCGCGATCCGATGGATCTTGTCTTGAACCGCCCTGCTCTGCTCCTGGATCCGCGCAGAGGCGTCCTGAAGGGCGGTCATCGCGGTCAGGATCTCCCGACCACCGACGGTAAGCTCCTTCGTGTTGGCCCCGACCTCA
>JBKHFT010000055.1:0-17565 GCA_046540055.1 Alkalispirochaeta sp.
GGGGAACCGGGGACGGACCCGTCCGGGGAAGTGCGGGGGGTGATCGTTTCCAGGCGGGCCGCCGCGCCCGGTGCGGGAACCACAAAGAGCCTGATTCTCCCGTCTCCGCCGAGGCGTACCGCGCAATCTGCGATGTCGTCGAGGATATCGCGGATCTTTGACCGCAGCTCTTCGAGATCGACGTTCTCCCCGCCGACCTGTACCACCGCATCCCGCCGTCCGACGGGGATGATCGTCCGGTCGTCGATCCACTCGACCCGATCGGGAAGGGGGAGGCGTGAGGTCGAGCCGTCGGGATTGGTCCGGAGCAGTTCGTCCGGGGGCGCAGTCGCGTCATGGGTTGTGGATGCACCGGCCGAACCGGGTTCGTCGGGAGGCGTGGGCCCGTGGGTGACACCGGTCTCGTCGGAGGCAGGGATCTCCCGTGAGGCGCCGGACCGATGGAGGCGAGAGTCTTCCTCCGAAGCCCCTGCGCGAGACCAGTACGGAAAGAGGGTGAAACCGGGCGTCGTGGCAGCCGGCAGCGCGGCGCAGTGGTCCCGCCATCCTATCCCGGCGGTCTCGCTCGAGCCGTAGACCTCGATGAACCGGGCAAGGCCCCGGGAGCCGCGAGCACCGGCACCGGGAGCGTTTTCACCGGTACATCCGGCCCGGGCGGTCGCCGGCGGTAACGGCGCCGTCGAGGAGACACCGACAACGTCCTCGCCCCACCGGGAGATCCCCGTCAGCAACCGCTCCCAGAGGAACGGTACCGATACGACGAGATCTCCATCCCGGGGACGGGCGTCGCCGGTCAGGAGCGTACCTTGCGCATCAACCGCGGGCACCCCGAGCGTTGCAGGGAGAAGCACGCCGAAGAGAAATCCGTAGATATGATGAACCGGTACGGTGACGATCACCCGGCGGCGGGAGGCGAAGATCGATGCGTGGACCGTGATCTCCTGCTCGAGGAGCGAGGCGGCGTGGTGCCGCGGCTTCGGAACCCCGGTGGTGCCCCCCGAGTAGAATGCGATCGACTCGCTGTAGTGGTCGAGCCCCGCCCGGATCACTTCGACGGTGTCGGCGAGGGTGCGGGCCCGAAGAAGATTGTCCTCGACGCCGCTCTCGAAGAGGGCGAACGTCTCGTTGAGGCGTCCGGCAACGGTAAACCGCTCGAAGGAGTCGAGACCGAGTCCGTCGGCACGAACCTCCGTCCCCGGCGTCCATTCCCGCGCCGAGAGCGGGTCAAACCGTCCCGGTCGGCTGCGACGAAGTTCGTCGGCGAGGATATCCCGGACAACCCGGAAAAGATCACCCGTCGTGAGGCCGGCGACGGAAGAACCGGAAGGTTCCGGATTCAACCCCGGGAGACCCGCTTGACGAAGACCCAGTAACTGTCCCCCTGGAGCGCTTTCTTCATGTGAACCTGGACTTTCGTCGGGGTCATCTGGTAGTCGAAGACGTACTCGAAGAGGCTGTTCAGGTGGCCTTCGGCAACGCCCTTCTTGAACATCCCGTAAAACTCATCGGTGTTGGTGCAGGGGGCAACCTCGGTGAAGAAGTTCTTTCCCTTCACCTCGTCGGGGTTCCGGCCGGTAATCTCACCTTCCGCGGCGTTGTATGCGAGGATTTTACCCTCCGCATCGAGCTGGACCGCCCCGAAGGCAAGGGAATCCAGCTCCTTGTCACCCATCTTGCTCAACACGTTTTCTATATCGTCTGTACCGAACCGTACAATTTCCATCATAACTCCTGAAAAATATCGTTATCGGTGTGACTGAATCATCCTCACCGAACCATGCGACGTGCGATGCAGTCGCGGGCATCTCCGAATTCCCGGATCGCTCCGCGGGAAATTCTCCAGAGCGCTTCATTGACGCCCTCTGGAGCACCGACTACAATACCATAAAAACCGTCTATACGCCAAACCAAGGAGCAACGAATGGCTAACCTGCAATCATCGTATATGGGAATCCCCCTGAAGAATCCTTTCATCGTCGGCGCCTGCAGCATGACCGCCCACATGGACTCGATCAGACGCATCGAGGACTCCGGAGCCGCGGCGATCGTTATCCAGAGCCTGTTTGAAGAGCAGATTCAACTGCAGAAGATGCGTCTCGACGAGGAACTCACGGTCAGCGACAATCTCGATGCGGAAATTCAGGATCTCTTTCCCGATGTGGAGCACAGTGGTCCCGACGAGCACCTGATGTGGGTCCGGAGGACAAAAGAAGCGTTGAACATCCCCGTTTTCGGGAGTCTCAACTGCATCAACCCCGAGACATGGACCGACTGGGCGGTCAAGATGGAAGAAACCGGGGTCGACGCGCTGGAGCTCAACTTCTTCGCGATTCCCATCGACGGCAGCAAAAGCGCCCAGGAGATCGAGGCCGAGCAGATCGACGCGCTGAAGCGGGTCAAGGCGAAGGTGAAGGTCCCCGTTTCGGTCAAACTGAGCCCCTTCTACACCAGTCCTCTGGAGATCATCAACAAGATGGATCAGGCCGGCGTGAACGGCTTCGTGCTCTTCAACCGTCTCTTTCACCCGAGCTTCAACATCGAGAAAGAGACCGGCCAGTACCCCTTCAATCTGAGCACCTCTAATGACCACCGGATGGCGCTGCGATTTGCAGGGCTCCTCCACAGCAAGGTGAAGGGGTCGATCTGTGCGTCCAACGGTATCCACACCGGTGAAGACGCGATCGAGGTCCTTCTCGCGGGAGCCGATGTATTTCAGGCGGTGAGCACCCTCTACCGGAACCGCATCGACGTGATTTCGACGATCCTGAAGGATATCGAAGCGTGGATGGACCGGAAAGGGTACGCCGACCTCGATGCGTTCCGCGGAAAACTGAGCGTTGAGAAGACCCCCGACAAGTGGACCTATCGCCGCGCCCAGTACGTAAAGATGCTCCTGAAGTCGGATGACTTCGTTGCGCGTCCCCCGGTCTGACCGGCGGGTCTGATTTGGATCGATGCCGCATATGTCCGTTTCGATAGAGAAACGAGCCTTCGGCCGCCTGCCTGATGGTACGGCGGTCGATTTGTTTGTCCTCACCAACAGCGCCGGTGTTTCCGTCTCGGTCATGACCTACGGAGCGATCATCACCAGCGTCCAGACCCCTGACCGGACCGGCCGCGTCGGCGAGATCACCCTGGCGCGAAACACCCTCGAAGAGTATCTCGAGGGACATCCGTATTACGGTGCCCTTGTCGGCCGGGTATGCAACCGGATCTCCCGCGGCGGGTTCACCCTGGACGGCACGTTCTACCCCGTCGCATCCAACACCGGAGAGCTTCACCTCCACGGTGGTGTCCGGGGATTCGACAAGTACGTCTACCGGGCCGAGGCGGAAGGCGACGCCGACCACGGTACGGTGCACTTTTACCGGGTCAGCCCCGACGGCGAGGAAGGGTACCCGGGGAACCTGTCGGTTCGGTATTCGGTCACCCTCGACGAAGCGATGCGACTGACCCTTCGGTACGAGGCGACTACCGATCGCACCACCGTCGTCAACCTCACCAACCACTGTTACTGGAACCTCTCGGGGGCAGCGAAGATCCTCGATCACGAGGTGCGGATCCCCGCTCCCCGCGTACTGGAAATGACGGGGACGGTTCCGACGGGACGATTTCTCTCCGTTTCCGGGGACGGCGAGAAGGGTGGTACGGCGGTGGACCGCACCGGCGCCTTCGACTTCACCGAATGGAAAGCGATCGGACGCGATATCGCCGCCCTCGACGATACACCTGCGGGAGGATACGACCATTCCTATGCGATCGACGGGTGGAAACCGGTGGCGGCGGACGACGCAGAGCCGGTACTCCGGACGGCGGCTGATGTTCGCGCGCCGGCATCGGGACGCACCCTCGCGGTACGCACGAGTTACCCGGCGGTCCACTTCTACAGCGGCAATAATCTGCCCGGCGAGACGGGACGTGGCGGAGAGACGCTGTCCGGACGGGAGGCGTTCTGCCTGGAATGCCAGTTCTTTCCGGACTCACCAAACCGTCCGGAGTTTCCCTCGATCCGGCTGGAACCGGGCGAGACCTACCGTCACGTGACGGAGCATACTTTCGGAGTGATCTAGTCCCGGACGGGCACCGGCGGAGGTCGTACGGGCGGATACTTCCCGTAACCGACGGGCACGACCCGACGGCCTACCGGTCGATCGCCCCTTCAAGGGCAGCAAGTATCGCCGCGCGGTTGTGCTCGATGGCAAACACCACGGGGTGCCCGCCAAGGCCCCCTTCGGTTACCGGTTGCAGCGAAACGGGAAGCGTCTTCGACCCGAAGAGGATTCGCCGCCACCACGCTTCCTGAGAACGAGGTTGCTCTACGTGGTGAAACCGCCCCAGGGGCCAGACCATCGTGATATCCCGTTCTTTCGCTTTTTTCGGCCTGCCGGAACCGACCTCGGGCGCCCCGGCACTCACCAGAGAGGAGATCCAGCTGGTCTGCGGAAAGTGGCGAAAGAAGAGCCGGGTACTGGTGACGTAGATCAGACCCCAGAGCGGGCCTTCCTCCTCGCCGCCGGAGAGATACTCCGCGAGGCCGTAGACAATGACGGTCTCGCCGATCTGCTCTTCCGTTTCCTGCCAGAACTGTCGGATCCCCTCGTCGGTGGGCTCTTTGCTGAAAAAACTCATTCTTCTGCCTCTGTGACACCGGTCTGCGCGATTTGAAACGCCGCGATCACCTCAGCGAGTTGCTGCATACGCTCCCGATTTTCATCGGACAAACGGGAAATGTCGGTGATCGCCTTCAGTATCTCCTGAGCTCCGGCATCGATCTCGCGGATTCCTCCGGCGATCGAGCTGGACATATCCGCGGCGTCGCTCATCGCGGCGTTGATCTGGTCGGTATTTGCCGCGATGGTACTCGCCGAATCGGTTACCGACGAGGTGATCTGCGCGAGCTGGAGCGTCGTATCGACGATTTTTTGACTCCCCCTGCTGAGGGTGTCCATATTTTCAACGATCTCGTTCATCGCTTCCCGAAAGAGACCGACGTCTCGACTGATCCGGTCGAACGTTTCCGCACCGGCGCGGCTCGCCTGGACCGCTTCATTGATCTTGCCGGTGATCGACTTGAGGAGCCCGTCGATCTGCAGCGCGTTTTCGGAGGTGCTTTCGGCGAGTTTCCGGATCTCCTCGGCGACGACGGCGAACCCTTTACCCGCTTCACCGGCGTGGGCACTCTCGATCGCCGCATTCATCGAGAGCAGGTTGGTCTGCTCGGCGATCGCGTTGATGATCTCGATAATCTCGAGGATATCGTCGACCTCACCGGTCACGGAGTCGATAATGCGATTGGTAGCGTTGATCTTTTCGCCGCCGTCGAGGATCACTTCCACGAGCGTCTCCGCCGACTCTTTTCGGTCCGTGGACAGCCTGGCCACCTGCTTGATCGCGCTGTCTATCTCTTCTACGGAGGCGTTACTGGCGTCGATGATCTGCCCCTGTCGGGAGATGTCCTCGTTGAGGGATCTGATGCGCCGATCGATATCGGTGACACTCGTCGAGCTCTGTTCGATACCACCCCCGAGACGGTCGAATTCCGTACGGATCGAAGCGATATTGTGGGTGATCTCGTTCACCGCCGAGGCGCTCTCGGTAGATCCCGCGGAGAGGCCGTCTTTCAACTCTTCCGCGTTGTTGACCGCGGATCTGACGGACGCGAAAAACTCCGCGATCACATCGAGGGTCTTGTCGAGATATCCCCCGAGATCCGCGATCTCGTCGCGCCCGCTGATCCGTGCACGGACGGAAAGATCCCGCTGTGCGACGCGCTCCATTGTCTCCTCTACCATCGCGACCCGCCGCGCGAGACTCCGACCGAAGAAGTAGGCGAAGAGAAACGCGCCGATCAGCACGACCACCGCAGCGATCGCGACGACACGCTGACCGAGGGAGCGGGTACGCGCAGCGTACCCTGACATCGCCTCACTGACCTCCCTGAGGTTCGTCACCAGCAGCTCGTCCGCCGCGGTATCGAAGGATCGCAGATCACGAGTCAGCTCGGTTACCTGGAATACCAACGTCGCCGCACCGCCTTCTTCCGCAAGGTACTCCTCGAGGTAAATGAGACCGATCTTGCGGTAGTTCGGAAGGTCCGGGTTGTCCATCAGCAGTTCGAACGAGCTTTCGGCGGTCTCGAACCGATTGACCGAGAGACCCCAGACCGATGCAGTGCGATCAAGGTTGGTCCGCATACTCTCGCTGAGATAGCGTCGCGCTCTGTGGTTCCCGATCCCTTCGATCGAATCCCCGAGATCGGCGATAACCGTATGCCACTCGTCGATCACCCGTTGAAGGGGCAACTGGGTGATCATAAGCTCCTTGTTGATGTCGGTGAGGCGGTACACGTTTTGCAACGTTGTGCTCACCTCAAGCTTCAAGTCGTCTACCTCGAGGGCAATCATGTTCGCAACGATCAACCCTCCCGAGATCACCGCGAAGGCGACGACGAGAACGATGACCAGCAGATTTATCTGTGAACGTACTTTCACGTGACATACTCCATGCAGGGGGCGCTGCGGTCCATACTATCCCCGAAGCGGGCGCGACTCAAGGGAGTATCGAGGACCTCCGTCGGAGGACTACCCCGCGGCGGTTTCGATCAACGCCTCTTCCGGAACCGCGTCAAGGGCGTTCCGCAGAATATCCCGGCCGGGAATCGACGGCAGTCTACCGCTCAGCGCCTGCTTCCACTTCCGGGCACCTTCGCGACCGGCAAAGAGGCCGAGAAGATGGTTGATCATGCGCCGCGGCGGCAGCCCCTCACGATCAAGAATATCCATATACGGGTAGAGCGCTTCCACCACATCCCGGCGGGTGATCGAGGGGGACGGAGCACCGAAGAACCGGTGGTCGACACCCACCATCAGCCAGGGGTTTTCGTACGCGGCGCGCCCCACCATCACCGTGTCGACGTACCGCAGGTGTTCCTCGATCTCATCAAGACGTCGAACCTGTCCGTTGAGACCGATCTCGAGGTCCGGGCGTTCACCTTTGAGGCGGTACACGTCGTCGTAACGGATCGGCGGTATGCTCCGGTTCTGTTTCGGAGAGAGCCCTTCGAGGATCGCGATTCGTGCATGGACGGTAAACCGGTCAACACCGGCTGCGGCGACGGTATCCACGAAACGGAGCATATCGTCGTAGCTCTCGAGGCCGTCGATCCCGATCCGGTGTTTGACGGTAACCGGTTTATCCGTCACCTTCCGCATCCCCCGGACGATCGCCGCAACCCGTTCGGGTGTTGCCATGAGGCAGGCGCCGAAATTCCCTTCCTGGACCTTGTCACTGGGACACCCGACGTTGAGATTGTACTCGTCATACCCCCAGGGCTCGGCGATTTCGACTGCACGAGCGGCGTCGTCGGGATTGTCCGTACCGATCTGGAGGGCGATCGGGTGTTCAACGGGATCGAACCGGAGAAATCGCTGCTGTTCGCCGTACATGAGCGCTCCGGCGGTGACCATCTCGGTGTAGAGGAAGGTGTGCCGCGTCAACAGACGGATAAAGTACCGGTAATGCAGATCGGTCCAGTCCATCATCGGCGCGATGCTCACCTGCGGTGTGCCTCGGGAGGTATATCCGGTGCGCGTCACCGAGCCGCTCCCGGCAGTATCTTCCCCGCACCGAGACAGTACGGCGGATCGTAGAGCACCGCGAACTGCCCCGGAGCAACCCCTCGGTCCGCTTCGTCCATCGTTACCCTGAGGCGAGTCGCATCGGCGAAGGATGTACCGTCAAGGCGTTCGACGGTACACCCCGTGAGGGCCGGGCCGTGACGGATCTTCGCCTTCAGCCGGATCGCGTCTCCCACGATAGTATCCCGGAAGCTCGAATCCGATATCCTTGGCGCGTCACCGTCGCGGCGCACCGCCGGGGCACCGCTCGTCCAGGTGAGATCACCGATCGTGAAGGTATTCTTCGCCCGGGCGGCGACGGCGGTACCGTGGGTTACGGTAATCACGTTTGAATCGATATCGCGGCCGGTGACGTACCACGGTCCGTTGCCAAGCCCCAGCCCCTGGCGTTGGCCGATCGTATAGAACCACGCGCCGTTGTGCCGGCCGAGCTCCGCTCCCGTCTCATCGTCGATGATCGGCCCGTCTTTACTCCCGAGGTAGTGGCGCACGAAATCGGGGTACCTGATTCGTCCGAGAAAGCAGATACCCTGGCTGTCGGGACGGTCCTTGTTACTCAGATCGAGTTCTGCCGCCCGCGCCCGAACCTGCTCTTTCGTCATCGACCCCAGGGGAAACTCCGCGCGACTCAGCTGTTCCTGCGACAGGTGGGAGAGGAAATAGGTCTGGTCTTTCACCGGATCCGGGGCGAGCATCAACCGAACCGGAGCCCCTTCCACCCGCTCGAGCCCCGCGTAGTGGCCGGTGGCGATCCTGTCGGTGCTCCCTCCGATCGCGTCGAAGAACGCCCCGAACTTGATCCGCTGGTTGCAGAATATGTCGGGGGAGGGCGTAAACCCGTTGCGGAGCTCTTCGAGGGTATACGAGACAACGCGGTCGTAGTACTCCTGCTGGAGGGGGATCACCTCGAGGGGAACCTTCGCCGCAGCGCACACATCCCGGGCGTACCTCAGATCCTCTTCCCAGGGGCAGTTTCCCAGGAAGGAGAGGTCGTCTTCGAGCCAGATCTTGAGGTAGTACGCCCGGATCGAGGAGATTCCCTGTCGGCGAAGCGTATGTAACGCCACCGCCGAATCGACCCCGCCGGACACAAGGACCGCATAATCCATCGGGCGGTCATATTCTCAGAAACGCGGTACCTTCGCAACACGAACGTCGGGATACGACGCCCCGCCGCGGCGTACACACGTCGGGATTCAATGCCCCACCGCAGAGAAGAACGGTTCTATCGATGAAAAGGATGACGCGAAGCCCTGTTTATACCGATATTGTCATCCAGAACAGTTCGCCGTCGAATCGCGATCCTTTGATCTTCTCCACCGGCGGCGTTATGATAGAGCGTGAATTTTGACGGCCGAAGGCCCGACAATGGCCGGACAACGCCGCCGTTTCGCGTGTCAGACGTGGTGCGCGAGGTTGCAACGCCCCCGAAACCGGAAGGAATTGTACATGGAGAAAAAGACAGTCGGTATCAGCGACATGAGCCTCTTCGTTCCCACCGCCCGGATTTCCCTCGCCTCGATTCTGCAGCGCCGTGCCGCGGAGGACCCGTCGTTCGAACGCCGGTTGCGCCGGGCGATCGAATCTACGGAGCAGGTCTCGCTGCGTTTTACCCGGCGATGGCAGGATCCGGTTACGATGGCCGCACAGGCATCGCGAATTCTCCTGCTCAGAACCGATGCCGCCCCGTCGATCCGTTACTTCGGGGTAGGGACGGAGTCGTCTGTCGACATGTCGAAGCCGATCGCGGCGTACGCCCACGGAGCGCTCCAGCGCAGCGGCGTCCCCCTTCCTCGGGAGCTTTCGACGTTTCAGGTACAACACGCCTGCGCCGGTGGAACGATCGCGATGATGAGCATCGCCGGGATGCTCCAGGCGGCGGGACGAAATGGTGAGCGCGGGTTGGTGGTCTGCTCCGATGTCGCCCGATACGATACACCCTCCACCGCCGAGATCACCCAGGGCGCAGGGGCGGTTGCGATGCTGATCGAAGAGAACCCGCAGCTCCTCGAACTCGATCTCACTACCGTGGGGCTCGCGTCGAACGACGTCGACGACTTCTTTCGCCCCCTCCCTTCGATCACCTCCCGCGTGAAAGGCAGATACTCCGTCGAATGCTACAATGAAGCGCTTGATACCGCGTTCCTCGACCATGCACGGCGCAGCGGAGATGACCCGAAAACGCTCCTGCACAACACCGATCTGTTCGTCGTACACGTACCGTTCTACAAGATGGCGATCACCGGAATGACGCGGCTCGTCGAGCACTACCTCGGAGTTTCTCCCTCGGATGCCCACGAGTTCCTCAACACCCACCATTTCTATGAGGGGATCGAAGCGGCGCGTTATATCGGCAATATCTACTCGGGATCGGCGTACATGTCCCTCATGTTCGCCCTGTGGCGTCGGTGGAAAGTAGAAGGTGCAGGGATCGTCGGGAAACGGATCACCCTTGCGTCGTACGGTTCGGGTAATACGATGAGTGTCATCGGTGCCCGGGTCGCGAAAGATGCACCGGCGGTTCTCGCCGAATGGGACCTTCAGGAGATCCTCGACTCCGGGGCGGATGCGTCCGTCGAAGCGTACCGGGAGTTCGTGGCGAAGGACACCTACACATGGGAAACCGGTGAGGTCTGTGACGGACACGAGGTTGAGGGAGGTGAATACTTCCTTCGCAGTATTCGTGACGACGGATATCGGGAGTACGATTTTCTCGCGGTATGAGCGCAACGGACCCTCGACCCCGGCTATCGCGGCACGAATTCTTTGAGGAATCCCGCGATCCCCATAGCGGGCCTGCGTTGAGCCGGCGGAAGGGGCAGCATCTTTCGATCTGCCTCGACGCCGATACCTACCAGGTCGAGACCTCGGAGACCCGGTTCTCCGAAGTTCACCTCCTCCACCGGGCGCTTCCGGAGATCAACGCCGCCGACGTCGACACATCCACCATCTTTCTCGGGTCTTCTATCGCGATGCCCGTGTTTATTTCGTCGATGACGGGAGGTTCCGAGGGCGCCTACCAGGTCAACAAGGACCTTGCGGCAGCCGCCCAGGAGCTTGGCATTCCCGTCGGGATGGGCTCGATCCGTATCCTCTTCCGGAAACCCGATGTGATCGAACACTTCCTTTTGAAACGATATGCCCCGAACGTACCCGTTTTCGCCAACATCGGTGGCGTCCAGCTTCCGGAGCTCGCCCATGACGAGATCTACCGGATGATCGAACGCCTCGAGGTCGATGCGATCGCGGTCCACCTCAACCCGGGGCAGGAGCTCGCGCAACCCGGAGGAGACGTCAATTTCGCGGGGATCTTCGATGAAATCCGACGATTTGCCGCAGGATCCCCGGTCCCGGTGATCGTGAAAGAAACGGGATTCGGAATAGACCCCGCAACGGTCGTGCACCTGTTGGAGGGCGGAGCGACGTACGTCGATATCGCCGGCGCGGGAGGCACCAACTGGAATCGTGTCGAATCGTACCGGCACGAGGACCCCGCGATCGGCGCGGCGGTGCAGGAGTTCGACGATTGGGGTATCCCCACCGCTCTGATACTCGGAGCCCTCGGCCGCAACCAGCGAGGAGTCCTTGCGTCGGGAGGAATCCGTTCGGGTATGGATGTACTGAAAGCGGTCGCCCTGGGCGCCGAGGCGGCGGGACTCGCGCTTCCCTTTGTCCGTGCCGTTACCGATGGCGGTGTTCCCGCGGCGGTGGCCGCGGGCCGTCAACTGCAGTATGTTATCCGAACCGGTATGGCCTTGACAGGCTGTACGGTACTTTCCGGGCTTCGGGAAGCGCCGATCTGGACGGACGAATCGTTTCGTCTCGACAGTGCGGCGATCCGCCGGGCCGCCGGATCAAACGAGGAATACGATGGCTGATACGGCGTATACATTGACGGATGAACATGTGGAACTCCCCGGGAACTTCCGAAAGCTCTCCCCCAGGGAGAAGCGACGGGTACTCTCGGAGTTGCTCGACACCACTCACGATGAAGAACACGCTTCGGCGCCGACGGAGGAGTTGATCGACCTCGCGGATGTGATGGTGGAGTCGGCGGTCGGCGTGATGCCGGTACCTCTCGGTATCGCATCGGGTATTCTGATCGACGGAGATATCTACAACATTCCGATGGCCGTAGAAGAGCCGTCGGTGATCGCTGCTGCAACCTACGCGGGGCGTCTCGTTTCGCGCGACGGTGATGGGTTTCATACCAGTACGACCGGGCAGGTGATGACCGCCCAGATCGCGATCGACGGAGCATCTTCCGACGCCCGTGGGCGCATCCTCGAGTCCGAACGGGAATTGCATCGGGAGCTTACGCCGATCCTCGCGCCGATGACGCGTCGCGGTGGAGGGTACCGGGGTATAGACGTCTCGGATTTCCCCGAGAACCACCTTCTCGTCGTGTACCTCCATGTGGATACCCGGGACGCGATGGGAGCCAACATTATCAATACCGCCGCGGAGGCGCTCCGCAGTCCTCTGGAACGCCTCTCGGGAGGCACCGTCCTGATGGCGATTCTCACCAACGCCGCCCCGCGACGACGCGCCCGGGCGGCGTTCTCAATCCCTCTTCGCCGCCTCGGCCGCGGTGCCTACGACGGAGCAACGATGGGGCGCCGCATCGTACGGGCAAACGAGTTTGCCGATACCGATCCACTCCGGGCGGTAACCCACAACAAGGGGATCATGAACGGGATCACCTCTCTTGCATTGGCAACGGGGAACGACACACGGGCGATAGAAGCGGCAGCTCACGCCCACGCAGTGAGGGACGGCCGCTACCGGTCACTGACGGAATACCGCGTCGACGGTGAGCGTCTTCACGGCGAGCTCGAGCTGCCGATCGCGATGGGGACTGTCGGTGGCGCCGTCGGGTTCCATCCCGTTACCAGTCTCGCCCTGAAGATCCTCTTTCTCTCGCCGGACCACGAAGTGTCCGCGGATCGTCTCAGCCGTATCGCCGTTGCTCTCGGTCTTGCTCAGAACCTGGCGGCTCTCATGGCGCTGGTGGGCGAAGGGATCCAGCAGGGTCATATGAAGCAACATTCTCGTCGTCTCGCCTGGAAAGCGGGAGCCCGGGACGAAGAGATCCAGGAGCTCGCCGGACGGGTATGGAGCAACGGTACCTTCAACATCGAGACCGCACGGAAGCTCCTCGGGGAGCTGCGCAGCGGACGGTGACGCGGGGTGTCGGCACCGTCAGCGGGACGTGATTCCGTGTCACCCCCTCGACTGGAATCCTCCGGCGGGAGCGCATCCTCCGCCGTCGGCGTGACGGCGACGGCGATCGCTCACCCATCCCTCGCATTGGTGAAATACTGGGGAAAACAACGGGAGGGGATTAATATCCCGGCGACCGGAAGTATCGGCGTCTCCCTCGCAGCCCTTACGACAACGACGACGGTCACCGTTGCCGACGTCGACTCACTCGAGATAGACGGGCAGATTCAACCGACCGACAGATACCGACCCTTCTTCGACCACCTTCGTCGGGAGATCCGCAGGGACCTCCGGTTCCACGTGACTTCCCGCAACGATTTTCCCACCGCAGCGGGGCTTGCGAGTTCCGCCTCGGGCTATGCGGCGCTCACCGTCGCAGCCTTCGGCGCGGCAGAAGCGGTGGAAACGGCGCAAAGGGGTACAGCGGCGACAGGATACGCTGTCGCGGCGAACGTTACTGACGGTACCGGGGCAACTGTGTCGGCACGCGCCCCGGCAGCCGGTGAGGACCTCTCCGTCGACCGTACCACCCTTTCCCGGGTGGCGCGTCTCGGTTCGGGGTCCGCGTCGCGCAGCGTGTTCGGCGGCTTCGTGCGCTGGGACGCGGGAGCGGAGACGGCGAGGCAGATCCGTGACGCGTCGTGGTGGGAGGAGGTACGCGTCGTCGTTCTTCCCCTTGAAATGCGAGCGAAGCCGGTTTCCTCCCGGGAGGCGATGAACCGCAGTCGTGACACCTCGCCCGCCTACCCCGCGTGGGTAACGGATGCGCCACCCCTCGTGGAACGCGCTGAACGCGCGATCGCCCGTCGGGACCTGAACGAACTGGGTACCGTGATGAGGCTCAGTTACCTCAGGATGTTCTCGACGATGATCTCCGCCGATCCGCCGCTGATCTACTGGCTACCGTCGTCGGTCGAAACGATTCACCGTCTGGAGGAACTCCGACGCGGCGGGATCGCCGCGTGGGAGACGATGGATGCGGGACCGCAGGTCAAAGTACTCGTTGCCGCCGGGGACGTTGATACGGTCGTTTCCGCAACACGGGAATTGTGCGCCTCGCCACCGATCGTTTCCACCGTCGGCGGTCCGGCGACGCTGGTACCTGCCCCTCCAACGGAAGAGAGCGGCAACGGATGATTCTTCGAGGAGTCTGGTCGGCTCCGGCGAATCTTCTGGTCGCCGGAGAGTACGCAGTAACCCGCGACGATGGACGAGGCGTCGCCGTTGCCGTTTCTCCCCGAGGAACGGCACGCCTCTTCGAAAGTACCGACCCCGACGCCTCGGGAATCGGTGTTGTCTCCCGCATGGGCTCCAGGGATGGGACGGTCTGGCCCGGCGGGTCGCCGTCGCTGGTAGACTATGTCGTGGAAACGGTCCTGTCTGAAGAACCGGACCTCCACGGAGCTCCTTCTCTGCACGAAGCTCCTTCTCTGCACGAAGCTCCTTTCTCCTCCCGTAGGAAGACGCGGTGGTCGATCGAGATCGACACGACGCCGTTTTTCGATCCGGTCAGCGGCGCTAAAGGAGGTCTCGGATCGAGCGCGGTAGCGACACTCCTCCTGGTTGCCGCACTTCGACGGATTTCGGGAACGCCGGGCCACGACACGACGGACGAAACGACGGTGCGCCTCGCGGTGAAAGCCCACCGCGCCGCCAACAGGGGCCGCGGGAGCGGATACGACATACTCACCTCCGCCGAAGGGGGGACGACCCTCTTTGTAGGAGGCGACCAGCCGCGCCACGAGAAGCTCTCACTCCTTCAGGGCCGGATCGATGAACACATCGAGCTATACACCTGGCGCCGCGGAACTCCTGTCTCAAGCAGTGCCGCCGTTGCACGATTCGACCGATACGCCCCGAAGGGAAGCGATATCGAGAAAGAGATCGTCAGACGAAACAATGAGCTGATCACCGGTATCACCACGGCGCGTACGTGGAACTCCCTCTTTCGCGCGGTCCAGGCAAGCGCCCGGTTCGGTACCGAACTCGGCATCGAGATCGGTGTATCCGGAGAGCTCCCTTTTGTAACGTGTCACAGCGACGACGGATGGATTGCCAAAGCAAGCGGAGCGGGGAACGAGCGGGCGGTGATCTTCGCCCGGGACGATCGCCGTCGTCCACTTCCGGTAGGGGCTGTACCCGTCACGATCGAGGGGACCGGGCTGCTCTGGGAAGGGAATGGGCAAACGGACGGGGACGGAGCAGATGGGGACGGAGTAGATGGGGACGGAGCAAATAGGAACGGAGGTAACCGGGAGGCGCCGGGGTGAACGTATCGGCACCGGGTAAACTATTGCTCTTCGGAGAACACGCAGCGGTATACGGACATCCCGCCGTCGGAGTAACACTGCCCTTCACATTGACGTTGCGATGCGTCCCGGCAGATCGTTTTTCGATCGGAATGGCGGGGACGGAGCTCCCGCCTGGTCGGGGGACGGAGCCTGACCGGGGGACGGAGCGTGGTCGGGGGACGGAGCCTGACCGGGGGACGGAGCCTGACCGGGGGACGGAGCCTGACCGGGGGACGGAGCTCCCGCCTGACCGGGCGAGGGCATTTCAAGCCCACCTGGAAACGGTGATCCGGGAAACACCAGACGCCCGCCTTCCCAGGGAACGATGCGAGATCATCTCGGAACTGCCGATCGGCGGCGGATTCGGTTCGAGCGCCGCGTTGTGTACCGCCCTCGCCCGAAGGATCCTGCCCCCCGAAAGCGCGACAGATCGTGTGTGGTCTGTCGCACATCGGCTGGAACACTTCTTTCACGGTACCCCGAGCGGGATCGACACCGGCCTCAGCTGCCGGAGCGGTGCCTGGGCGTTCCGGTTCGTCCTTGACCGGGGAGGCGACGCCGCAGATCGAGAGGGTTCCCCGGGATCGATTGACGATCGATCGTCGGATACGGTTCAAAAGAGTTCCGGGGAGATGGAAGATCAGACACGAACGGCACCGGAGCTGCCCCGAGCGGAAGCGGTCTCGTTGCCACCGGCTGTTCTCGTTGCCGGATCGATTCCCCGGGAGACCTCGACTCGGGATCTCGTTGCCGGGGTCAGAGCCCGCCATGACGCGGACCCGAACCGGTACGGAGATGTCCTTCAACGTCTCGGCGAGTTGAGCGATGAAACCGCTCGCGACGCCTCCCGCGACCGTTCCGCCTTTGCTCTGCGCGTTGACGAAGCGCAGCAACGGCTTACCGAACTCGGCGTATCCTCTCCCGCCCTTGAACGGATAATCGCGACGGGTCGTTCCGCCGGGGCGATGGCGGGAAAGCTGAGCGGAGCTGGGGGAGGTGGTGCGTTCTTCCTGGTTTGTCGGGACACACGATGCGCTGAGAATGTTCGCAGAGCTCTCTCGAAACTCGACGATACACCCGCGGCGCTCTTTACCGTTCCCCTCGGATAAAAAATGGCACCCACATACTTGTGGGTGCCGCATTACGGGGTTCAACAGGTCGGGAGGCCGACCTCGCTAGAGACCAAGGTCGAACTGCTGGAACGAGCGGAGATCCTTGAACGCCTGCACGAGGCGAGCGGTCATTCCCTTTTCGCCTTCAACGAGCCATACGCGAGGATCGATCTTCTTCTTGTTGGGCACGTCGTCGCCTTCAGGGTTCCCGATCTGGGACATGAGATAGTCGTGGTTCTTGTCGATGTACTCCCGCACCGGTTTGGTATACGCCCACTGTGTATCGGTATCGATGTTCATCTTGACCACACCGTACTCGAGCGCCTCGTGGATCTTTTCAAGTTCCGAACCGGAACCACCATGGAAGACGAGGTCAAGGGGCTTTTCATCCTTCAGACCGCGCTCTTTGCGGACCATCTCCTGAGAGTGCTTCAGGATCTCCGGTCGGAGTTTCACGTTCCCCGGCTTGTACACACCGTGGGTATTTCCGAACGCTGCGGCAACGGTAAACCGCCCAATCGGGTTCAGCGCGTCGTACGCTTTCAGGACGTCTTCAGGCTGAGTGTAGAGTTTCGCGTTGTCTACGGCGGTGTTGTCGACGCCGTCCTCTTCACCACCGGTGACACCGAGCTCGATCTCAAGAGTCATGTCGATCTTCGCCATCCGCTCGAGGTACTCGGCGCTGGTCTTGATGTTGTCGTCGAGTTCCTCCTCGGAGAGGTCAAGCATGTGAGAGCTGTAAAGGGGTACTCCCTTTTCCTTGTAGAACGCCTCTCCCTCTGTGATCAGCCCATCGATCCAGGGAAGCAGCTTTCGGGCGCAGTGGTCGGTGTGAAGAACCACGGGCACACCGTAGAGCTCGGCCATCTTCCAGATGTGGAGCGCACCGGTAACGGAACCGGCGATCGCTGCACGCTGGTTCGTGTTGTCGAGGTACTTTCCGGCGTTGAATACGCCTCCTCCGTTGGAAAACTGGATCATGATCGGGCTGGACGCTTCTCGCGCGGCCTGTAACGACGCATTGATGCTGCTGGAACCGATCACATTGACCGCGGGAAGAGCACATCTCTGCTCCTTCAGGTACGCGAACATCTCCTGCAACGCTGTTCCGGTAACGACACCGGGTTTTATCTTCATTTTCGCCATGGTAATACTCCTTTGCGAATATTTGCCTGCATTGTAGACGATCGCCGACGAGCGTTCAAGAACCGTGCATTGGCGGTCTTCACGACATGATCGGGGCGACTTCCTGTACTTGCGGGGATCAACTGCATCTGCGGCGCCGGCCCCTCGGGCCGAGAC
>JBKHFT010000056.1:0-17538 GCA_046540055.1 Alkalispirochaeta sp.
CGTAACCACCGCAGGTGGCGGCCGGAGAAATCCAGACCGACCAGATGCTGTCCACGACAATCGATATTGTCTATGACCTCGGTCTTTTTCGCGAGCAACGATTCCAGTTCACTTTGATCGCACCGAATCGGAAACACTCTCAAATTGTACGAAGGGTTCCTCCCTTGCACAAGCCCGGGAGCGGTTATACACTTCCGGCGATGGCGGTTTGCTACAAGTGTGGAAGTGAAATAACTGCAGAACCTCCGATTGGACGCTCTCTTGAATGCCTCGTATGCTCTGCACCCGTGCGCTGTTGCCGGAACTGCACCTTTTATGCCCCCGGAGCGCACTGGGATTGCCGGGAATCGATCCCCGAGGCGGTATGGGACAAGGAACGCGCCAATTTCTGCGATTATTTTCGTCTGAACAACCGCAGTCCCGACGCAAATGGCGCAGATAGCGCTCCAAGACACAGCGGTCGGGACGATTTCGACAAGCTTTTTTCTTAGATGATACTGTTTTACGACTCCGGGATCGGTGGATTATCCTACCTCGAAGAGTCGCTGAGACGAAATCCCGACCTTCCGGTCTGTTATCTCGCGGATACCGCCTTTTTTCCATACGGAGAACGATCCCCCGGGGAGGTGCGTGCCCGGGTCGTGTCGGTCGTTCGGTCGATACTCGAGGAGTTCCCGATCGACGCGATCGTGATCGCCTGCAATACCGCGTCCGTTGTCGCCCTCTCGTCGGTCCGGTCGGTGGTGGATGTACCCGTCGTAGGGGTGGTTCCGGCGGTAAAACCGGCGGCGCAGTTGACCCGATCAAACCATATCGCAATCCTCTCGACAAACCGTACCGCCCGGGACCCGTATACCGACGGTCTGGTACGGGAGTTCGCCGGGGTTGCCGAGGTGATCCGGATCGGAGTGCCCCGACTGGTCGCGGCTGCAGAGACTCACATCTGTGACGCCAACTCGGCAGATGTTCGTCGAATCGTCCACGAAGATATCGCGCCGCATCTCGATCCGAGAGTCGATACCGTCGTTCTCGCGTGTACCCATTTCGTTCGGTATCGGAACGAGATCTCCACCGTTCTCGGATCAACAAGACGAATCGTCGACTCTCTCGACGGCGTTGTCCGCCGCGTGCACGATATCGTGAAGACCGAACATCTCACCCTCCGGGGCAACCCGCAGGATCCCCCGTTATTTCTCACCACCGGAAGCGAAACGGGCCGCTTCTCGTGTCTGCCGATGACGGTTCGCTCCGTTCAGGTGCCGAGGAGCGCCGCATCGATGGACGAGATACGGGTGGAACAGGTACCGGCGGGCGAGGTGCCGACGGAGGGAGGTGGGTGACCACCACGGAAGCGACGGTGCTGTGGGGTGCGAACAACATTTTCACCGTACGCCTGCAGGATCAGCGGGTGCTTGAGCACCTCCGCCTGAAAGGAAAGATCCTCGACGACGATGAGAACACCCTCAACCCCCTTGCACCGGGGGATCGCGTCCGGATCGGGGAGGTCGCCGATCGGGGGTATCAGATCGTCGCACGCCTCCCCCGAACTAACGCGATCACCCGGTGGAACCGAAAACGCAGTCGAATGCAGGTAATCGCGGCAAATATCGATCGCCTCTACCTCGTAGTGAGCCGGGGCGAACCGGATTATCCGCCGCAGTTTATCGATCGCGTTCTGGTGATGACCGAACTCGAAGAGATCGATTGCGAGATCGTCGTGAATAAGGCGGATCTTCCCGTTTCCCCGACCAC
Source organism: Alkalispirochaeta sp. (assembly GCA_046540055.1). Classification (GTDB taxonomy): domain Bacteria; phylum Spirochaetota; class Spirochaetia; order DSM-27196; family Alkalispirochaetaceae; genus Alkalispirochaeta. Next base: position 1,753 of record JBKHFT010000056.1, read on the forward strand.
CGCGGAACACATTACGGCCCTTCAAACAGCGGGGTACCGCGTTCATTCGACGAACGCTGCCGCCGGCACCGTCGGGAACGCACAATCCACAGACGGTGTCACGGAGCTGGCACGGTCGCTACCGGAGGGTACCGTCGCACTCTTCGGTCGCTCCGGTGTCGGAAAATCGAGTCTCATCAACGCTCTGGTCCCTGGTGCCGATCTGCGGATCGCGTCGGTTTCTCATCGGTACAACCGCGGCCGGCACACTACGACCCTTGCCCGGCAGGTGATCGCGACAACGGGGCTCCAAGGCGGGACCGGAACCGTCTTCGTCGATACCCCCGGAATCCAGGAGTACCCCCTCGATCAGTACGATCTCACCGAGATCGCCGCGGGGTTTCGGGAGTTTCGACGGTTCATCCCCCTGTGCCGGATGCCGAGTTGCACGCACCTTCATGAACCGGGGTGTACCGTTCGCGAAGCTGTCGAACTCGGCGAGATATCCTCGATCCGGTACGGGTCGTACACGCGTATCGCCGGGGAAGTGCGGAGGATTCCCGGATGACATCGTTTCAGTTACTCGAGTTTGACAGAATCTGCCGCGAGATCGCCGGGTACGCTTCGTGCGAGACCGCCGCGAATCTCCTCAGTCAACTCACCCCCGAGGGAGACCCTGAATCTCTGAAGCAGCGAAAGGAACTCGTCCGGGAGGTCCTGACCCGTATCCACGACGGCGCTCCACCTCCACGGGAGGAGATCCCCGACCTCGAACCGGCGTTCGCCGCCGTTGCCCGGGAGGGAGCGGTTCTGGAACGGGAGGACCTTATCGGGTTCCGCCGTTTTTTCTCTTTTTCCGAGGATGTGCTCACCTTTTGCCGCTCCGGGACGACGCCTCATCTCGCCGAGTTTGTCGGTAACCACGAGCTCTCCCCGGAGCTTGCGACGCGCCTTCGCCGAACGATCACCCCCGACGGAGAGATCGCAGAGGATGCGATACCCGAACTGGCCCGGTTGAAGGGAGAGATCGCCCGGGTCAACCGGACGCTTCTCACGCGTGCGGAAGAACTGATCCGCTCCGGCAGGGAGATGTACCACGGAGAGCAACCGACGATTCGTGACGGACGAACGGTCTTGCCCCTGGCGGCGAACTTCAAGGGCCGAATCGACGGGATCATCCACGAATCGTCGGGAAGCGGGGAGACGCTGTTCGTCGAACCCCGGGAGCTCGTCGATCTCAACAACGACCTTACCCAGGCGCACCACGCGATTCACCGGGAGATTCGCCGGGTCCTGCGGGAACTGAGTTCTGCGATTCGGCGCGAGGTTCCAACGATTCGGGGTGTCTACGATCTCGTCGTTACGATCGACTCGATCTTCGCCCGCGCACTCTGGGGACGCAGGTACGACGGGACGATCATCTCTACCGGCGAGACGATCGACCTCAGAAACGCCCGACATCCGCTCCTGGGTGCCGCCTGTGTTCCCCTTTCGATTCGCCTTGACCGGGAGGTACGGATCGTCGTGATCAGTGGTCCCAATACCGGCGGTAAAACGGTACTGATCAAGACGGTCGGGCTTCTGTCACTGCTGCACCAGTGCGCGGTACCGATTCCGGCGGCACCGGACAGCACCCTGCCGGTCTTCGACCGCTGGGGCGTCGACATCGGTGACGACCAGTCCCTCGATGAAAACCTCTCAACCTTCTCGTCCCACATGAGACGGATCGCGACGATCCTCGGAGAGGCGACGCAAGACACGCTCGTCCTTCTCGATGAACTCGGCAGCGGAACCGATCCCGACGAGGGTGCCGCGTTATCGATGGCGATCATCGATGAACTGATCGCACGGGGTTCTACCGTCCTGGTCAGTACCCACCTCACGATGCTCAAACACTACGGATACACCCGTACGGGAGCACGGAACGTATCGATGGCGTTCGACGGAACCACCCATCGCCCGACGTACCGCGTCGTTCCCGGACGCCCCGGGGCGAGTCATGCGATCGAGACCGCCGCCGACCAGGGCGTTCTCCCGAAGGTGATCAGTTCGGCGGAGCGATACGCATCGGACCGTGAGAACAGCGTTACCGAGATCATCAACCGCCTCCTCGAACAGGAACGGGCGCTGCAGGCGCGCCTTGACGAGGTGATCCTCCGGGAGTCGGCCCTCGGGGAACGGCTGAATGAGATCGAATCCCGGGAAACCGCGGTCAACCGCCGGGAAGGGGAGCTCCGTCGGGAAGGTGTCCGCGCCCTTGACGAGATCCTCCGGGAGGCGCGGAGCGCGATCGAAGGGGAGGTCCGGCGGTTGCGGGAGCGGGGTGTTACCGTCGACCGCGACGATATCCGCGCCGCACACGACCAGATCGGCCGGATCGAAGCAAAGAGAGAGGAGGAGCGCCTGCGGGCGGAGGAACTCTCCAGGCAGGGAGCTCGCGATACGCCGGAGACCGGGAACGGCACGTCACCGCTCTCCGGAGACACCTCATCTCCCCTGACGGAAGGTGCAACGGTGCGTCACGTTCGAACCGGTAAGGAGGGCACCGTGAAGTCGGTCCGTGGGAACCGGGTGGAGGTACAGTTTGGCGCGTTGCGCATGACCGTTCCCCGGCGGGAGGTTATTCCGGAACGCGGGTCCTCTGCTCCGCCCGGGAGCGATGGGCGGGGCCGCCGGAGCGGTCGATCCCGAAACGCCGATATCTCCGTATCCGCGGGTCGCACCGCCGTGTTTGAACTGGACATACGGGGGAAACGGGTCCACGAAGCGATCGACGAAGTGGAACGTCAGGTGGACGACGCGATCCTGAGGGGACTCCACAGCTTTTCGGTGATCCACGGCACGGGGACAGGGGCGCTGCAGAAGGGAGTCCATGATTATCTTGCAACCCGAAGGGAAGTCGTATCGTATCGCTTCGCACGCCCCGAAGACGGCGGATTCGGAAAAACGATGGTTGAGCTTTCTACCGGCAACGAGTAGGATCGCCTCGTGAAATCTCGGTTCTTGAACGTTCGCGTTTCTCTTATGGTCCTTCTGACGGCCACGGTGCTCACTTCCTGTCTTTCAACGGAGGTTTCGATCGACCTCTCCCGAGGGGACACGTTCTCCCTCGATATCGTATACCGCATGCCTCGATCTCTCTGGGAGTACGGCGTTTTTGATGAGGAAAGCTCCGAACGCGCCGTTCCCGTATCGCGGCGGGACGCCGAAGAGACCGCCGTCCTCTACCCCGACGTAACCCTCACATCCTACGAGATGAAAGAACACGGTGAGGAGATCTCCATCACCGTATCCTACCGGATCGGTTCGGTGGAAAGCCTCGAGGCGCTCTGGGGGGGCGTTTCCAGCGGGTCCCGGATGAGCCTGTCCCTCGAAGCGGGAACGCTCCGGCTTCCCGTCGGAGAGGGGCCGCCGCCGGAAGGATACGATCAGGAACAGGCACAGCTGATCTCCCGCCTCTTCGAAAACCAGGTGTTCTCGGTCACGATCCGCACACCCGGCCGGATCACCAGCAGCACCTTCCCGGAGGCGGTCGAACAGGACACCGAGGCGTCCCGATCCGGCGGGTCGTCGACGGATGAGGTGGCAACGTGGCAAGTTGCGATGGGAGATCTCCTTCTGGCTCCAGGCTCGAAAGAGATCGTCCTTGCATGGGAGTGAAATCATCGTGAGAGGTCGGGAAGTACAGGAATTCGAAGGCACCCTGAAGAAGCTGTTCGACAGGATCGACGATGAGCTGGAAGACCGCTGGGGGGGAGAGTATCCTCTCCATCCCGCTCGCCCCGCGCGAGGCGTTTCCACAAACAAAGAGACCGACGGCCTCTTCAACGTCGGCGCGTCGTTCTCAGCCGGCTACGGAAGTGAGCACGGCAAGGGGTACGTTGTTGACGTTCGCCTTGTCACCCTGAGCGATGTGCCCGACGAAACGATCGACGAGATCCACGCCTACATCGCTCGTCGGATCGAAGAACTGCTCCCGGAGTATTTCCCGGGCCGCGAACTGGACGTCGTTCGCGAGGGAAACACGTTCAAAATCATCGGCGACCTTTCCCTGTCATAAAATAATTATGGAACGATTCGGCCTTGTCTTCACCCCGCCCTTGACTATACTATGGGTCAAAACCGGGAATACTTCGAAAAGGACCGTGCATGGATACGCAATTGCAGGACATCATCGCGAAGATACACGATGAAGGTGTGAAAGAGGCGGAGACGCGAGCGCAGCAGATCATCGAAACTGCGGAAAAGCAGGCGAAAGATCGCATAGAGAAAGCGCGCTCCGAAGCCGAATCGATCCGGAAAGAGGCCGAACAGGAAGCTGCAAAGTCACGAGCCGCCGGAGAAGCGGCGTTGAAGCAGGCTTCCCGAGACTTGCTGCTTTCGGTTCAGAAAGAGCTCACCGCTCTCTTCGAGACGGTGCAGAAAGAGAGCATCGCCGAAGCGATGACCCCCGACCGGATGGCGGATCTTATCGCTTCCTTCGTCGATTCCTGGATGAAGGGGAAGGGCGAGACTCTGGACGTCCTCGTCGCCGAGAAAGATCGGGACGCGCTGGAAGGCACCCTCAGGAAGCGTTTTGCCGACAAACTGAAGGGCGGTTACGAAGTCCGACCGGTTCGCGGTATCAACGCGGGCTTTCGCGTCGGTGGTGGAGATTCGGCGGCGTACTTCGATTTCACCGATGAAACCCTCGCGGATCTTCTCTCCCACTACCTGAATCCTCGTCTTGCGGAACTGATGCAAAGCACCGGACGGGAGTAAGGGGAACGTCGTGCGCCAGTACTACTACACCGTTGCGTCCCTTCCGGCGATTCGCTTCGAGGAAACGCCGTTTCTGTCGCAGGAGGAATTCCTCGAGTACTGCGCGATCGAGGCGACGCCGGAGGATCTGGAGACGATACGTTCCGCGGCGATCTGGCTCACCGACGATGACGAGACCGAATTCTTTTCCCCGTCACCGGTATACCGGGAATGGATCGCCGGGCTCCGGGAGCTGCAACGGCAGGCTGCCCTGATCCGGGCGCAGGCGCTTGGTCGTGATACCGACCGGATCCTTCGTCCGGACATAACCGACGCGGGCCTTACCGAACGGCTGCGGATCGTGATGAACGAAGATACCCCTCTGAAAACCGAAAACGCCCTCCTGCGACTCCTCTGGCAACGCGCAGAAAACCTCGAGGCGGGCCACCATTTCGACCGCGAAAAACTACTCGTGTACCATCTGAAGCTGCAGATCGCGGCGCGCCGTGCCCGTATCAACGATACGGAAGCGGGAGCCGAGGCGTTTGATCAGCAGTACGAGGTGGTTGCACAATCGCTGATGGAGATTGCCACATGACTAACGGTACTGTTGTCGCGATCAACGGAAACATGGTGAGTGTTGCCGTTGACGGCGACGTCTCGATGAACGAAGTCGGATACATCAAGGTTGACGACAAGCAGCTGAAATCGGAAGTGATCCGCGTTCGTGGTGACCAGGTCGAACTTCAGGTGTTTGAAGACACCAAAGGGATCACGATCGGCGACGTCTGCGAGTTCACCTCGGAGATGCTTGCGGTAGAGCTGGGCCCCGGTCTTCTGTCGACGGTCTGTGACGGTCTCCAGAACCCTCTTCCGGAGCTTGCGGAGCAGTCCGGCTTTTTTCTTCAGCGCGGGTTGTACCTCAAGGCGCTTGATCGTGTACGGAAATGGAAATTCACGCCTACCGTAAACGTCGGTGATACGGTGGAAGCGGCGGATCAGCTCGGGACCGTTCCGGAAGGGATCTTCGCCCACCGGATCATGGTTCCCTTCAATTTCGCGGGACGATACACGGTGGCTTCGATCGCCGACGCCGGGGATTATTCGGTGGACCAGCAGATTGCCGAGCTCGAAGACGGCGAAGGTCGACGCCATCCGGTGACGATGGTCTTCGAATGGCCGGTGAAGCGTGCAATCGAGGCGTACGCCGAGCGTCTGCGTCCGGTGGAACCGATGGTTACCAAGGTTCGTCTCATCGACACGTTCCTGCCCGTTGCCCGGGGCGGTACCTACTGTATACCCGGTCCCTTCGGGGCAGGGAAAACGGTGCTCCAGCAGATCACCAGCCGGAACGCCGAGGTCGACATCGTGATCATCGCCGCCTGCGGCGAGCGCGCCGGTGAGGTCGTCGAGACGCTGCGGGAGTTTCCGGAGCTTACCGACCCGCGGACGGGACGCTCCCTCATGGAACGGACCGTTATCATCTGTAACACCAGTTCGATGCCCGTCGCCGCCCGGGAAGCATCGGTTTACACCGCGGTTACGATCGCCGAGTACTACCGGCAGATGGGACTCAATGTTCTGATGCTCGCCGACTCCACGAGCCGCTGGGCGCAGGCGATGCGCGAGATGAGCGGCCGCCTCGAAGAGATCCCCGGAGAAGAAGCGTTTCCGGCGTACCTCGAGTCGGTAATCGCCGCGTTCTACGAACGGGCCGGCCTCGTTCGTCTCAAGACCGGCGAGACCGGGTCGGTCACGATCGGCGGTACCGTCAGCCCTGCAGGTGGTAACTTCGAAGAGCCTGTCACCCAGGCAACGCTGAAAGTCGTCGGCGCGTTCCACGGGCTCTCCCGGGCGCGGTCGGACGCCCGCAAGTACCCCGCAATCGACCCGATGGACAGCTGGAGCAAGTACCCCGGCCTCGTCGATCACGCTCTCACCGAGTACGCCCGGGATATTCTCTTCCGGGGTGATGAGGTCGGGCAGATGATGAAGGTTGTCGGTGAAGAGGGCACCGCCCTCGAGGACTACATTCTCTACCTGAAAAGCGAGTTCCTCGATGCCGTGTATCTTCAGCAGAATGCGTTCGACCCGGTGGATGCCTCGGTAGGGGTCGATCGGCAACGTCGCGTCTTCGATCTTCTCTTTCAGATCCTCGGCTCTCGTCTGAACCTCGACGGAAAGGAAAAGGCGCGGAACTTCTTCTATCGATTGCGCCAGAAATTCATCGATTACAACAGTGCCGAGTGGGAATCATCCGGTTACGAAACCCTCGAAGACGAGATCCGGGAGATGCTCGCCTCGGTTTCGGAAGGGCTGGACCCCGCCGCCGAAGAAGCGTACAGCAAGCGAGGAAACAATGCGTAAGGTATACAGTCGGATCGAATCGATCGTCGGGAACGTTATCAACGTGAAAGCCGAGGGGGTCCGGTACGGCGAACTCGCCGTGGTATCCACCCGCTACGGAGACTCCCTCGCGGAAGTGATCCGGATGCGCGGAACCGACGTGAGCCTCCAGGTCTACTCCGGCGGACGCGGTATTTCTACAGGCGACGAAGTGCGCTTCATGGGCCACCCGATGCAGGTCTCCTTCTCCGACAATCTCCGGGGACGGATCTTCGACGGTTCCGGACAACCCAGAGACAACGGCCCGCAGCTCACGGAGAACCTCATCGAAATCGGAGGCCCCTCGGTCAACCCGGCGAAACGCATCATCCCGCGGAACATGATCCGGACCGGTATCCCGATGATCGACCTCTTCAACACCCTCGTGGAAAGTCAGAAGCTGCCGGTCTTCAGCGTCTCCGGTGAACCCTACAACCCTCTCCTGGCGCGAATCGCGATGCAGGCGGAGGTAGATATCATCATCCTCGGTGGCATCGGACTGAAACACGACGACTACCTCTACTTCAAGGACACCCTCGAGAACGGCGGCGCCCTCAGCCGGACGATCATGTTCGTCCACACCGCCAGTGACCCCGTCGTCGAGGCACTCCTCGTCCCCGATATCAGTCTCGCCGTGGCGGAAAAGTTCGCCCTGAAGGGTGAGCGGGTGCTCGTGCTGCTGACGGACATGACCAACTTCGCCGACGCGATGAAAGAGATCGCGATCACCCAGGAGCAGGTTCCTTCGAACCGGGGATACCCCGGAGACCTCTACAGTCAGCTTGCATCGCGGTACGAAAAAGCGGTCGACTTCGAAGGGGCGGGTTCGATCACGATCCTCGGGGTTACCACGATGCCCGGCGACGACGTAACCCATCCGGTTCCGGACAACACCGGATATATCACCGAGGGACAGTACTACCTCAGAAACGGCCGCATCGAGCCCTTCGGCTCTCTCTCCCGTCTGAAACAACAGGTGAATGACAAGACCCGAGACGATCACCGGGCGGTCATGGACGGCATGATCAAGCTCTACGCGAACTACAAGGAGAGCCAGGAAAAAAAATCGATGGGCTTCCGGATGAGCGACTGGGACGACAAACTGCTCAAGTACGGCGAGCTCTTCGAACGGCAGATGATGGATCTCTCCGTCAACATACCTCTCGAAGAAGCGCTCGACCGGGGCTGGGCGATCATGGCGGAGTGTTTTGAACCGCAGGAAACGGGACTCAAGACGGAACTGATCAAGAAGTTCTGGCCCCGAACGAGCGAGGAGGCTTCGGCCTGATGGTCAAGCTGACCAAGAACGAGCTGAAAAAGCAGAAAGACGCTCTCAAGCGCTTTCAGCGGTATCTGCCGACGCTGCAGCTGAAGAAGCAGCAGCTGCAGATGGTGATCCGCCAGGTTGAGCAGGAGTACGATGCCTTTCAGAGAGAGAAGGACAAACTTCGGCGCGACCTCTCGGAATGGATCGCCGTCTTCAACGACGGTGTCGATCTGACCCCGTACGCGCAGGTCGAGAAGATAACCACCTCAACGGGGAATATCGCCGGTATCGACATCCCCGTGTTTGAAGGCATTCAATTCGTCGACAACCCCTGGGACCTCGTGACGACCCCGTTGTGGGCCGACGACGGTATCGCCGCGTTGCGCTCGATGGTTGAACTCGACGGCAAGCTGAGAGTTCTCAAGGAACAACTGCGGTTGCTCGCGGAAGAGCTGAGGACCACGACCCAGCGGGTGAACCTCTTTGAAAAGGTGAAGATCCCGGAAACGAAGGAGAATATCCGTATGATCCGGATCTATCTCGGTGATCAGCAGACCGCGGCGGTTGTGCGCGGAAAGATCGCCAAACGGAATCTCACAAAGGCGTCGTAATGATCGTACCGATGAAGAAAGTGTCCGTTGTGACACTCAAATCGTTCGAAGAGGACACGCTCCGCCGCCTCCGGGACCTCGGAGTGCTCCACGTGTTTACCGACCCGATCGATCCCGATTCCGCCGACTCCCTTCGGGAGCAATACACCGCTGTCGAGCGCGCACTGGCGGCGATTCCCGCCGATATCGACGCTCCCGGAAGGGACGACGCGAGGGAGGTCGCCGACGAGCAGAGTGTCGTCGACGAAGCCCTCGATATCAGTCATGAGATACAGCAGCTTCTCGACGAGCGGGCCCAGCTCGTGGACGAAGAAGACCGGATTCGCCGTGAACTCGAGCGCCTCGCGCCGTGGGGTGAAATCGACCCCGCGATCATCACGAACCTTGAAGACCGCGGCGTGCGTATCGCACTGTATGAGGTGGCGGTCGAGAAGGATGCCGAGATACGGTCGACCCTACCGAATCCGATCGAACTGTACCGTTCGAAATCGCTGGTGCGCTACCTTTCGGTAGCTCTCGCCTCGGACGTATTTCCGGAGCAGGTGGTATCCGTTGAACTGCCCTCGCAGTCGACGGAAGCGATGCGCCGGCGTCTCGATGAGATCGCCGGGCGTCTCGATGCGATCGAGACCAGACTGGCCGGATGGAACGCTCGCCGCCACATCCTCGTTGAGGCGATGACCGAACTGGAGAAAGATTTCGAGTTCCTCCGGGTTGGCGCGAAATTCGACTCTGAAGAAGAGTTGAGCTGGGTCACCGGGTTTGTACCGGAAACAATCGTGGATGCCGTCGGCAACGCCGCGAAAGAGCACGGGTGGGGGGTTGTTATTCGGGATCCCGATCCGGATGAACAGGTTCCGACGCAGATCAACAATCCGAAACCGATTCGGATTATCAAACCCGTGTTTGATCTCCTCGGCACCGTCCCCGGATACCGGGAGATGGACATCTCTTTCTTCTTCCTCCTCTTTTTCGTGGTGTTCTTCGCGATGATCATCGGAGACGGCGGGTACGGTGTCATCCTCCTCGCAGGTACGATCGCCCTGGCAGCGAAGGGACGCGCCGCGGGACGGCGCCCCGGGCCGGGAACGGTGCTGATGATCGTTCTCAGCACCGCTACCGTCGTATGGGGAGCGGTAACCGGGAACTGGTTCGGCTACGCCCCCTTTGCGGACCTTCCGGTCCTCAGAACTTTTGTGATTCCCGGGATCTCGATCGATAACGAAGCGAGCACGCAGACGATCCAGTACATGACCTTCGTCATCGGAACGATCCACCTCTCGATCGCCCATATCTGGAATTTCCTTCGAGGGTTGAAACGGAAGCCGGTGATCGCCGCGTTCGAACAGCTCGGATGGCTCTCGATGGTACTCGGTCTCTACTACCTCGTTCTGGAACTTGTCCTCGGAACGGTAGCGATATCGATCGTGCCGCGACCGGACTGGTGGCTTACGATGATCGCCGGCGGACTCGGCGTGGTGATCATCTTCGGAAAGCAGGAAGAGGGGCAGAACTTCTTTGTCGGAGCGGGAAAAGGCGTCGCAAACCTGATCACCACCGCCCTCGACGGAATCAGTGCGTTTTCGGATATCATATCCTACATCCGTCTCTTCGCGGTGGGGCTCGCGTCTCTCGCGATTGCGGAGGCGTTCAACGAGATGGCGTTGGGGATCGCGGGTGGTGTTGGCGGTGCCGGTGGTGCGATCGCTGCGGTACTCGTTCTCTTCCTCGGGCATACCCTCAACCTCGCGATGGGCGCGTTGTCGGTAGTTGTCCACGGCGTTCGACTGAATATGCTCGAGTTTTCCGGACATCTGGGAATGGAATGGACCGGGGTTGAGTACGCCCCGTTTAAAACGCGTTAGACAGCAAATGATAAGGAGATGTTGCACATGAATATCGGACTTCTTGGCGTCGGCTCGGCCCTCGCATTCGCGGCAATGGGATCGGCCCTCGGTAGTGGTACCGCCGGTATGGCGGCGGTAGGAGCATGGAAAAAGGCGTTTATCCAGAACAAGCCCGCCCCCTTCCTCCTCGTCGCCTTCGTCGGTGCCCCCCTCACGCAGACGATATACGGCTTGATCCTCATGAACGCCCTCGCGGAAGCGGCACAGGACGCCGATCGTGCATGGCTCGTCATCGGTGCCGGTATATTCGGCGGAATGGCGATGGGTTTTTCCGCATGGTTCCAGGGGAAGGCGGGAGCTGTTGCCTCCGACGCTCTTGCGGAGACGGGGAAGGGGTTCGGTAATTACCTCCTCGTTCTCGGACTCATCGAGACGGTCGCGCTCTTCGTGATGGTGTTCCTCCTCGGTGTAGTGAGCTGACGACGACGGCCGTACCGTTCAGAACGTTGAATTCGTCTCCCGGCCTCCGTGGCGGGGAGGCGTTTTTGTTTCTTCCCAGGGTCATCCTGCACAGATCTGTTCGTCTCGAACACGCCCCGTTCAACCGGCGTTTCTCCACATACCGGCGTTTCTCAGTACACCGGCGTTTCAACCCGACCGGAATCGGCCGATATTTGTACATATGATTCGCGTTTTCGGCGCAGTGCTTTCACCGACGATCATCCTCGTACTCCTGCTTTCGGTACCGGCTGCTCCTCTTCGAGCGCAGCAGGAACGGGAAAAACGGTATGACGTCGCGTGGCTGGAGTACGAAGCGGCGGAAGCCGCGTTACGGGATCGCGATTACAGTGAGGCGTTACGTCGGTACGCCAGAGCTCTGGAGATCCAACCGAGTTTCGTCGAGGCCTACGTCAGTATCGCCCGGGCATACCGTGAACTGGGGGATCTTCAACTCGCCGAACGATACTACCGTCGCGCCCTCGAACAACGGTCGCAGCTGCAGATCCCGTCGGAGGTCTACGCAATACGCCTCGAGCTGGCGGCGATGTACGACGCTCGCCGGAGCGGTGGAAACGACTTCGATCGGAAGTATCGCAACGAGCTTCTCCACATCATCGCCGATGATCCAACCTTTTCGAAAGACGAACCGCCTCGACAACGGGAGGCGATGCGTGACGTCTTGCTCAACGACGGTGTCAACCGAGTCATCATCCTGTACCGGCTCGATTTCCCCGCGGCAACGGCGGCGCATCGCCTCTACGGGCGGTATCTGCTTGAGGGATCCGACTCCTCAGCCGGTATCCAGGCGGCGGAACACTTTCTCTTTGCCCTCGTCGAGATCGCAGGACGCGCAGTGACTGCTCTCATCGATCGGCGATACGACTACGAGTTCACCTCCCTCGCCGACCTCTATCGGACCGCGGCGGCGTTTCCCGCCGTTCTGGAGTACCTCGATCGCGAAGAGTTATTGACGACCCTTCGGGAGCTTCGAAGCGCCCTCGCGTCGGTGCCGGGAGATTCCACCGCAACAGCCGTCGAAAGCGTCGACCGCGAGATCCGGGCGATCGAGGCGTTGCAATAGACTCTCATCCGGGAAAACCGCTTCTTGCCGGAGCCGCGCTTTTTCCGTAGTCTGAGCTCCATCACCTATGGAACAGATCTTCGTAAAAGGCGCCCGCGAGCACAATCTCAAGAACATCGACCTCGTACTTCCCCGTGACAAGTTCATCGTCATCTCCGGGATGAGCGGTTCCGGCAAATCGTCCCTTGCGTTTGACACGATCTTTGCCGAAGGTCAGCGTCGCTATGTTGAGTCCCTCTCAGCCTACGCGCGGCAGTTTCTCGGACGTCTCGACAAACCGGACGTCGATTATATCGAGGGCCTGTCCCCGGCGATCTCTATCGAGCAGAAAACGACAAACCGGAATCCCCGTTCGACGGTCGGAACGGTCACCGAGATCTGGGACTACTACCGCCTTCTGTACGCACGGATCGGTATACCCCACGATCCCGTTTCCGGCGTCAGAATCGAGAAACAGACGGTAGACGAGATCATTGAACGGATCCTCGCATATCCTGAGGGAACCCGATTGGTCGTCCTTGCTCCGGTTGTACGGGGGCGGAAAGGGATCCACCAGCGGGTGATCGATGATGCGCGGAAAGCCGGTTTCGTCCGTCTCAGGGTCAACGGGACGATCGTGTCGGTAGATGAGGATATCCAGCTCGAGAAGAACAAGAAGCACTCGATCGAGATCGTTGTGGACCGGGTGAAGATCTCCGACGAGGGACGGAAGCGGATCGTCGAGGCGATCGAGACCGCGCTGGAGACCGCAGGAGGCACCGTCCTCGCCCTGGTCGAAAAGGAAGACGGGACCTTCGAGGAACAGTCGTTTTCCCAACACTACGCATACCCCGACAGCAACGTGACCTTTCCCGAGCTGGAACCGCGGCTCTTTTCCTTCAACAGTCCCTTCGGCGCGTGTGAAGCGTGTTCGGGACTGGGAACCACCAAAGAGTTCGACCCCGATCTGATCATCCCGGACCGTTCGCTCTCCTTCGATCAGCACGGGATCAAGCCCTACAATCCCCGGGCACGGTGGTACCGGACCCGATTCGAGGCGCTCGCGGAGCTTCTCGGATTTCGTCTCGATCAACCTCTGGAAGAGCTGTCGGACGAAACGATGGAACAGGTCCTCTATGGAACCCGCTCAAAGATGCGCTACGTCTACGAGAAACCCGACGGCGAAGGGCGGGTCGAGTACCACCAGTCGTTTCCCGGCATCATTCCCGATCTCGAACGGCGGTACCGGGAGACCGCCTCGACGCAGATGAGGGAATGGTTCGAGTCGTTCATGACGGAGCGGGTCTGCAACGCCTGTAAAGGGCGTCGCCTCCGTCCCGAATCACTGGGTGTTCGCATCGGCGACTACAGCATCGATGATCTTGCGAGGCTCTCGGTGCGGGACGCCCTTCGGTTCTTCGAGGAGCTGCCGCTATCGCCGACGGAACGCAGGATCGCATCGGAGATCCTCAAGGAGATCACCGCCCGACTCACCTTTATGGAGAGTGTCGGTCTCGACTACCTCAGCCTCGATCGCGCGTCGGCAACGCTTTCCGGCGGTGAGGCGCAGCGGATTCGCCTCGCAACGCAGATCGGATCCCAACTGGTCGGGGTCCTCTACGTGCTCGATGAACCTACGATCGGTCTGCACCAGCGTGACAATGAACGGCTTCTGAACACGTTGATGCACCTCCGGGATATCGGGAACACCCTTCTGGTAGTCGAGCACGACGAACAGACGCTCCTCGCGGCGGACCACGTCGTCGACCTCGGACCCGGAGCGGGTGTTCACGGCGGTACGATCGTTGCCCAGGGAACCCCGGACGAGATCATGGCCAATCCCGACAGCATTACCGGGCCGTACCTTGCCGGCAGAATCAACCTCGGTATTCCCGAGACACGCCGTTCCGGTACGGGGCAGACGCTGCTTGTTCGCGGCGCCCGGGAGCACAACCTGAAAGGAATCGACGTCGCCTTCAAACTGGGGGCACTCAACGTGATTACCGGTGTCTCCGGATCGGGAAAGAGCACACTCCTGTCGGATATCCTCTATCCCGCCCTGGCAAACCGGGTCGGACGTCATCGTGCCCACCTTCCCGTCGGTGCCTGCGACGGCATCGAGGGATACGAGTCGATCGACAAGATCATCAATATCGATCAGAGCCCGATCGGACGAACCCCCCGTTCCAATCCGGCGACGTACGTCGGTCTTTTTACCCCGATCAGAGAGCTCTTCGCCGGCCTTCCCGAAAGCAAAGCCCGGGGATATAAACCGGGACGGTTCTCATTCAATGTAAAAGGAGGGCGGTGTGAAAACTGCCAGGGAGCAGGTACGATCAAGATCGAGATGCATTTTCTGCCCGATGTGTACGTTACCTGCGATGTGTGTCACGGAAAACGGTTCACGAAAGAAACCCTCGACGTTCGGTACAAGGGAAAGACGATCCACGATGTGCTGGAGATGCCGATCGAAGAGGCCCGGGAGTTTTTCTCTGCGATCCCGCAGATCAAACGGAAGCTCGATACCCTCAGCGAGGTCGGCCTTGACTACATAAAACTCGGGCAGAGCGCCCTCACCCTGTCCGGAGGGGAAGCGCAACGGGTCAAACTGTCTCTGGAACTGAGTAAACGGTCGACGGGAAACACCCTGTACATTCTCGATGAACCGACCACGGGACTGCACTTCGCCGATGTGCACAAACTGATGGAAGTTCTCCAGCTCCTTACGGAGATGGGAAACACGATCATCCTCATCGAACACAACCTCGACGTGATTCTCCAGGCGGACCATATTATCGACCTCGGTCCTGAAGGCGGCGACAAAGGAGGGACTCTCGTTGCCCGGGGCACTCCTGAAGAGGTGGCTGCAGTCGCAGGTTCCCACACGGGGCGCTTTATCGGGGAGGTTCTTTCACGACGCGGATGAGATCCCTCCGAATTCTATCGATCGTACTCATTCTATACGCCACCGGAACATCGTCGCCGGAGCTCCCTGGGCAGACCCTTTTTGAAGAGACGATCCTCCAGGATCTCGAGAGCGCGGCAAACGCGGAGCTTCTGGAGTGGGCGGTCACCCTCGGTCTCAGCGAGCGTGGAAGCCGCCGGGAGATCGAAGACCGTATTCTCGGGTATTACGGCCTCGATCGGGCCGACCTGGTCGATCCCGTGTTGGAAGGGGAAGAGGAGGAGCAGGCACTCTCGATCGCAACGATCAAAAACGCCCGCGGGAGCGACTACTTCACGATCGAAGAGACCGAAGAACGGTATCTGCGCCTGGTGGGTGGGGTGGAGCTCACGATGGAGGACGAGGAGTCGGTTCACTCGATCTCCGCCGAAGAGTTGACGCTGAACCTCGCTGAAAACACGATCGCCGCCTCGGGAAGTGTGGACTACACC
>JBKHFT010000057.1:0-17433 GCA_046540055.1 Alkalispirochaeta sp.
CGACCCGCAGGAGGTCGTCCCACACCGACGCGGAGGCGCACGAAATCGCCCGTTCCGAGGGACTGTGCGATCGATCGGACGCCGTTGTTCCCACGGTGACCACCTCCGGTGACCACACCGACCGAAGCGAACGACGTCTCCATGTCGTCATGGACAACGAGGATCTCCTTCGGCAGGATGGAGAAAAACGTTGCCGCGGCCTGGACGCTCCGACCACTGTGATTCATGAACGTCTCCGGCATGAGCAGGACCGTCTCACCCCGTTTCAGAAACCGACCGTGAAACTTCTCCTTCCATCGCGACTCCGGCTCGACGTCGAGGTACGGAACAACCATCCAGGCGACGTTATGTCGCGTCGCAGCGTACTGACGCCCCGGGTTACCCAGGAGAACAACGAGTCTGATATCTTGAATTCCTGCGCGCTTCATAGTGTACTGCTCTCATGGTCCGGAAGGTACGCGTACTGCTCTCGGAAATCACGAATCCATGGTTCAACCTTGCAACGGAAGACTGGATCTTTCGCGAACTCGATCCACACACGAGAACCCTCTTTCTGTGGCGGAACGATAACACAGTTGTGATCGGGCGTCATCAGAACCCCTGGGTGGAGTGCAAGGTGCGCAAGATGGAGGAAGACGGCGTCTATCTCGCACGGCGACAGAGCGGAGGAGGAGCGGTGTTCCACGATCTGGGGAATACCAACTTCACCTTTCTCTCATCCAGCGACGGGTACAACCAGGATGCGAACTTCGAAATCATCATCAACGCCCTGGTGCGGTTCGGCATCATCGCGGAACGATCGGGTCGAAACGATATCCTCACGGAGGGGCGAAAGATCTCGGGGAGCGCGTTCAAACACACTCGTGAACGCAGCTTCCATCACGGAACGCTCCTGATCAATGCGAATCTCGGTCGTCTGGTAGACTACCTGAATCCCCACGAAAAAAAGCTCGTGTCCAAAGGGATCAAGTCGGTACGCTCCCGGGTCGCCAATCTCATCGAATACGACGCAACCCTCGAACACCGGGCGGTGTGCGACGCGGTGATCGAAAGTTTCTTCGAGTATTACGGTACGCGATGCGAGCCGGAATTGCTCGACGAAGGGACGTTGCGGGAGATTCCCTCCCTGGACGCGTATTACCGGCAGATGGCGGACTGGGAATGGCGCTTCGGCCGGACGCCGGACTTCACCCACCATCTCGAGACGCGGTTCGACTGGGGAAATATCGATCTGCACCTCGATGTGCACCGTGGCGAGATCACCGAGAGTAAAATCTACTCCGACGCCCTCGATCCGGAGATGATTACCGCTCTGGAGAGCGCTCTTCCCGGTTCACGGTACACGCGCGAAGATCTCCTGGAACGGTGTGACGATGTGAAAGCGCGAATGCCCGCACGGGCGGCGGAGATCGATGATGTACGATCGTGGATTTCGGAACAGATCGGCTAACAGAGAGTGAACGATAAGGGGGAGTGAACGAATGAGTATCCACATCGGAGCGGAACAAGGTGCGGTAGCGGAAACGGTATTACTTCCCGGTGATCCCCTGCGGGCGCAGTTTGTGGCGGAGAATTACCTCGAAGATGTCGTTCAGTACAACGCGGTTCGGGGAATGCTCGGATTCACCGGGACCTATCGCGGAACCCCGGTGTCGGTGCAAGGCAGCGGAATGGGGATGCCGAGCCTTGCGATCTACGTGAACGAGCTGATCACCGCCTACGGTGCCCGCCGTCTGATACGGATCGGCTCCTGCGGCGCGATACAGGAGCGGATAGGACTTCACGAGCTGATCATCGCGATGAGCGCCTCCACCGACAGTGCGATGAACCGCCTCAGGTTTCACGGAATGGACTACGCCCCCGTCCCGGACTGGAAGCTGTTTCGCGCCGCCGTGGAGACCCTCGAAGTGGAGGGAACGACGTTTCACGCCGGTGGAATCCTCTCAAGCGACACGTTCTATACCGACGATCCGGATCAGTGGAAAATATGGGCCGCCCACGGTGTTCTCGCGATCGAGATGGAGACGAACCAGCTCTACACCCTCGCCGCCCGCCACCGCATTGCGGCGCTGAGCCTGCTGACGGTGAGTGACAGCCTGGTGAGTAGAGAGGAACTCGACGCATCGGCGCGGCAGTCGTCGTTTCATTCGATGGCGGTGACCGCGTTGGAAACGGTGGTGCGCGTCGCATCCGACGACGCGGGATGATCGCGGGTGATCGGCAGCGGCCCGGGGAGGATGAACCCGTGACGCCGAAATGAAGGTCTCCCGGATCACGCGAGAAAGAGGATCGCTACCCCCGCCACCGCGACGATCGCGCCGGTAATCTCCCGGGCCGTGACGATCTCTTTCTTTTTGTAGATCGCGACGGGGATCAGGATTACCGGAACGGTGGCGATAAGGGTAGCGGCGATCCCGGTACCGGCACGTTGCGCCGCAAAAAGACCGAGGGATACACCGAGAAATGGCCCGAAGAACGCTCCCCGTCCGATCATCAGCATCGCCGTCCGGTCCCTGAGGGCTACGCCGACGCGGTGCCACCGGCGGAGCATCACAAAGAGCACCGCGAATCCGAGCATTCCCGCCAAAGCACGGATCTGCGTCGCCGCGAAGGGATCGAAGGTGGGTGCGCCGTATCGACTCAGAACGAGGCCGAGGGCCTGACCAAGGGAGCCGAGAAGAGCGAACCAGATTCCCCGTATGCGATGAAGTCGCGCGATACGGATCGCCTCGTGATCAGGTTCGGTGTACTCCGGAATCGCCAATTCCGGAGCGGGAAGTCGTTTGCGGACGGTGACGACGATCGCGATACCGGTAACTGTCACCGCCATTCCCACGATCTGCACGATATTCAACCGTTCCTGAAGGATGATGCGCCCGAGCAACGCGGTAATCGGGGGTACCGAGGAGTAGATCAGCATCGCCGTCCGTGCTCCGACGTCCACAAACGCCTGGAACAGAAACAGGTCACCAAAGACGAATCCCACGAGACCCGACAGGGAGAGCCAGACCCACACGTGTCGTCCGGCGTGAAACGGGAGGAGGCGTTGGTGGACGATGAGGGCGTAGACGGTGAAGATCGCAAAGGCAACGACCAACCGAATGAGATTTACCTGAAGACTGCCGACCCGCTTACCTGCCGTCTCAAATGAGACGCTCGTTATCGCCCAACAGAACGCAGTTCCCAGTGCCGCTACCTGCCCGAGTGCCTGAATATTCAATCGTTGCTTGCTCCAATCTTCTCGTTTACAATGGTTCCAACGCTCATGACGATCGAACAACTAGTAACGCAGCTTCTGCGATATCAAAACGGTATTTTCATCACGCTGATCGCGATTCCTGTCGCCGTTTTTGCCGTGAGTTTTATTCACGGCGTCTACGATGGTCGTGAACCGCCGTGGCGTCACATCTATTCCCTCGTCGTACACCTTGTAACGGCGGGGTTGTCCGTGGTCGGAACCCTCACTGTATACCACATTCTCGAAAGCGGGTCACTGCAGCACGGTGACGGGTTGTTCGTATTGGGAGGCGCCTTCGTTCTCGGCTGGCTCCTGTTACTCGCGGTGGTAAAGCGTGCAGTCGATTTCGCACTGATCCGTTCCGTACGGAACCCCTTCGGATTGCTCTTGAGCTGGCTTCTCGGATGGACCGTGGCGGGGCTTCTCGATTTCTACGGGTTCCTCGTCGTACCGGGGCCACGACCGTTGGTACTCGCCGCGGTCGCCGTCGTAGTGTTTTTCGTGATCCGCGTGGTGCTTCGCTTTCTCTTCGGTTCACGATCATGACCGACGGACAGGGGGAGCGGTGGCGTACGATCTGGATCACCGGTGCAAGCTCCGGCATCGGACGCGCCCTTGCCGTTGAGCTTGCAAAGCCGGGACGACGTCTCGTTCTCTCCGGGCGATCCGAGGAACGACTGCAAGCGGTAGCTGATCGATGTCGAGGCATCGGAGCGGAGACCGACGTGTTGCCGTTCGAAATCGCCGACGAGTCGGCGCGGTTCGAGGCGATCGAAGCGGTGCGTACCCAACACGGTGTTCCCGACATGCTGATTAACAATGCCGGGGTAAGCCAGCGGGCAACCGCGGTGGAAACCCGGTTCGACGTGGACCGCTGGATCACTGAGGTGAACTACATGGCCGCGGTTCACCTGACCAAAGGGTTCCTCCCGGAGATGACAGCCCGAAACAGCGGGACGATCGTCACCGTTTCGAGCATTGCCGGGCTGGTAGCGGCTCGTCTCAGGAGTGCATACAACGCCGCTAAAGCGGCACAGATCGCCTTTGTACGGACGATGCAGAATGAACTCTACCGAAGCGACGTACAGATCGCACTGGTCATACCCGGGTTCGTTCGTACCGAGGTATCCGGAAACGCTCTTCGGGGAGACGGAGGAAACCACGGAGTTCTCGATCCGAATCAGGCATCAGGGATGACCGCGGAGACCGCGGCCCGCCGAATCGTGACCGCCCTGGAGCGTCGCCGTCCCGAGATCTACGTGGGGGTCCCGCCGAAAGCGCAGGTACTTCTGGGACTGTCCCGGTTCGTTCCGGGAGTCGCCACTTCGATTTTACGAAAGGCGAGGGTATAGTCGATGCTGATCGCGGTATTTCCCGATACCCGGCTGGTTCTGCTCCGGAAGCACGGCGCCTCTACTCCGGAGACGGAGCATCACGGTCGGTATCACATCCCTTCGGTGGAAGAGCTCACCGCCGAAGGCCTCGCGATCCCCGGAGATCTCTGGGATCTGGCGATGCGGGGCGATGATATCGTCAGTGGTTTTTTCCTGGAGCGCTCACGGCTGGAACACCTTCTGGCACGGACCCGGATGCGCGGTGACGGCATATCCTTCGAGGTGGTAGGTCGGCGGGAAGCGGCTGATCTCCTCGATATCGACGAGTACTGGGCGATGAATCGTGCGTTTCACCTCGCCCATTGGGATCGAAACACCCGTTTCTGCGGGGCCTGCGCCACACCGATGGAACGAACGACCGGAAAGATCGCCAAGACCTGTCCCTCCTGCGGCGGTCGAAGCTACCCGCAGATCACTCCGGCGGTGATTATGGCGGTGGTGAAGGAGGGGAAGCTGTTGATGGCCCACAGCCGACGCCACCCGGGGAAGCTGTACAGCGTAATCGCGGGGTTCGTCGAGGCGGGAGAAACGCTGGAGCGCGCCGTCAGCCGTGAGGTTTACGAGGAAAGCGGCGTTCTGGTTCGGAACGTCACATACTTTTCCAGTCAGCCCTGGCCATTTCCGAACTCTCTGATGATCGCCTTTACCGCGGAATACGCAGGGGGCGAGGTACGGCCGGAGGCCGCCGAGATCGACGATATCGGCTGGTTCTCCCCGGATGCGTTGCCGGCGGAGTTGCCCAGCACCTACAGCGTTGCCCGACGTCTCATCGAGTGGTTTGTGAGCGAGTACGGTAGTGAGGACGATCTTCAGCGCCTCCTCGAACCGTAACGAGCGTCGCGTTGAGAACGCGCAGACAGGTCGCCGTGAACGTGACGGCGGGACCCTGATCCGAATCGGTCGGAGCGTAATGAACGTTTGTTAAACACGAGTATAACAGTTGATATTATCGATCGATCACAGTAGGATACCAGAGCAAGGAAGGTTGTGATGAAACCAGTTGTATGGGGAATTCTCGGGGTTTCCACCCATTACCGGTTGCGGGTTTCCGCAGGGCTCTCCCGGTCGACGGAGCTCGTTGTCCGGGGAATCGCCTCGAGGGATCGGGATCGCGCTGCCCGCGCCGCAGAGGAGTTCGGTCTCGAACGCAGCTATGGAAGCTATGAGGAGCTCCTCGACGATCCGGAGATCGAAGCGGTCTATAACCCCTTACCGAACCATATGCACGTCGAGTGGATCAGGCACGCCGCCGATGCGGGCAAGCACGTCCTGTGCGAAAAACCGCTGGCACTGAACGCCGACGAGACCGCCGCCGCCTTCGCCTACGCCGGGGAAAAGGGTGTACTCCTGATGGAAGCGTTCATGTACCGCTTTCATCCGCAGTGGCTCCACGCCCGGGAACTTGTATCGATCGGTGAGGTCGGTACCCCCACGGCGGTTCACTGCAACTTCTTCTACAACAACCAGGACCCCGATAACATCCGAAACCAGCTCGAAGCCGGCGGCGGAGCATTGATGGATATCGGATGCTACGCGGTCTCGTCATCGCGGTTTCTCCTGGGGGCCGAACCGAAACGGGTGGTCGCCCTCATCGATCGCGACGACCGATTCGGAACCGATCGCCTTTCCAGCGGTATCCTCGATTTCGGCGGCGTTCGTACCGTCTTCACCGTGGGAACCCAGACCGCCTCGTCCCAGGAGGTGCAGCTCTTCGGAACCGGCGGATCGTTGCGAGTCGAGCTTCCCTTCAACGCCTACCCCGACGTCCCGATGGCGGTACACGTGACCAACGGTATCGGCCGGCGGACGATCCCCGCGGGACCGGCGGACCAGTATCGTCTCCAGTTCGAGTCCTTCTCCCGGGCGATCCGGGAGGGAAGGACCGCTCCGATCGGTGCGGACGACGCCGTTGCCAACCAGAAAGTGCTTGACGCGCTCTTCCGGAGCGCCGAGAAGGGTGGCTGGGAGGAGGTGTAGCCCATGTCCCACGGCCACGTCGTGGTGATCGGCGGCGGGGGAACCGGTGCGGCGATCATCCACGATCTCCTGCTCCGGGGTTTCACTGCGACCCTCGTGGAGCGCGGAGAGTTGACCAGCGGTACCACCGGACGCCACCACGGCCAGCTCCACTCCGGGGCACGCTACGCAGTTGGTGATCGGGAAATTGCACGGGAGTGCATGGAAGAGGTCCGGATTCTTCAACGGATCGCACCGGAAGCACTGGAGATGAACTACGGACTCTTCGTCGCCCTGACCGACGAGGATGTTGCGTTCGGGGATAGCTTTGTCGAGGCGTGTCGCGAATCGACGATACCCGCCGTCGACGTTCCGGTGCCCCGGGCGTTGGAGATGGAGCCGCTCCTCAACCCCGATATCAAACGGGCTGTCCAGGTTCCCGACGGCACGATCGACGCCTGGCGGCTGCCGCTCCACTTTTTCGCCGGCGCGAAGGCGCACGGGGCGGATATTCGAACCTACACCGAGGTCGTCGAGGTGCTCCGCCACGGCGGACGTGTCACGGGGGTTCGTGTACGGTCCCTTGCGGATGACAGGGAATACACGATCGACGCTGATCTGGTGGTGAGCGCCACCGGTGCCTGGGCGGGGGAAGTCGCCGGAATGGCGGGGATCGACCTGCCGGTTACACCGGCGCCGGGCACGATGGTGGCGGTGAAGAAACGCCTCAACAATATGGTGATCAGTCACCTTCATCCCGCAGGGGACGGAGATATCATCGTTCCCCAGCGCGGGCTCTCGATCATCGGTTCCACCCAGTGGCATACCGACGATCCCGATCTGGTTACCGTTCCCGCAACCGATATCGACTACCTCATGGAGCGGGCGGGTGAGCTGATTCCCCGGTTTCCGGAAACCGCGTTTCACGCGGCGTGGTCTGCCAGCAGGCCCCTTGCGGGGGCGGCGGGTACCGTCGAGGACGGACGGAAGCTGAGTCGCGATTTTGTCGCCATCGACCACGGGGTTGCCGATCGTCTCTCCGGGTTCGTCTCCGTAATCGGAGGAAAGGCGACGGTGCTGCGAGGGATGGCGGAGAAGACCGTCGACCTGATCTGTTCGATCTGCGGTATCGATGAACCGTGTCGAACCGCGGAGATCCCCCTCCTGCCGCATCGAGCCTATTACAACCCCGACCTTGCACGTACAGTACCGAAGGCGGTATCGACGTGAGCGGACGAGAACACACGACGGCGCAGGGTCAGCCGGACGAAAGAGGATCAGTCGGAACCGACGCGGGTCGTAGCGGCGCCGAAGGGGGCTCGACTCCGACGCAGGTCGTGTTCCGGATCCACCGGGCGCAGCGGGAGCCGTCGGTGCGGGAGTACACCGTCGAGGTGGAACCCCATACAACCGTGGTTGATGCCCTCGAGTTGATTCGTCACCAGCAGGACGAGACACTCCTCTTTCGGCACTCCTGTCATCACGGCAGCTGCGGGACCTGTGGAATGCTTGTGAACGGCGAACGAAAACTTGCGTGTACGACGAACGTCGTCGAAACGGTGGAATCCTCCGCGGAGGGACGCCAGGAGGTCCTGGACGGTACGCGGAACCAGGCAGCGCGTGGCGATGGAGCAGGGACGGAGGCGACGCGCGCCAATGCCACCGTTGCCTCCGGCGATCACGACGGCGACGATAGCGGTTCTCCATCCGCGCCGGTGATCGAACTGCGACCGCTCCAGACGATGAGGCACATCGGCGATCTTGCCGTCGATCCGACACCCCTCTTTCGCGATTTCCCCGCAGCTGCGAGTTATCTCAGGGAGAGTGAGGCGAACAAAGGCAGTACACCTCCGGCGGAGATCGAGGGGTACGTGCGATTCGAAAACTGCATCGAGTGCGGGCTCTGCGTCTCGGCGTGTCCGGTGATTCAGATCCGCGGGTTCATGGGTCCCGCAGGACTCTCGGCGTACAACCGCGAACTCGACAAACGCCCGGAGCGATCCGCGGAGCTTCTTCCGGAGGTCGATACCGACGCCGGCGCCTGGGGATGCGACCGTCACCTCGCATGCAGCGCCGTCTGTCCCACCGGAGTCTACCCGGCCAAGCAGATCGCGATGCTGCAACGGAAGATCAAGAAAGGGCGAGAGCAGGACGGAGAACGTTCCGACCACCGGTGACTCGAAGCGCGCTGCCACCGGCCATTGCCCGTCCCGACCACCGGTGACTCGAAGCGCGCTACCACCGGCCATCGACCGTCCCGACAACCGGTGACTTCAGGCGCGCGCTACCACCGGCCATCGATCGGTACGTCGGTTCGGGGCGTCCGGCTTCCGCTATTCTCCGGTTGCAGGCCCGTTGTCCCGGCCAGTACCGTTCCAACGGCGGATCGTTTTCCGCCTCTGCCGGTCGTTACCTACAGCTTGTCCACCAGCATCGAACACTTCCCTGACGGGATCGGGAGGGTCTTCTCCTTCTTCTGACTCAGAAGGTCGAGGGTGAAGTAATAGAGCTTCTCCGATTCATGGCGAATCTCCCACCCCCGACCACTTTTCTGGCTGAGGATCGTGATCGTATTTCGCCGAAGGTTGAGGTTTTCGATTCCCATGATCTCCAGGGTCGGTACGATCCATCGGACCGTCTTGCGGGGAAGGCTGACCTCGAGACCGACAACGTTCTCGATCATCAGCGCGATCGTCGATAGACCGACGCCGGGGATGTGCATCGGTCGTGGAAAGTTCGGGTTCTCCTCCCACTCCGCCTCGCCGTCACGCAACGGCTTGTACGCCTCCCAGACGTTGCCCCGCTTTCCACCTTCGGGATGAAGGGTGTCGAGCATGTAGTAGAGATGACGGATCGCAAACTCCCGGGCAAGCTCGTAGTGGTGTTGTTTTTCCAGCCCCTTGATGATCATGAAGGTGTACTGGGGAAATACCGAACCTCGCCATCCTTCGCCACGTTCGGAGAAGCTCTCTTCACTGACGGCGACGGTGGGAAATGGGTTCTCTGTTCCGAAGCTTTCGGGGTCCTTGAGGTGATCAATCAGGCGCGACGAGCGCGCTTCATTCGGGATATCGGTGATGAGGGGCCAGAATCCGGCGACCGTTTTCACGGTTACCTGTTCTTTCTCCTTGTCGAGGTCGTAGTAGATCCCGTCCTCGTCGTTCCACATCAGCTGGTTGATTCTCGTCTTGAGTGAAAAATACTGCCGGCGATAGCGGAACTCGATATCCTTGTCGTTGAGGACGTGTCCGAGCTGCGCCATACACGATGCGTTCAGAGCGGCCTGGGTGTTGAAGTCGACGGGGTAGTACATCGTCTCCCGGGGGGCGTTTCCCATGCCCGTCGCCGCAAGAGGAACGTGGAACAACCCCGTCTCGTCCTTGAAGTTCGCTTCCAGCCATTCGTAGTGCCGTTCCAAAATCGGCATCACATCCTTGATCCGCTTTTTGTTGCCCACCTTGTGGTACATGTTGTACTCGGCCCAGGCGAACAACGGCGGCGAGAGCCCGTCGGGATTGTCGTCGGAGAAGATCGGACGGCCGTTCTCGACCGAGTACTCCCCCCGGATCGCCCCGTCTTCCTCCTGTTTCGCGTAGAACGAATCGAGCTGCGGTGCTGCGGGATAGTTGCGGTTGCTGTAAACGAGAAAAAAGGATGAATAGATCGCGTCGAGCTGGTTGATCCGTTCCGCTTCGGGGGAGACGAAATATCTCGGCTCCAGTCCGTTTTCCGGCGTGCCTTTCTGCCAGTAGTCTTTGATCCACGCCCAGGTTTGTTCATAGATATCTACGAAATCCTGATCGTAGAAGTGTATCGTCGGAAACTCTTTTTTTGTTACCACGTATGTGTACCTTGTATTCAGGGGTTGCTGCAGTCCTACAACTTAACGCGCCGCCGGTGATTCGTCAAATTCCACAAGTCCTTGCTTGACAGGCGTATACCTCACTGTCATAGTTCCGTCCATGGACCCCTCCGAGCTCAAAACCACCGTTGATATGGCGATGCTCGAGATCGACGAGTCCCATATCACGGCCCTTGAGGGTGCGGTACGACAGATGTTGGAATATTTTACCACTATGTCTTTCATCGATGTGGAAAATGTTGAACCTACTACCCACGCGTTCGTGACGGACAACCGCGTTCGTCCCGACCGACTCAATCGAACGGTCGAGGCGGACACGCTCCTCGAGAACGCACCGGATCTCGAGGATCGCCTCATCGCGATTCCGAACGTACTGTAACCCCGATGTGGAGTAAGATACTCGATTCCCGGCGGGATGACTACGCCCGTTTTCTCCGTGAACAGGATGCCGAAACCGGCTCGTTTCTCGAAATCGGTTCCCCCGGGCAGTGGCGGGTTGAGTCTTCAGGTATCGATACCGGCGCTGCCGGGACGGGCACCGAGAAGGGTACCGTCTCCGGTGACGGGAAGCAGGCACTACGCCTCCCGGTAGCGGTCAAAGATAACATCGCCGTCGGAAACTACCGTCTCACCTGCGGTTCGAAGATGCTCGAAGAGGTGCAGAGCCCCTACACCGCGACGGCGGTCGAGCGCCTGGCAGCTGCCGGTGCGGAGATCGTCGGGAAGACCAACCTCGACGAGTTCGGCATGGGAAGCTCCACGGACAACTCCGCCCTTGGAACGACGAACAACCCCTGGGATACGACCCGCGTCGCCGGAGGTTCCAGCGGCGGATCCGCCGCAGCGGTGGCGCAGCAGCTCGTCCCGGTCTCCCTCGGGAGCGATACCGGCGGGTCGATCCGGCAACCCGCTGCGTTTTGTGGCGTCTACGGACTGAAACCCACGTACGGTACGGTATCCCGATACGGTCTTGTTGCCTACGCATCGTCCCTCGAGGTGATCGGCGTGGTCGCAGCGGACCTTGCAGATCTTACCGCGACCTACCGCGCGATGCGCGGCGCCGACGCGATGGATCACAGCTCCCTCGCGGTACCGGCGGATGCCGCGAAGACGGTCGATCCGGCGACGGTCGGAACGATCGGTGTCCTCTCCGGCGACCTCGGCCTCGACCCGACGGTGGAGCGCAATTACCGCGCTGCGGTAGACGCCCTCGGGGAGGTCGGGTTTCGAACGGTGCCCGTCGAGCTTTCAACCCTGGAGTACGTCGTTCCCGCGTACTATACGATTGCCGCCGCCGAAGCGAGCGCCAACCTTGCGCGGTATAACGGCGTCCGATACGGATATCGACCGATCTTCTCGGAAAACCCCGAGGAGCTGATGCGCAAGGCGCGGACCGAAGCGTTCGGTGACGAGGTGAAACTGCGCATCGTTCTGGGCACGTACGTGCTGCGCAGCGGGTTCCAGGACCAGTACTACACGCGGGCACAGAAGGTACGGACTCTCATCCGGCAGGAACTGGATCATGTGTTCCAGGGTGTAGACGCAATGGTACTGCCCGTATTTCCCACCCAGGCGTTTCACCACGGCGACACCGGGATGGATCCCTTCCAGCAGAAAGTCGCAGACCGCTTCACCGGTACCGCGAATCTCGCATCGGTCCCGGCCCTCACCGTTCCCACGGGGCTCGAGAACGGCCTCCCCGTAGGGATGCAGCTGATGGGGCCCGTGTTCAGCGAGGAGCGACTCTTCGCGATCGCCGGGCGCCTCGCCTCGGTCATGCCCGTCCGGTTTCCGGACCGGTCTCGTTCGTTCGACGCATGGAACTCCCGGAACCGGTCGTGACGGCCCTCATGGAGGAGTGAAGCACAGTGTACCAATCGTATATCGGCCTTGAGATACACACCCAACTGCTCGCCCGGACCAAAGTGTTCTGCAGTTGTCCCGCCAACTTCGGAGACGAACCGAACACAAACATCTGTCCCGTCTGTATGGGATACCCCGGCGTCCTTCCCGCACTCAACGAAGAGGCGATTCACATGGGGTACGTGGTTGCCCGAGCGTTGAACTGTGACCTCAATCCGAAGTGTGTATTCGACCGAAAAAACTACTTCTACCCGGACCTCCCGAAGAACTACCAGATCACCCAGTTTCATGAGCCCCTCGGCCGGAACGGATACATCGATATCGAGTTCCGGAAGAAAAAAAAGCGGGTTCGGATTCATGAGATCCACCTCGAGGAGGACGCCGGCAAGATGATCCACGCCGGGGATATGTCTCTCCTTGATTATAATCGGGCGGGAACACCTCTTCTCGAGATCGTCACCGAACCGGATCTCGAGATCGGCGAAGAAGCGGAGGTGCTCCTGCAGGAACTGCGCCGGATGGTGCGATACCTCGAGGTCTGCGACGGGAACATGGAAGAGGGGTCCCTGCGGTGTGACGCGAACGTGTCGGTGAACACCGTGGGCGCCGGGCTCGGCAGCAAGGTGGAGATCAAGAACCTCAACAGCTCTCGCTTTGTCCGGAAAGCGCTCAACTTCGAGATCGAGCGGCAACAGGAGATCCTCGAGCGTGGCGGGAGCGTTGCCCAGGAAACGCGCCTCTGGAACGAGAATCGCGACCTCACCGAGAGCATGCGGACCAAGGAGAGCGCCCACGATTACCGGTACTTTCCCGAGCCGGACCTGCCCCCTTTCAACGCCGATGAGACGTTTCTCGCGAAGGTGGAGAGGGCACTCGTGGAGCTGCCGGCACCACGGCGCCGGCGCTTTACGGAGTCCTTCCGATTGACCCCGGCACAGGCGGAGTTCCTCTGTGACGAAAAGAGTACCGCCGATTTCTTTGAAGCCGCCGTCGAGGAGGGTGCGAATCCGGAACACCTTGCGACGTGGATCCAGGGAGATATCCGGAAGCAGCTCAACCGCAGCGGCACGACCCTCGGCGAAAGCCCCCTTACCCCTCAGCGGATCGCCAGACTCCTCGGGTTGCTCGATACGGGAAAGATACACGGCAAGATCGCGAAGCAGGTGCTGGAACTGGTCTTCGTCGAGGACAAAGATCCGGAGACGATCATCAGCGAACAGCGGTGGGAGCAGATCACCGACCGGTCGGCACTCACGACTGTCCTCGAAGAGGTTCTCGCGGAGAACCCGAAAGCTGTGGAGCAGATCACCGGTGGTGACCGGAAACCTCTCGGGTTTCTCGTCGGCCGGATCATGCAGCGCACCAGCGGTCGGGCGGAACCGAAGCTCGTTCAGGAGATCCTGCAGGAGCGGTTCACCGTTTCCACGATCGATGTCTACTCCTTCGGTGGCGCGATCGCCGGACACCGCGAGGAAAGCGGGCTCGTCGTTCCCGGTAATCTCATCGACGTGCGGGGACTTTTCGAACAGGATCCGGCGCTCCCGAAGGGGCTGAGTTTCGAGGAGATCCACCTCGGCCAGTTCCTGAGCGAAGAGATCACCCCGTCGGACTGGGCGGCCCTCATCGCCCGGACCGCGGGACGCATCGAGACCGGCGAGAGCCGTGGCATCGTCATCGGTCACGGTACGGATACCCTTGCGTACACGGCGAGCCTCCTTTACTGGTTTTTTGCGGATACTCCGGTACCGATCGTTCTGACCGCGAGCGCCGTTCCTACCGAAGCGGGGGGGCGCGGCGAGGCGGTGGAGAATCTCCGTCGTGCGGTCCATACCGCAGCGGGAAGCGAATCGGGGCTTCACGTCGTCTACGGCAACGATGACTTCATGCCTCTGAACCTGAAGTTTGAACGAACGGGCATCACCGAGATCGCCGCGGCGGCGGGTGTAGAACAGTACCGCGGTACCTTTCGCACCTGGAACGCCGACCGCCTTCGCCGATCCGGTCGCGTCCTTGCCGGAAATGCCCGTGCCTTTTCCCGGGACGAACTGACGAAACACCTCGAGACGGCGATCGGACGAACCTTCGTTGCCAAAGTCTACCCCGGCATGCGAGGGGAAACGCTGATCGCGTTGATGGACGCAGGTATCCGCTACTTCGTCCTCGAGATCTACGACACCGGCACGGCGAATCTCCGGGAGACACCGTTTTCCCTCAAACGCGCCCTGACCTACGGTCGGGAGCGGGGAGTACAGTTCTACTGCACCTCCCAGCAGGAAGGAGTTGTCGACTTCTCCGAGTACGTGACGGGGCACCAGCTCTGGCGGGAGGGAGCGATTCCGATGGGCTCTCTCACGACTGAATCGGCGTGGACCCGACTGGTTGCGGCGCAGCTCGAAGCGACGGCGCGTCTCGTCGCCGACCGTACTGCCGTCGGAACCGCCGGTGAAGCGGGAGATACCCTCGATGAACGCTACAACGAGATCGTTCTCGAACTGATGGAGGATAGCGAATGAGAGTACTTGCACGGGACGTATCGGCCCACCTGGGTCAGGAGATAACGGTATCGGGATGGGTTCACCGGATTCGCAATCTCGGAGGGATCAGTTTCGTGGTGCTTCGGGACCGGAGCGGTCTCGTACAGGTGGTGTACGACGCGGAACCGACGTTCGGAAACGAGACGGTCATCTCCGTACGGGGCATCGTCGCGGAGAACGAGAAAGCCGAGGGCGGTTTCGAAGTGCAGGCGACGGAGACGGAGATCCTCGGCGTCGCCGATTCGGATCTCCCCGTCCCGGTCAATCAGGACCCGGGCAAACTCGGTATCGACGCTCTCCTGGATAACCGGATCGTCACACTTCGGAATCCGCGAATCAGACACATCTTCGAACTCCAGGCGACGGTGCTGCGGTACTTCGCCGAGTGGCTGCGGGGCCGGGGGTTTACGGAGATCAAGTCGTCGAAGATTATCGGCTCCGGAACCGAAGGAGGAACGGGGCTGTTTACGGTGGACTACTTCGGCGAGCGCGTCTTTCTTGCTCAGAGTCCCCAGTTCTACAAACAGACGATGGTCGCAAGCGGCCTCGAACGGGTATTCGAGATCGGCGCCGCCTACCGGGCGGAGAAACACGATACACCGCGGCACCTGAATGAGTACGTCTCCCTCGACGTAGAGATGGGGTTCATCGAGAGCGAACATGACCTGATGGACCTCGAAGTAGGGCTCTTGAGCCACATATTCGACGGTGTCGCCCGGGATCACCGGGATATCCTCGACGAGTACGAGGCGACGGTGCCTTCCGCGGAGGCGATAGCGAAGACGCCCCGAATCAGTCACGACGATGCAAAGCAGATCATCAAGGATCGCACCGGGAAGAGCGCTTTCGAAATCAACCCCGAGGGAGAACGCGTCCTCTGCGACTGGGCTCTCGAAGAACACGGTGTGGATGCGGTGTTCGTCTACGGGTTTCCCCGGAAGAAGCGCCCGTTCTACACCTTTCCGGAAGGGCTCAAGACGCGGAGTTTCGACCTGCTGTTCCGGGGTCTCGAGATCACCACCGGCGGACAGCGGATCCACGACTACCGGATGCTTCTCGAGACGCTCCCGAAATTCGGTCTGACCGAGGAGGGACTCGGTGATTACTGCAAGATCTTCAAGTACGGCTGTCCCCCTCACGGCGGGTTTGCGATCGGCCTGGAGCGGATCACCCAGAAGATTCTGGGCCTGCAGAACGTCAAGGAAGCATCTCTCTTTCCCCGGGACCGGAAGCGGGTCAAGCCGTAACCATACCGCGATAGTGGCCCTCGCGGTGACCTTCCCGCTCCTGCTCCTCACCGGGTGCGTTTCGCCTCCGATCGATACCGCCGTGCCTGCCGATACCGCTCCGCCCACCGGGCCGGACGGTCGCGAGCCCTTCGAACGTGGTGAGATCCCGGAGGCCACCGAACCGTTCGACACCTTCCCTACCCCGGTTATCTCCGTCGAAACCGACGTGATCAGAGGCGGCAAGCACCACTACCGGCTCCACATCATCACCGTCGATCCGGCGAGTACCGTCAGTGTCGTACTCGACGGTACCGCGTCCGGCGACCGTGCCGT
Source organism: Alkalispirochaeta sp. (assembly GCA_046540055.1). Classification (GTDB taxonomy): domain Bacteria; phylum Spirochaetota; class Spirochaetia; order DSM-27196; family Alkalispirochaetaceae; genus Alkalispirochaeta. The sequence continues at coordinate 16,410 of JBKHFT010000057.1, forward strand.
GGTGGACACGGAGAACGACCGCCCGCCGGGAATCGACGGTGGCGGTGAGGCCGGCGATGGAGCTTCCGATCCGGTCCGACCCTCTGCAGATCTGATACTCAGTCCGACACCGTGGCGATGGGACCCCCCAGTGGAGGGGCCGGGTACGGTGCGTCGCCGTCGTCCCGTGGGGCAGGTGGTGATCAACGGTCGGGAGGCCTCACCGCCGGTTGAACCGTACTGGGGTATCGCGTTCACCGCTGATGGAACCGCCGGTGCCGCCCCGGGAACGGCCGGGCCCACCCCGGGCACCGCCGATGCCGCCGCCGGGCGCGGCGCAGGTACTGCGGGTGCTTCCCGCGGCAGGATCGGCACGATCGAATTCTACCGGCAGAGCGCCCGATACGGCAGCGAGGGTGAACGCCCCCTTTCCGGCGAACGCCCCGCTTCCGACTTCGAAGACGTCCGCACCGCCACGGACCGCACCATCGTACAACCCGATTCCGCCCCCGCGTACCGAGGCCCTTCCGATACGGTCGTCGACACCGGCGGCGCCACCACCCGTGTCGGCGCCTTCTACCCCCTGATCCTCTCGGGGCGCGCCGTTGCCGACGCGTACCCGGGCCGAACGATCCGGGCCGCCCGCGTTGCGATCGCGGTCCGGCGCGGTGACTCCACGGTAGCGGTGATCACCGTCGAAGGAGACCGACTCTTCAGACCGGGGGTAACAACGGAGGAACTCGCAGGGTACCTCCGGCAACGTGGATTCGACTCGGCGATCAACCTCGACGGCGGGCGATCAGCCTTCGTGCAGCTCCCCGACGGGACCGTCCTTCCCCGGAGGATCCCCTTCCGGCGAATCGGACCGGTGCAGCTCGTGTGTTCCGTGGTACCATAGCGGTCATGCGGAGTTCTTCGATGCCCTTCGGCCCCGCACCGCCGGTGCCGGCCCGCCACGATCCCTCTACGCCCCCGGCGGCACCGACGGACCCGCCCACCCTTCGGCGTCGCATCGTTCTCGCCCTGTTCGTGTTCATCGTGTTCA
>JBKHFT010000058.1:0-17238 GCA_046540055.1 Alkalispirochaeta sp.
GCTTCAATATAGGTCCAGTCATGTTTATCCGTCTCATCAATGTAAAAGATTCGACCGCCAGCAGGCCCTTCGTCGCCTATGGCATAGGTTACATCATCACTGCCTTCTTCACCGTCGTCGTCGGAGTCACCGTCCTCGGAGCCTAACAGGTCGGCGCAGGAGACCAGTCCCAGGACTGCGATAACCACTACGAGTACGCCCGCAGGAATTGCGAGGCCGCGTAACCACTTGGATTTTTCCATGAGCTTCCCCCCTAAGGCCGTCTTGAGGGCGTCCATTGTTATGTACCTACTCAAACTCTCACCCCGTTTCCATGTCGATGTCGTCCCATAATGAGAAATGGGACCGCTTCAGAGCGAGGTTGCTCACAGCTCATATCCTGTATCCGGAACAACCAGCCCGGTACCGGCCCGTTTCGGTCGGCATGTGGTATTCCCCTGGTTACCAACGGCGTTCACAGTGGTGGGGGTGTACCTCTGGCACAGTGCGCAGGGGTTTTACGGTGAAACCGATCTGTACCCGGTCATGATGGTGGGTGCCGGATTTGCCGTGGCCCTGCACAACTGCCGCTCGTTTCGACAGACCGCTAGTGAACTGGAGACGGATGAACTGACCGGTCGGGTGGAAGTTGCCCTTGTTCAACCGGTACCCGTCGCGCCCTCCGATCCGGTGTGACCCGGTGGGGTGATGCGAGGGCCCCGCAGAACGGCAGTTCGTTTTTTCAGAATTACTGGTACCACCGCAGATGGTCGGTAAAAAACTGTTGGACCTCCCGGGTCACCTGCTCAGGGTCGACATCGTCCGCTGTGACCAGGCGGCCGTCCCGCCACGCGCGCCCCGGGACGGTTATAACCACTCCGTGCGGGGGCGACTCTCCCGGTGGGTTGCCGGGAATCACGACGTACCAGGTCTGGTCCATATCCGCGTCGGCTGCCACGGGAAGGGACCAATGCCACAGGCCACGCTCCAGTTCAATACTCATGCCCGTTTCCCGGAGGGTGCGTCCGGAGATTTGCGGTACCGCATTGTTGCGTTCCCCCGCTGCTGCCCCACCTGAAATGAGCAGGTACAGGTCGCGTCCAGGCTCGCGTAGTCGGGCGACAAAACCACCCGGAGCGTCGGTTACCCATCGCCACCGGCCGGTGGAATCTTCAAATGCGGGAGACGCCTCGTCCGCAGTGTGGCGACCGTGGATCCGCATCTCCGCACGGACCTGGGGAACGGTGAGACTTTCTGCGATCGCCGCGGCGGCGGCGCGGATATCATCACTCCCGGCGGGATAAAAGATCTCCAGGAGAATCGCACCCTGCCCGGCCACGCGGGGCCCAAGGGGGTACACCGCCACCAGCAATTCCCGGTGAGCAGGCTGGTCCGCATCCGGATCTGCAACGACCGTCGCGACCGCGCGCCCGGCGGGGGCGGGTATTTCCCGGATCGGCACGTCTGAGGCATCAGGCACGTTGAGCCGGGTTTCGAGGTAGCGGCGAAGCACCGTTTCCCCGTCGGTTTCAGCGGGGCGGAACACCTGCTGTACCGCCCCGCTGACTGTCCCGGCGCCGTCACGCAGACGCAGAAGGACACCCACGGGACTTGTCTCCGCCGAGCGGCCGCGGTCCGCGCCGTAGGCGCTTTCAAAGCGGTATCCTGCAGGGGCCGAGACGGTGACTCCGCGGTGAGTGACCCTCTCCGGAGTGGGGACGGAGGCGGACGCGGCGAGAGCAGCTTCGAGCGATTCCGGCGTTAGCGCTGTGGACCGCTCCGGGGACGGCGCGGTAGCACATCCAGCTATGACAAAGAGAGCAACCGTCGCGGCGGTGATGCGGTAAGCGGTGGCGGTCGGAGAGGTTCTCCCGGTGCAGCGAGCGATAGTTCCGGTGCAGCGCCGGCGCAGGCCGGTCCATGTGGTAGTGCTCATTGCCCCGACCTCCGTCCGTAGACCGGCGGGAGCGGGTTACCTGACCGATAGAGAATGGTCCAATCGCCGCTGCCGGCCGGTTGTTCCTCCTCGATTGTGATATCGGTGATTTCCATCGAATGGGCGCCGCCGCCGAACCGTTCCGTCGGTATTTTGATCTCCAGACGCGCTTCCGCCTGGCCGATCTCAACGCCTCTGAGGGGCTGAAACGGAAAGTCTTCATAGGGATTACGGTTTTCCCGTGCTTCTATCCGCCACCGGTCGTTCTGCCGTTTCACGGCAAAATTCCAACGCGCCGGTGGCCCGGGCCCGACGAGGGTGGTTTTCAGGAAAATGTGGGGTTCCGGACCGGCAAGAAATTGCGACCACGACCCGCCGAGCAGCAATGACAGGTAAATCTCGTCGGGGCCATAGGCGACCTGGTACTCGAGGACGCGAACCAGGGCATCTCCATCACTTCGCGGATCGAAAGGATAGTACGGGACGCTCCGCGGCCACTCGTCCAGACGTCCGTCGATGTCCCATTCGACCAGGGGAAATCGTCCCGCCAGACTCTGCCAACGCGCCGGGGTGTGAAACCACCGGTCTCCAAGGACGTCCGCGACGGTGGTGTTCTGAAAGAACCAGGTATCCGGGTTGGTTCCATCGGCAAAGTGCGGCGGGAACCAGTCCGGGATTTCGACCTCAGGTGCCGCGTCGGCGGTATCGCGTTCCACTCCACCGCCGTCATGGGCGATCAGCTCCGGGGCGAACCACGGGTTCTCCGTCCGGGGAAGTTCGAACTGGATAGAAGCCACACTATCGGGCTCCAGAGACAGCGTCGTTGTCTGTTGTTCCCGACTGCTGCCGTTGGAGGTAAGCGGGAGAACTGCGATCTGCCGCTCACCGGCGGGGACGTTCTCCAGGCGATCGCGCCCGAAACCGGCATACTGTCCGTCGACAAACACCAGGTAGGCCCCTGCCCCGCCCGGAACTTCCAGCTCTACCGTTCCAAACGCGATCTCCCGACCGCTCATCGCGGAAACGATCCGGAGCGTCAGCTCCTCGGCAACATCGAAGGTGTCAAAAAGGCTTTCCGCCACCGCACGTTCCCGGATGGTAAATTCCCCGACGGCGTGGTCCCAGACGGCGATCTCGAAAGCGATTTCGCCATCGTCGGTGGTACCAAGGTTACCGACCACCAGATAGTCAAGTTCGTTTTCACCGGCGTAGGAAGCGGCGACGGCAGGGTCTTCGACGGAGATCGTGGAATCGATATCCGTATCGGTTGCCTCAGGAGGTGTCTGCACGCGGTAATCCCCCAACAGGCGCAGGGTAAAGGCTATCGTGTCTGCCATCGTAAGTGACAGGGTATCGTACTGGGATCGGTCGCTGTCATTTGCCGGCGCAAACACCCGCACCGTCGGTGGGGCCATGATTGTGTCCTGCGCCGAGAGGGACGTCGTCTGCCACAGGACCACCCCAACAACAAACGGGATCGCGAGACCGTTTCGCCGCGGGCGTATCTGTTTACCGGCGCGGACCATACTCTCACGGTAGCGGCAAATAGTTGAGTAGTCAACTAATAATTGCAGGATGAGGTGCCGGACACTCCCGCCGCAGATCCCCGGCCGATCGCAGTGCTGAACCGGTGGAGCATCGCGATCGGATACGGTGCGGTATTCTATTCCCTCGCTGCCGGGTCCGTTCGGCGAAGGCGTATCTCGGGCAAGACGTGTACCCCGGCGGGGTTCCCACCGGCGATGGGCTTCATCTTCTCCTGTCGGTCGTTTCAATACCCTGGCTTCCGGTGTAACTATACAACACAGAAAATTTTGGAGGTTCCCCGACGCGGTACGGAATCGTTCACGTCTTCAGAGGAGACCGATTCAACCCGTACTTCTTGTCAGGACCATCAATGTTTTCACCGACGGTCCCGGATTGTTTTCGTAGCGAAGCACGCACTCTCATGGCCGGCTCCCGGATTCCCGTCGCGTTTCCGGTCCGCCGGCGATTTCGTGGGTACCTATGAGAAATGGCGCCGTCGGTTCCTTTACCAATTGGATTTCCGGGTTTTCGCCGGAGGCTCGTCCCGCTCCTCCCAGGGAAGTCGAAGTGCCTTCGATCGGTGGCCCCCGAAAATCAGGCAGAGTCGATAGGCGAGCCGTGGTCGACGCTCTTGCGGATCTGCGGGCCTCCCTCGATGTCGGATATGACCCTTCGGCCGTGTCGGGGAGATCGATGCCACAACCGGAGTGCGACGACGGTAGTCCCGACGGGCGATCCACGTCCGGCCGCGGTAGCGAGAACCCTCTCGTCCGCAGGGTGGCGGGCGCGATTTCGGTATCTGAGTTGAAACGCGCTTCTGCAGATGCAAGGGGGTGACCTCTTACCTGGTGCCGGATCCAAACGAATAAACAGTCACCGAATGGTATCGCGGAACAGAATTGATATCTTGCCGGAAGGCGTTTGTCTGCGGCGGTTCAGGACGATGAGTACAGGTGAGTGGTCCCTCACAGCCGCCTTCCCGGGTTCTTTTCCCGCCCGCTCCCCTGCCCTTCAGGTACCCGGTTGGTCGGATCACGCGGGTTCTATGTGTGCAGACGATCCAACCGGCTCCGTTCGTTCAGGGCGTTCTGGAGGCGGCGATCACCAATTGGTCACCTGGCGTTCCGGAGGTCCCTTCGTTCGACACGTCTGTAGTATTGCAGCACACAGGTTCCCGTCCTCAGCGATCGCCGGATAGTAGTCCGCACCTGTTGCGATTCTGACCTCGTCGATGAAACGGAGCGTTTTGCCCTCCGGCGTAGTGGTTGGAGCGGGTTCCATTATTTCAAGCCGGTGGTTGAAGCTGCGGCCGGTGATCCCGCGAAACTCCGGAGCTGTGGTTAGACGGAAGTAGCGGTCCGCCATGAACTCCGGCGGCTTCAGAAAGAGGCTCTGCAGGCGTCCCAGCATCCGGTAGGAAAGAGTGAACTTCCGGACCGTTTCCCGGGAGAGTTTCGCCCCGTTCACCTGAAGATAATTCACGGCGATTCCGTCCGGTCTGAGCTCATCGGCCAGCGTTCGCGTGAGCATCAACAGCGCCATCTTCGAGCGGCAGTACCGGCGGTAGACACTGGATTCCTCGTGGCCGCGGCGTTCCGCAGGGAGCCCGGACAGATCGGAAAGGTCCATCGGCAATTTCGGGTCGAAATAGTGCTTTATGATGTTGCTTCCGACGTTGAGAACCCGAGGGTGCTCTGAACGCCGCAGGTGGCCCCGAAGAAGGGTAGTCAGCAGGTAGGGGCCGGCCACGTTGGTTGCGAAGGCGATCTCCATCCCGTCGGGACTCACCCGATAGGGCTCGCCGTGGTTGAAATACGCGGCGTTGTGAATGAGGATATCCAGCCGCGGATACCGTGCAGTGAAACGCTTCGCGAACGAATCGATCGACTCCCGGGAGGAAGAATCCAGCTCCATCAGATCGATCGTCTCCGCACCGGTCCGTTGCATGATCGCCTCCCGGATCGGTGTCGCCCGCTCGATGCTTCTGCACGCCATGACAACCTGGTATCCCGCTGCAGCAAACCGTTCCGTTACCGCCTTTCCGATACCTGAGTTTGCGCCGGTTATGATGACAATCTGCGATTGCTGGTTCATTGATTCTCCTCCCCGGTACGCCGGGATTCGACGGCAATAAGGTCTTCGGCGATACGTTCCATGATGTCCGTGAGTTCGGTCTCGGTGACCTCGTCCGGCAGCTGCCCCGTCCCGACCATGACGGTAAGGCCTGTCTGGAACACCTGCATTCTGAACAGAAGATCCCGGCGCTGATCAGGCGACAGGTGCTCCAGGTCGGAATCGGTCTCCATGCCCTTCATCAGTGGTTCGTCGATCCGGGAACGATATGCCTTCAGGTAGCGGTTTGGCCGCAAGAGGAGGTCCCGGGTCAAGACGGGATACCGTCGGGCAAAGCGGATGCTCGCGCGCCCGATATCCCGGAACGGCCGCCCCGTGTCGCTCTCTTCGAGAATCTCCCGACTGAGATATACAATCTTCTCCACGACGGCGTCCCGGACTTTTTCGAGATCGCTGAAATTCACGTAGACCGGTGCGACGGAGCTGCCGAGTTCGGCTGCGATTTGCCTGACGGTAATGCCCTCCATTCCGTTGCGGCAGGCGATACGGAACGCCGCATCAACGATCTGTTCTCCGGTGAATTGTGTTTTCGGTGCCATCCTCTTTCCCCATTAAATAATATTTGTTATATAACAAATGTTACTTTTAAAACCGCAGTGTGTCAACAGGTGGAATCCCCGAATGCGGAGGTAATACCGTCGGTGCTGTCCAGGTGACGATGAACTCCGCTAGGATGTCCTGTGGCTGAAGTAGAGTCGGATTCGGTTCATCAGGTCCCGGACGTAGAGGGGAATTTCCCGCTCCTTCGAGTACACCATACCGAGCCAGTAGGTATTCGTTAACGTGTTGGGAAAGGGAATCGGCTTGATCCCGTAGTTTTCGACGAGGTCGGCAAGGGCGAGGGGTAACAGCACGATATAGTTGTTCCGCAGCAGCTGGATCGCCGTCATCAGGTCTTCCACCTCAAAGGAGATCGCAGGCGGAAGAAAATCCTCCGGAAAGAAGGAGAGCCCTGCCGGAGTGAGATCCTCAGCCTGCAGTACCGGAAGGCTCTTCAGCTTGATCCACTTCAGCTCGCTCAGGCGTTCCCGGTCAAACCCGGTGCTGAAGATCGGGTGGTGATCGTTGATGAAGATCGCCGCCTGCGTCCGGAAGAGCGGGATCGATTCGAGGGCACGGTATCTTCTGTCCTCAACGATCCGGCAGAGAACGAAGTCGTACTTCAGCTCGTTCATCAGATCACTGAGCAACTGCTCCGAGGTGCTGCCGGTTACGTTGATCGCGTAGGAGTCCAGAATATCCAGGGAGCGCATCGCCTCAGGGAGGAGGAAGTCGTTCCAGATCGTACTGCACCCGATGTTCACCTCGTTGTGCTCCCTGCGTAGAGCATCAGGTTTGTGGGACGCGCGAGCTTCCAGCATCCGCGTTTCTATGCTCAGAACGTTCCGTTCGATCTCGCAGGCGGTACGGTACAGGATGTCCCCGTAGATCGTCGGGCGGATCCCCTGGGGGTGGCGCTCGAGAATCTCTACACCGTACTCCTCCTCGAGCAGTTTGATCGCCTGAGACAGCGCCGGCTGGCTGACAAAGAGGAGTCTGCTCGCCTTACTGATACTCCCCGCTTCGACAACCTTTTTGAAACGGAGCAGGTTATCGATCATACGATCAGTATATAGATTATTCTTATACCCTGTATAGCAAATAAGTATTTGTTATGGATAAAAAGCTCCGAATACAATGTTAGCAACATATGAATACTATCGGGGTAGGAATAGTCGGAGCCGGGGTTCGCGGGGTGTATTGCCTGGGTGGAGCGATCGCGATGCTGGAGGAAGAGACGGGCCTCACCGTTCGCGGTATTTTTGACGTCATCGAGCAGCGTTCAGTAGAATCCAAACGCTACCTCGAAGGAGTGTATTCCGATCGGGGAAGGACCAGAGATATTCGGGTCTACCACGATTTCGAGGAGATGCTCAACGACGACGAGTGCCGGATCGTCATCGTAACCAACTTTACCGACCAGCACCGACCGTACGCAATCCGAGCCCTCGACGCGGGCAAAAAAGTATACCTGGACAAACCGATCTCGGTGACGCGAGAAGACGCCGGCGCAATCGTTGATGCCGCCGAACACAATCCCCTGATCATGGGATTCACCCGGCGGTACGAGAAAAGCTGGATCACGGCAAAGCGACTCCTCGACGACGGCGTGATCGGCAGTCTCCAGATGATGGAGATCAACTCTATCATCCCTTACAGTCGGTACCTCCAGACGTGGCACCGGCGGAAAGAGCTCTCCGGCGGCGCTATCAATGACAAAAGCTCCCACCATTTCGATGTCTTCAACTGGATGGCCGGGGAGTATCCGCAGTATCTGATCGCCGTGGGAGGACGAAGTTCCGTGTTCCCCGTGGATCCGGACGCTCCCGAATCGTGCCGCGTCTGCGACAGAGAGTGTCCGTATCGGCGGGACCCGACGAAGATCTCCGACGGCGCCTTTGTTCTTCAGCTGGATTCCTGGAAACACGCGGAGAACGAGATCGAGAAGATCGACAACTGCGTCTACGCCCCGGGGGCAGAGATCGAAGACCACGCGATCGTGTCGGTGGTCTATCCCTCCGGCGTGAAAGCGTCCCTGTTCTTCGCGATCTTCGGACCGGATACCAGGGATCAGGAAACCCTCACTCTTGTCGGCGAGAAGGGGAAGATATTCGTCAACCGCCACGAGGGGACGGTCACCCTCGACACCGACTACGGTAAGACCAGAGAGGTCTTCGACTGTCGCGGAGACGAATTCGATACGAGCCACTTCGGCGCCGATCGCGACCTGGTTCGGGCGCTCAGGGCGTTTTACGACGGAGCGAAACCGATCGCGACGGCGGAAGACGGCTATATGTCCCTGGAAATGGTCCTGGCAGCCCAGGACTCGATACAACACGGCGGTCAGCCCGTGAGGTTCGGCCAGGCGGTCGGATCTGCGGTTGATTGAATAAATCTGTAGGAGGAGTGTGGGTATGAAAAAAATGACGTTGATCAGTCTTCTGATCGTCATGGCGGTAGCGCCCGCCTTTGCCGGTGGGTCTCAGGAAGCCGACGAGGCCGGTGGCGGAAGCGGCGAAGCCGAAGTCGAACAGAAGACCGTGGAGTTCTTTATCAGCGGCAAGTCCGTCTGGGGCGAACCGATGGAAGACGTGGTGGCGCGATTTAACGAGGATTATCCCGACATCACCGTGGAATACGAAGTTGTCGGCGGCGGTGTCGACTGGCGGCCGATCCTGGCTACCCGCGCCCGTACCGGAAATCTGCCGGACATCTTCATGATCGACGGTGCGAGCGACTTCGGGACGTACGGAGAGTACCTCGACGACCTGTCCGACATGGACGTAGTGGATCACTTCCTGCCGGTTGCGGAGGAAAGCGCCTATCTCGACGGTCGTTTGATGGGACTGCCCACCTCGATCGAGGGATACGGGTATATCTACAACAAGGAGCTCTTCGCCGAGGCGGGGATCGACGAGGTTCCGCGTACATTCAGCGAGCTGGAAGCAGCAGTGGAGGATCTGGTCGATGCGGGTATTACCCCCTTCGTTTCCGGCTACGGAACGTGGTGGGTCACCTCGAACCATCAGCTCAACGTTCCCTTCGCGTCTCAGGAAGATCCCTGGGAATTTGTGGAGGACCTCAACGCCGGGGACGCTTCGATGGCCGACAACGAGTACTTCGAGAATCTGCAGCAGCTGATCGACCTGGTCCGGAACAATACGGCGGGCGATCCCCTTTCCGAAGACCACCTGATGCAGGTATCTCTCTTTGCGAGCGAAGACGCGGCGATGATCCAGCAGGGGAACTGGAAAGAAGCGGCGATCCTCGATGCCAATCCCGACATCGATATGGGTCTCGTTCCGTTGGCACTCTCTGAAGACGCGGAGGTCAGCGGCCGCATTCCCGTCGGAATCCCCTGGTACTTCGTCGTTACCGAGGATTCTCCGGTTAATGAGGAAGCGCGCACGTTCCTCAACTGGCTGCTCAACGAGCCCGCCGGACAGGAGGAGCTGGCGATTACGCTCAACTCGATCCCCGCGTACGACCATTTCGAAGTAGACTTCGCCGGTGGCATCAGCAGTGACATTCTTGCCTATTCACTGGAAGGGGAGACGATGCCGTGGATGTTCGGCCTCTGGCCCCAGGGATACTCGCAGGAAGCGTCCAACATACTGCAGGAGTACATCGCCGATCGGATCAGCTTCGATGAGGCGCTCGAACGACTCGACGAAACGTGGCAGGACCTGGCTGATTAACCGACACCGTATCTGATACGGTCCGGCGGCGGGCCGGTTCGGCCCGCCCGGCGGCGGCCCGGAACGGCCGCCGCTTTTTTTCACGGAGATTTCCGGTGTTAAAGAGTCTGCAAGAACGGGTCCTGAACAGCTTTGCGCTGTTCACGATCGGGCCGTACGCGGTCTTTCTGGTATTCGTCCTGGTGCCGTTCTTCATCGGTGGCTACTACTCACTGACCGAATGGGACGGGGTATCGCGAACTATCGATTTCGTGGGCCTGCGGAACTACTTTGAGATCTTCAGGGACGATGAGAGGTTTGTCTACTCCACCGTCTTCACCTTCAGGTTCACCCTGGCGGCGTGTATTTTTGTAAACCTCCTGGGATTGTTCTACGCGGTCATGTTTCACCGCACCACCCGATGGAACTCGGCCCTTCGCGTTATTCTCGTACTTCCCAACGTCATCGGTGGAATTATCCTCGGTTTTGTCTGGCGCTTTATCTTCGCCCAGGCGTTACCGTCGATCGGGGGCATCTTCGAAGGGTTGTCGTGGTTCGGCCGACCAGACATGGCGTACTATGCGATCCTGATCGTACTTATCTGGCAGCAGGCGGGGTACGTCATGCTGATCTACATCGCCTCTATGAACAGCATCGACGAGCAGCTGTTTGAGGCGGCGGAGATCGACGGGGCGTCGCCGATACGACAGTTCACCGATATAACGCTGCCCCTCATCGTTCCGGCGTTTACGGTCAGTATCTTCATCGTTCTGGCGTACTCGTTCAAGATTTTCGGTCTCATCTTTGCGCTGACCGGGGGAGGCCCCTTCGGATCTACCGAATCGCTGGCACTCAACATCTACAACGAGGCGTTTGTCTACGGAAACTACGGTACCGGATCCGCCAAGGCGGTGGTCTTCTTCATCTTTGTGGCGATTCTCTCGTACCTGCAGGTACGATTTACCCAGAAGCGGGAGGTAAGTCTCTGATGAAAAAAGAGATACACGCATCCAGGATTGTGTTCTGGATCGGCACCTTCCTGTTGGCAGTGGTAGTACTTGCACCGTTCTACTTCGTACTCGCAAACTCGGTGAAATCGTACAGCGAGATCATCATCGACGCCGCAGCATTGCCGCAGGAACTGCGCCTGACTAACTATCAGGCGGGCATCGAGCGAGTGAATTTCTGGCAGATCTTCTCCAACTCGTTGCTTGTCACCGTTCTCGGAATCGGCGGCATGGTGGTTCTCGGCTCGATGGCGGCGTGGAAGCTGGCACGGGTGAAGTCCTGGATCAGTGCGTTCATGTACGCCACCTACATCCTGGCGATGATCATCCCCTTTCAGTCGATTATGATCCCCCTCGTCGTCGTGGCAAGCAACCTGGAAATGCTCAACCCCGTCGGTCTCGGCGTCATCTACTGGGGGTTCGGCATGCCTCTGACGATCTTCCTGTATCGCGGGTACTTCAACTACGTCCCCCGCGAACTCGATGAGAGTGGCATGCTTGACGGGTGTAACGATCTTGTTCTGTTCTGGTACATCCTCTTTCCGCAGCTGAAAACGATGACGACGACGGTCGTAATCCTGCAAAGCCTGTGGGTGTGGAACGATTTTCTCCTGCCGTTGCTGATCCTGCAGCACGACCGCGACTTTTACACGATTCCCCTGGGAATCAACAGCTTTTTCGGAGTGTACAAGGCGCAATGGGATATGGCCCTGCCGATTCTCGTTCTCGGTATGCTTCCGCTTATCGCGGCGTTCCTGATCGCCCAGAAGCATATCGTTCGCTCTATCGCGGCGTCAGGGCTGAAAGGATAACGGGGGATGGACGGGACGATGTACAAACTCTACTTCGGTGAGACCCACGACAACACCCATCAGGCGCCGGATCCCGATTTTTCCATGGACGACCGGCTGAAGAACGCTGCCGCTCACCTCGACTTTTATTGTGGCGCCTACTATCCCTATACCTCACCGGCGTTCAGAACCGGTGGTCACCCGTCGGAAGACACAACACAACAACCGCTCAACGTCGAGCGGTGGAAGAGCCCGGAACAGATCGATACTGAGTGGACGAGCGTTAAAGACGCGATCCGGCGACTCCACAAGGAGGGCTCGTTTGTCATCTTTCCGGGCTTTGAATGGCAGGGAGACGGGAGCTGGGGCGACCATAACGTCTTTTTCCACGACGACGATCCCCCGATCATCCGGGTCGATACCCTCGAGGAGCTCTATCAGAACATCCGGGCCCATCGTGCCTTCGCGATCCCGAACCATACCGCGTATATCCCCGGTTTCCGGAGCAAGAACTGGGAGGTCCAGGACGACACGCTCTCACCGTTCATGGAGATCTATTCGATTCACGGCAGTTCGGAAGGCGAACCGTTCGGCGGCGGACTCCGGTCGAATCCCTTCCTGGGTCCCGACACCTCCGACGGGACGTACACTCGCGCGATCCGCGACGGGCGGAAGCTCGGCGTTATCGGTTCCACCGACAACTGGGGGCCTCTCCCCGGAAACTACGGCCGCGGCCTCGCCGCCGTCTGGGCGACGGAGCTGACCCGCGACGCCTTGTGGGACGCCTTTACGGCGCGACGCGTCTACGGCGTCTCAGGCGACCGGATCACCCTCCGCTTCGAGATGGACAACCGGCCGATGGGCAGCGTGGCTCCCCTCCCCGCCAAAGCGCCGGTGTTCCGCACCAGAGTCGACGCCCTCGACCGGATCGATTACATCGATTTTGTACGTGACGAAGTGCTCCTTGACCGCGTAAGCGTTCTTGGCGAAAGCCCCAGTGGCCTCGATCTTTCCGACGAGTTTCTCTTCCGCATCGAATACGGATGGGGCCCGGCGGCAAACGTTCTCACCCTCCCGCCGAAGGAATGGAACGGCGCGATGCGTGTTGCAGGCGGGGAGATCATCGATGCCTTCCCGGGTTGGATCTCTCCCGGCCAGTCATTCTCGTACAACGGCAGGGAACTGACGTTTCGCGGAGTAACGGTGCAGGACACCGTGGGCCGTTCCGTCCAGAACGGATTCGTCGTCAAGATCAAAGGAAAAAAGGACGCAGCCGTGACGATCGAGTCCGACGGTATAACCGCGACGGCGACCCTCCAGCAGATGTGCGCCGGCAGTTCCGTCCTCTGGAACCGAACGAGCTCCGCGGCGTTGATCCGGGACCGCTTTGATACCGACGCGGAAGCGCTCCACCGCAAGGACGTCCTTTTCGGCATGGCGTACAAGACAAAGATACACCAGGCACTGCCGTCGGTGGTGACCTCCAAGGATATCGCCTTTACCGATACCCTGTACGATGGTAGGCCCCACTCATATCGCGTCCGCGTCCGCCAGCGCAACGGCGAGATGGCGTGGTCCAGTCCGATCTGGGTGGAATAGAACACCGTCCGGCCCGCAAGTACAGAACCCGCGGAACGGGTCATGAAGTTCCGGACCCGCGAGGCAGCCCTGCGCTGGGCGAATCATCTTCTGGAATCGGAGTTTGATCCGGACCACGACGAAATCGTCTGGGACGACACACCTACGCAGCAGTGGTTCTACGGAGAGGGTGACGGAAGAACCGGTTAGCGAATACGTCGGATCAGTCGGCAGAGAAGCGTCACTACCCTTGACACACGGTAGCATTCCGCGGCCAATAGTAACTATCGTCCAATCACCCACATATCGGCTTTTGCCCCCCCTGACACCCTCGGGCAGTCCCCGAAATCGAGGAAAACATGACATCTTTTGACCAGCTTGGCCTGATCCCGGCCTTGCTCGACGCGATCAGCGCTCGCGGCTTCGTAACACCAACTCCCATTCAGGCGGAGATGATACCGTTTCTTCTGACTGAAGAACGGGATGTAACCGGACTGGCTCAGACAGGCACCGGGAAAACCGCCGCCTTCGGACTGCCAATTCTGCAGGAGATCGATCTGAACAGCCGGTCTACCCAGGCGCTGATCCTCACCCCCACCCGGGAGCTCGGATTACAGGTTTCCCGGGAGATAACGGAATACGGCGCGAAACTCCCGGGCCTTCGGACGACAACGGTGTATGGCGGGGCGCCATTTGGATCGCAGATACGCGATCTGAAAGCGGGTCCCCACATCATTACCGCCACACCGGGACGTTTGAAGGATCTTCTCGATAAGGGAATTGCAGACCTTTCGGCCCTGCGGTTTCTGGTACTCGACGAAGCGGATCAGATGCTCGACATGGGGTTCAAAGACGAGCTCGACGCGATCCTTGCCGCAGCAAATCCTGTGCGTCGTACGCTGCTCTTTTCTGCAACGATGCCTCCGGAAGTGGCCAGAATTGCCGCGACGTACATGACCGATCCCCATGAGATCGTCGCGGGTCGACGCAATCAGGGTGTCGGCACGGTCACCCACTATTACTACCGCGTCCACGCCCACGACAAGTACGAGGCTCTCAAGCGACTCATCGATGTGAAATCGGGCATGTATGCGATCATCTTCTGTCGCACCCGGGATACGGTGAAAGATGTGACGGTGCGACTCTCCCGGGACGGCTACGCCTGCGATGCGCTTCACGGTGAACTGGCCCAGGCGCAGCGGGACACGGTAATGAGTCGATTCCGGGAGGGGAACTTGTCGTTACTGGTAGCCACCGATGTCGCCGCCCGCGGTCTCGACGTGGATAACCTGACCCACGTCATTCATTACGATCTTCCCGACGAGGTCTCATCCTACACGCACCGGAGCGGACGGACGGGACGGGCAGGCAGGAGCGGCGCGTCCCTGGCGCTCGTGCATATGCGCGAGGGTCACCGGATCGCACACATCGAGCGGGCGATCGGGAGAAAGATGGAAGAGGCCAGGATTCCCCGGGGACATGATATCTGCGAGGCTCGGCTGATCGACCTTCTCGGGAAGGTCAAGGAAGTCGAAGTGAACGAGGAGGCGGTCGGACCGTACCTGCAAGCGGTCCGGGACTCCCTTGCAGAATTCGACCGGGAGGAACTGCTGCAGCGTTTCGTATCGGTGGAGTTCAATCGGTTTCTCGAACAGTATGCCGACGCTCCGGACCTGAACCCCACTATCAGCAAGACTCGGCCGAAGCGTATGGCTGCGGAATCGATGGTCAGCTTCCGCCTGAATATCGGCCGCCGCCAGTCGGTGCTGCCGCCGCAGATCATTGGACTGATTAACAGAGCTACCGACTCCGGCAACATCAGCATCGGACGGATCACGATTGACGCAGACTCCTGCGAGGTACAGGTAGACGGCGCCATGGCAAGACGGGTTGAAAACGCTCTGGCCGGGTACTCCTTCCAGGGCAGGAAGATACGGGTGGAACGCGTCGCGACCCACCGTCCCGCACCGGGAAAGCGGCAAGGAAACCGGTATCCGACGGGAAAGGGGCGCAAGGGGAATACTCGCCGGCGAAAATAGGCGTGGTCAAACGAACCGCCGCCGCGTCGTTGCGCACGTCTGACGCCTATCTCGCGACAGGAGGCTCAAAGCCGGCGCCTCTCGCCGCCGGGCGAAACGTCCCTTCCGTTGCATCCCATGCGAGAAATGCGGGATACCGGGTACCCGTCTGAAGAATCGGGATCGGACGGGGGCCTACCCAGCCACGTCGCGGGGTGAGGTGGTCGTATTCGATCGTGATCGTCTCTCCTGCGGTGATCCCCGTTGCCGAACGTGAGACCGCTACGACCCGCGCGGTCACGGTGACCGTGCTGGTGCGACCTCTCGCGTATTCCCGTCCTAACGTCAACGGAGAACGTTCGCGTATGCCATTTACCGTGGCGCCTTTGTTACAACCGCCGTCTCGATCGATCCATCCGGTGCAATGTCAACCACCCGGACTCCCGGCGGAACCGGCAACCTCCGCAACGTCGCGGCGTCCGGATCGATTCCCACGTACGTTGACGGCGTACAGTATTGCACGACCCGACGGTATCGCGCCACGTGTTCATAGTGGTAATGTCCGCAGAAGATCGTTGTTTCACCACCGTCGTCGAGGAGTTCGAGAACGGTTTCAGCGTTTCGAAGAGGATAATTCGCGTCCATATACCGGTGGAATCCGGTTATCACCGGGTGATGGATCCATACGACGCGTCGCTCTACCTCCATCAGCACGTCGCGCAGCCACGCAATCTGGGGCGGGGCGACCACGCCGTCCGCGGAATCGACGAAGATCATCGCCGGTGGACCGGCTACCGAATAATCGATCCACGGGGCATCACCGTGCCGCGCGTAGCGCTCACCGAATACCTCACCAAAGAGAGACCGGTCGTCGTGGTTGCCGGGAATCAGATACCACGGACAACCCAACCCGGCAAACAGCTCGTTTGTTTCCAGGTAGATAGAGCGAGCACCCCGATCAAACGCGATATCACCGGTGACAACAACCGCATCCGGCTGCGCCCTCCGCGCTTCGGCGAACGCCCACTCCGCGTTTGCCCACACATCAACGCCCTGCGGGTTACGGTCGAGAACGTCGAGATGAAGGTCGGTGATCTGGATGATTCGCATCTCTCTTAATATCTCCTGTTTCAATTGCGTTGTGTATACCGGTATAGTAACAACATGGAATCGATCAAGGCGTTCTTTCGGGACAGCCGAGTGATCGCCGCGTGTCGCCAGGATACCTTTGCTGCGGCAACGGAAAGCGCCGCGGCGATGGTACTCCTGATGAATGCGACCCTCACGTGGTTGGTCCGCCCGGAGTTCCAGGAACTCCGACAACGAAAACCCGTTCTCATCCATATCGATCTTGTAAAGGGACTCGCGGGAGATCGCGAGTCGGTAACGTTTCTCCGGGACTTCATCCAGCCCTGGGGAATTGTCTCAACGAAAAGCGCGACGATCCGGGCCGCACGCAAGATGGGTGTCCCCGCGATCCAGCGGGTGTTCCTGATCGACAGCACCTCGTTGCGGACGTCGATCGACTCGATCCGGGAGAACGCCCCGGTCGCCGTGGAACTGATGCCCGGTCTGGCTCCCGCTCCGATCACCGAGATACGTGACGCCGTCGGACTCCCCGTAATCGCAGCGGGACTGATCCGCACCCGGGAGCACGCCCTCACGGCGCTGGACGCCGGTGCCGACGCGATATCGATGAGCGCAACCAGCTTGTGGAACGAGCCGTTACTGACCGATCCGCTCCCTTAGAAGCCGTTTCGCCAGGACCGGATCTCCGTTTCCCGGGAACCCCTTCCCTCCATGCGATCCCGCCTACTTGATACCCGCCCGCATGAACGACTCGGTGAACTGACGCTGGAAGAGAAGGAACACGACGAGAAGCGGCGCAACCGCGATCAACGTTCCCGCCGAAAGCACCGACCAATCGACCCCCGATTCCGGGGCAGCAAATATCGCCAGGCCGACGGTGAGGGGCCGCGTCGACACGGAGTTCGTAATCACCAGAGGCCAGAGAAAATCGTTCCAATGGCGACTCACCGAGACGAGACCCCA